>CAZWDD010000100.1:0-17024 GCA_964632345.1 uncultured Solibacteraceae bacterium | reverse complement strand
AACGAGTACAACATCACGTCCAGCGCGTCCAACATCCAGCCGAGCATCGCGGCCAGCAGCGTGCGCCACTGCACCGGCGTAATTTGTCCCCTGGCGAACAAGGACTGATTATACCGATACTGGTAAGGAATGCCGGTCGACGTCGCAACCTGGTGGCAGTTCTTCGCCGTCACCCTCTCGTCGATCCTCTTCCTGGTGGACCCCGTCGCCACCGTCCCCGCCTTCCTCGTCATGACCGAAGGCCACTCCCAGGATCATCGCAAGCGCATGGCCCGCCGCGCCGCCTGGACCTGCTTCTTCGTCCTCGGCGGGTTCGGCCTCATCGGCGCGCAGGTCTTCAAGCTCCTCGGCATCACCATGGCCGCGTTCCGCATCGCCGGCGGCCTGATCCTGCTGCTCATCGGCATGGACATGGTCCAGGCCAAACGGCCCAGCACCAACGAGGCGCCGGGCGAGGCCGAGGAAGGCGCGCACAAGGAGGATGTCGGCATCATCCCCCTCGGCATGCCCATGCTCGCCGGACCCGGCGCCATCTCTACGGTCATGGTGCTCATCGGTCCACACCCGCAACCGCCGCAGCTTGTGCTGATCTTCGTCGCACTCGCCACCACGGCGCTCATCAGCTACTGGGTACTGAAAGCGGCCGACAACGTCCGCCGCTTCCTCGGCGAAACCGGCATCCACATCCTAACCCGCCTGATGGGCATGCTGCTCATGGCGCTCGCCGTCCAGTTCATCACCGGCGGCCTCATCGATCTCGGCTTCGGCGTTAAGCGGTAGCCGCCGGCACCTCGCCCGCCGTGTCGAACACCGTCGCCAACCCGTGCACCACGCTCGCAATCCGGACGCAGGCCAGGATCACATCCTCCCCCGTCCCCTTCTCGCGCACCACGCGCTCATGCGAGTCCACACACGCGCCGCACCCGTTAATGGCGCTTGCCGCAATGCAGAACAGCTCGAAGTCCACCGCGTCGATGCCGTGCGAACGGATCGCGTTCATCCGCAGCCGCGCCGGAATCGTTGCGTACTTCTTGTTCTCTGCCAGGTGTTGGAACCGGTAGTAGATATTGTTCATGCCCATGATGGCCGCCGCCGCGCGCGCCGCCTCCATGGCTTCGTTGCTCAGGTGCTGCGCCGCCTGCGCACTCACCGCCGCCACCAGCTGCGGGTTCCGCGCTGTGATGGCCGAGGTCACCGCCGTGCCCCAGATCTGCTGCTTGGTCAGCTCCGGCTGCTGCAGAAGATTGCTGAGGTTCAGCTTCAGGTCCTTCGCCGAAGGCGGGACCGCATCGAGTAGTTGTTCCAGATTCATAGTCTTTTCACACAAAGGGGCGGGCCGGTAAGCCCGCCCCGGTTTGTCTCCTGTTCCCGATTAGAGAGTCGGCTGGCCCTTTTCCCAGTTGCAGGGGCAGAGCTCATCGGTCTGCAGTGCGTCCAGCACCCGCAGCACTTCCTGCGGATTCCGGCCCACCGAAAGGTCGTTCACGCTAACGAACCGGATCGTGCCCTCCGGGTCGACGATGTAGGTCGCCCGCAGATACATCCCGATGCCCTTGTGCAGCACGTCCAGCGCCTTGCCCAGTTCGTGCTTCTTGTCGGCCAGCATCGGAATCGGCAGGTCGCGCAGATCGTCGTGGTTGTTCCGCCACGCCAGGTGCACGAACTCGGAATCCGTCGACCCGCCGATCACCTGCGCGTCACGGTCGGCGAAGTCCTTCGCCAGCTTGCCGAACGCCGCAATCTCAGTGGGGCACACGAACGTGAAATCCATCGGCCAGAAGAAGTACACCTTCCACTTGCCCGGATAGCTCTGATCCGTGATCGTCTCGAACTCCTTGCCCTTCTCGCGGCTCACCGTCGCCATTACGGAATAGGCGGGAAACTTATCTCCAACTCCAAGCATGATGTTTGCTTTCTCCTAGTTTTCTGTGGGTCTTGCGTGTTTGGGTTTTGATTTCGCCCGGCGCTCTCGCGGCGCCGAACAGTCGGCACAAAGGCCGTGTGCCTCCACAACGAACCGCTCCAGCTGGAAGCCCTTCGGCAATCCCTCCCGCAGGCGGATCGCCTCCACGCCCTCCTCGGGAAGATCGAACATCTTCCGGCACTGGCGGCACACCAGATGGTGATGCGGTGCGTTGTTGGCCTCCAGGCGCAGTGTCCCGTGGTGCAGGCTCACTTCCCCTATCAGGCCATTATCGAGAAACGTCTTGATGTTGCGGTACACCGTCCCCAGCGACACGCTCGGAATGGCCCGCTTCACCCGCTCGTAGAGCATCTCCGGGCTCGGATGATCCGCCGCCTCCAGCAGCGCGCGATACAACACCTGGCGCTGATGGGTGCACGGCAGTCCGGCCTCCACGCAGCGGTCGCGGAACCACTGCATCTGCTGCTCGACGTCCATACCCGTTTCGATGCGGACATCCCCGGCAGGATGCAGGTTTTTATTAAATGAGAATGATTCTCATCCGCTAAACTACGGCTTCACCACCCGGAACAGTTTGCCCAGTATCCGCAGCGCTTTGTCCACGTCCTTCTCCGTCAGCACATACGGCGGCAGGAAGCGCAGCACCGTCTCGTGCGTCGCGTTGAACAGCAGGCCCTCTTCAATCCCGCGCATCACGTAGTTCTTCCCCGGCCGGTCCAGTTCCACGCCGATCATCAGACCCGCGCCCCGCACCTCCTTGATAAAGGAGTGCTTCGTCTGCAGATCCCGCAACCCCGCACGGAAATACTCCCCGACGCGCCCCACTTGCTCCAGCAGTCCGTTCTCCATGATGTCGATGAACTCCAGCGCCGCCCGGCACGCCAGCGCGCCGCCCCCGAACGTGCTGCCATGCATGCCCGGCCGGATCGACGCCGCCGCCCGTTCGTTGCACATCACCACCCCGAGCGGCAGTCCGCACGCCAGCGGCTTGGCCGTCACCATCACGTCCGGCTGCACGTCGGGCGCAATCAGATGGTGGGAGAACCACGTCCCCGTCCGCCCCACGCCGCACTGCGTCGCATCGAATACCAGCAGCGCATTATGCGCATCGGCCAGCCGCCGCGCCAATCGCAGGAAGTCCGCGTACATCGGGTAGATCCCGCCCTCGCCCTGAATCCCCTCCAGCACAATCGCCGCCGTCTTTCCGCTGACGGCCGCCTCCAGCGCCGCCGAGTCGTTGGCCGGAATCCACCGCGGCCCGGCCAGCAGCGGCTCGAAATCCTTCCGGTACTTCGGCTGGCCCGTGATCGACAACGCTCCCAGGCTCCTCCCGTGGAAGGAGTTGTCCAGCGAGATGATCTCAATCTTGTCGCTCGCCACGCCATTGCCGTGGGAGCGGATCATCTTCATCGCGCCCTCCATCGCCTCGGTGCCCGAGTTGCAGAAGAAGCTGCGCTGCAACCCGCTGATCTTCGCCAGCCGCTCCGCCAGTTTCCCCTGATACTCGTGGAAATAGAGGTTCGAGCAGTGAATCAGCAACCCGGCCTGCTCCCGGATCACCCGCGTCAACCGCGGATGCGCGTGGCCCAGCGCGTTCACGCCGATCCCGCTGATCAGGTCCAGATATCGCTTCCCGTTGAAGTCGTACAGCCACGTCCCCTTCCCGCGGCGCACCGCCAGCGGATATCGCCCGTAGTTCTGGAGCAGATACTGCTTCTCCAACTCGACAATCTGCTGCGCGGGGGACAACTGCTCTACTTCAACGTCTGTTGTAGCCACTCGACCATCTTCTCCTTGTATTTTTGATACCCCGGAACTTTTTCCCAGGGACCGATCCCATGCGGCGCGCCTTCCACGGTGAATACCTCACAGGGCACGCCTGAGTCTTTCATTTTCGCGCACATCAGCGTCGATTGGTCGTAGGGTACTGCTTTATCCTCCGTACCATGAATCATCAGGTACGGAGGCATCTTCCCGTGAACGTAGCTGATTGGTGATGCCGCCCGCTGTTTCGCCTCCGCCTCCGGGCCGGGCGCCGTTATCCGCAGCAGTTGTTCAATGTTCCTCCCGATCGCCCCCATCTTCCGCGACCGCGCGTTGATGTCGTGCACTCCGTAGAACGAAACCACCGCCGCCACTCTCGTCTCTCCCCTCCCCCTCGCACCGGCATACGACACCAGGTGCCCGCCAGCCGACTCTCCCATCAACGCAATCCGCTTCCGGTCCACCTTGTACGTCTTCGCGTTCTTTTTTACCCACCGGATCGCCGCGTCCACATCAGCCGCCATCGCCGCAAACGGATGCGCCGGCGCCAACCGGTAGTCGATCGAGAACCATGCGAATCCCCCCTTCGTCAGCGGTTCGAACAGCGGCGGCACAAATGTCGTCTTTGAACCCGCCTCCCACCCGCCGCCATGCACAATGATCACCGCCGGAAACGGCCCCTTGCCTTCCGGTACGTAGGCGTCCAAGGTCAACGGCACGCCTCCCGGTGTCGAGAAAACAATGTCGGTTCGAAGTTCCGCCGCCACCGGCAGCGCCATCCCTATCAAAACAATCGCCATTCGCAACATCATCTTCCTCCGCGGCGGGCTCCTGCCCAACCCGTTTCAAGATAGCAGTCCGCCGGAATCCGCCTCACGGGAAAATCTGGACTATGAATATCCGCTAACCGTCCGATAAGACTTTCAGTGCGGGTAGTCCTTGCGACCGCACCTGCCAAGGAGTCCTTTTTAACATGCTTGCTTCTCATCCCACTAAGCGCTCAGTCCCTCCGCCGAGTCCGCGTCGCGCGGCAGTCACAAAGTCGGCTGAGCCTTCCGATACGGCCATCGTCGCCGCCCTTCATCGGGTCTTCGCGTTCATCGAATTCGCGCCCGACGGCACGGTGCTCGCCGCCAATGACAACTTCCTGAAGATGTTTGGCTACTCCCTCGATGAGATCCTGGGACAGCATCACAGCCTCTTCCTCGATCATGAGGCTAAGAACGCCGATGGCTACCGCCGGATGTGGCAGGCCATCGCCGCCGGAGAACCCCAGGCCGGAGAGTACAAGCGCTATGGCAAAGGCGGTCGCGAAATCTGGATCAACGCCACCTACAGCCCCATCTTCGATGATGACGGCAACGTCGTTCGAGTCATCACCTTCGCGCGCGACATCTCCTCCGGCAAACAGCGCTTCACCGATCTCGTCGGCCAGTTGAATGCCATTTCCAAGTCCCAGGCCGTCATCGAGTTCAGCCTCGACGGCACAATTCTGAATGCCAACGACAACTTCCTGAACACCCTGGGCTACTCGCTAGGGGAGATCAAGGGCCAGCATCACCGCATGTTTGTCGAGGAAGCCGAACGGAGCTCGTCGGCCTATCGCGAATTCTGGGCCGCGCTCAATCGCGGCGAATACCGTGCCGCCGAATACAAGCGCATCGGCAAAGGCGGCAAGGAAATCTGGATCAACGCCTCCTACAACCCCATCTTCGATGCCGACGGCAAGCCTTTCAAGGTGGTGAAGTACGCCACGGATGTCACCGCGCAGAAGAACGCAGCGGCGGACGCTACCGGCCAGTTGAACGCCATCAGCAAGTCCCAGGCCGTCATCGAGTTCCAGCTCGATGGCACCATCCTCACCGCCAACGACAACTTCCTGAATGCGCTCGGATACACGCTTCCCGAGGTCAAGGGCCAGCACCACCGGATCTTCGTTGAGGAGACCGAGCGGAATTCGCCCGCCTACCGGGAGTTCTGGGCCACCCTCGCGCGCGGCGAGTACCAAACCGGCGAGTACAAGCGAGTCGGCAAGGGCGGCAGGGAGATCTGGATCCAGGCCTCCTACAACCCCATCTTCGACCCCAGCGGCCGGCCGTACAAAGTGGTGAAGTACGCCACCGACATTACCGCCCGGGCCAAGGCCCGGACGGACGTCACCCTCGCCGTCAACTCCCTTACCGGCACCTCCCGGTCGCTGAACGACCAGAGCCAGTTGATGGCGTCCAGCGCCGACGCCACCTCGAACCGTGCGGTCGTCGTCTCGGCGGCCTCCGAACAGGTCAGCAAGAGCGTCCAGACCGTCTCGGCCGGCGCCGAAGAAATGACCGCCAGTATCCGCGAAATCTCCAAGAGCGCCAGCGACGCCGCCCGCGTCGCCGCCTCCGCCGTCCAGCTCGCTCACGATACCAATGCCACCGTCTCCAAACTCGGCGACAGCAGCATTGAAATCGGTAAGGTCATCAAGGTCATCACCTCCATCGCACAGCAGACCAACCTGCTCGCGCTGAACGCGACCATCGAAGCCGCCCGCGCCGGGGAAGCAGGCAAAGGATTTGCCGTCGTCGCCAACGAGGTCAAGGAACTCGCCAAGGAGACCGCCAAGGCCACCGAGGATATCAGCCAGAAGATCGAAACCATTCAGGCCGATACCAAGAGCGCCGTGGGAGCCATCGGCCAGATCACTGGCGTTATCAACGAGATCAACAACATCTCGGGCACGATCGCCTCCGCTGTGGAAGAGCAAACCGCCACAACCAGCGAGATCAGCCGCAACATCGCCGAAGCCGCACGCGGCGCCGCCGAAATCGTCGAAACCATCACAGAAGTCGCCGCTACCGCTCGCGACACTGCTACCGGCGCGGCCAGCACCCAGGAAGCCGCTACCGAACTGTCTCACCTCGCCGACACCCTCGCCCAGGTTGCCCGTAACCTGTAGACCGAGACCCGGCAAATCGGAGGGGGCGCGACCGCAGCCGCCCCCTCCCTCAACCTACTTCCGCTTCGTCGCCGCCTTGGCCGGCGCCGCCGGTCCAGACTTCAAGAGCGCATCCACCTGCCGCGCAATCGCCGCCTGCTCGACACCAGGCGCTGGATTCGGCTCCTGCACGATCCCCCCGATAAACCGCTCCTTCATGATCCCGGCCCGGTCAATAAACGCAAACGTCGGTACATAGAACGGCCGCATCACCGACAGATTGAAGAACCGGTAGGAGTCCTGCGGCCCGATCGTCCCGATCGGGTACGTCGCCCCATACTTCTTCCGGAACTCCGGAAAATCCTTTCGCTGGTTCTCATCGGTCGATACCGCGATCACCTGCAAGCCCCGCGCGCTGTAGGCGCGCATCGTCTTCTCTACAGCCTCGGCAGACTTCTGACAATGGGGACAGGTCGTTGAAAAGAACACCAGCATCACCGGCTTCCCCTTCAACTGGCTGAGCTTCACCACCTGCCCGCCCTCCATCTTCATCTCCAGTTCCTGCGCGGGCTGGTTGACCGGCTCGGCCCCCAACACCCCTCCAAGAATCATCGTCACCAGCGCTGCCATCATCCGTCGTTTCATCAGTTCTTCCCTGCCTGTATAGATTCAAAAAATGCGATGGTCGGTTTCAACCCTTCTTCCAAAGAAACCACCGGCTCCCACCCCAACACCCGTTTCGCCTTCGCAATATCGGGCCGCCGCCGCTTCGGATCGTCCTCCGGCAGCGGCTCAAACACAATTTCCGACTTCGTCCCGGTCAACCGCTGGATCACCTCGGCAAACTCCAGCATCGTCCGTTCTACCGGATTGCCCAGATTCACCGGCAGTCGCTCCTCTGACTGCGACAACAGATAAAGTCCCCGCACCAGATCGCTCACGTAACAGAAACTCCGCGTCTGCTTCCCGTCCCCATATATCGTGATCGGCCTCCCCCCCAGCGCCTGATCCAGAAACTGCGGCACCACCCGTCCGTCGTTCAACTTCATCCGAGGCCCGTATGTGTTGAATATCCGGGCGATATTCGTGCGCAGCCCGTACTTGCGGTGATAGGCCATCGTGATCGCTTCGGCAAACCGCTTGCTCTCGTCGTAGCAGGACCGCGGCCCCACCGGGTTCACATTCCCCCAGTATGTCTCCACCTGCGGATGCTCCAGCGGATCGCCGTAACACTCCGACGTCGAGGTTACCAGATACCGCGCCCCATTCGCCCTTGCCAGTTCCAGCAGGTTCCGGCTACCGCTGGATCCCACCTCCAACGTCTCAAGCGGATACTCGTAGTAGTCCTTCGGGCTCGCCGGCGACGCGGCGTGCACCACGCAATCCACCTCCCCCACGCCAGGTAACGGCTGGCACACATCGGCTTCGACGAAACGAAACCGCTGATTCCCGGCCAGATGCGCCAGGTTCTTTGCACTGCCGGTCAGGAAATTGTCAATCCCGACCACCTCGTGGCCCTCGCTGAGCAGCAAGTCACACAGATGAGACGGCACGAATCCGGCCGCACCGGAAACTACATATCGCAAGCGTGTCCCTCCGAAAATCTAGTGTAGCGTGGTAGGAATGGATCGCTTGCAAACCGTGGAGACAGCCGCATTCGCCGCGCTGCTCGCCGCGGCGCTCACCGTCTTCACGCGCCATGTCTGGCGCGTCGTCTCCCTCGTCCGGCAGGCTCGCCCGGATCCCGGCTTCTCGCTCGCCCCGCTCGCTCCCCGCATCCGCGAATTCTTCTGGGAAGTCCTCTGCCAGGCCAAGGTCATCCGCGAACGCCCCCTCCCGGGCCTTGCCCATGCCTTCCTTTTCTGGGGCTTCTGCGCCTTCGGCCTCGTCACCATCAACCACTTCGCCATCGGCTTCGGCTTCCCCCTCTTCTCCCTCCACGACGGCTGGTTCGGCCCCGCCTACGGCCTGCTCGCCGCCTGCTTCGCCGTCGCCGTCGCCATCTCCATCGCCGGCCTCGCCATCCGCCGCCTCGTCGTTCAGCCCAAATGGCTCGGCCAGGTCAGCTATGAAAGCGGCTTTATCGCCCTGCTGATCTTTACGCTCATGCTCACCTTCCTGCTCGACTACGTCCTGCAGCCCTCCGGTTCCTTCTACCACCTCCTCTGGTGGCTCCACACCGCCGCACTCCTCATCTTCCTCCCCCTCATCCCCCACACCAAGCATCTCCATCTCGTCCTCAGCCCGGTCAGTGTCTTCCTTTCCCGCGGCCGCTTCTCCGCCATCCCCCCGCTTGACGGCGACGAAGACTTCGGCCTCGTTACCTCCAAAGACGTCACCCGCCTCGCCACCCTCCAGGCCTTCTCCTGTGTCGAATGCGGCCGCTGTACCGAACACTGCCCCGCCAACAACACCGGCAAACACCTCAACCCCAAGGAGATCATCCTCGGTCTCCGCGCCCACATTAACGAATCCGGCGTCACCGGCGACCAACCCCTCCTCGGCGCCCACATCCCCCAGGCCGACGTCTTCCAATGCACCACCTGCGGCGCCTGCGAAAACCAGTGCCCCGTCGGCATTGAACACCTCCCCATCCTCATCGGCCTCCGCCGCGGCGCCGTCAACACCGGCGCCTGGGAGGACGACCACGGCGCCAAACTCTTCCTCAATCTCGAACGCTACGGCAACCCCATGGGCTTCTCCGCCTCCGAACGCGACAAGTTCATCAAAAAACTGGAGTTACCCCTCTTCGACGGCTCTCAGGAGTACGCCCTCTGGATGGGCTGCATGGGCAGCTACGACCCCCAGGGCCGCGACATCGTCGCCTCTCTCGTCAAAGTCCTACGCCACCACAACATCTCCTTCGGTGTTCTCAAGAAAGAGCGCTGCTCCGGCGATTCCGCACGCCGCCTCGGCAACGATCTCCTCTTTCAAACCCTCGCCGAACAGAACATCGCCGCCCTCGCCAAGGCCTCTAAGGTCCTCAGCACCTGCCCCCATTGCGTCCGCACCCTCGGCGAGGACTATAAAGAGTTCGGCGCCTCCATCCCCATCGAGCACCACAGCGCCCTCCTCGCCCGCCTCCCCGCCGGCAAACCCGACACCCGCCGCGTCGTCTATCACGACCCCTGCTACCTGGGCCGTTACCAGGGCGTCTACGAGGAACCCCGCCAGGTCGCCTCCCAGGCCGGACGCCTCGTCGAGGCGCCTCGCCACGGCGAACGCAGCTTCTGCTGCGGCGCCGGCGGCGGGCTTGCCTTCCTCGGCGAAGAACAGGGCTCCCGGGTCAATCACGAACGCGCCCGCGAACTCGCCGCCACCGGCGCCGACATCGTCGCCGCCGCCTGCCCTTTCTGCAACACCATGTTTCGCGACGGCCTCGCCGCCGCCTCCGAAAAGCCCCCCCAATTGCTCGATATCGCGCAAATCGCCGCCGCACGCCTACCGGACTAGCCCCGCCTGTGCTATCCTGACTCTTGGCTGTCGCACAGCCGCCCGAGTGGGCGCGTAGCTCAACTGGCAGAGCAACTGACTCTTAATCAGTAGGTTGAAGGTTCGATTCCTTCCGCGCTCACCACTCTCATCCACTCCCGGTCCCCTGGAACGCCCCCACGCTTTCCGCTCAGGCCCCGGCCGCTTTCTGCCGCACCATCGGCCTCGCTTCCTCAGCCTTCTGCCGCTCTGGTTCCGAATACCCTAACTCCCCGCCCATTCGCACCAGATCTCCCACCAACCCGCTCTCCCCGGCAAGCACCGTCCGCACCGGCGTCGCCGCCCGTGCCCCGGTCCAACCCTCCAGCACCCCTGTCACCCATCGCCGCGACATCTCCGCCGGACGCAGTCCGAAGTACGCCGCCGTCACAATCGCCACCATTCCCAACCCGATCGCCGGCCCCGATTCCAGCGTCGCCTGCGGAATCCCCATCCGCTGCCCCACCCGGCACATCACCCGCCACACAGGCATATGCAGCAGGAAGATCAGGATCGACATCTCCCCACCCATCTTCACCCACCGCGCCCGGCTCACCGCGTCCATCACCCCGGCGTTATAGTACGCCGCGCACACAAACAGCAACACCGCCGGAAACGCCGGGCCGTGCACGAAATAGTACGCGCCAGCCTCGCCCCCGTTCCCCGTTGCCACCCATAGCGGCACCGCAATCAGCCCCGCCGCCAGCGCCATCGTCGAATCCCGTCCCAGCCACCGCTGCAATCCCTCCGGCGCTTTCGTCATCAACAAATAGCAGATCCCGCCGCACAGTATCTCCACCATATGCGGCACCGGCGACGTATGCCGCGCCATCAGGTCCACCGCATCCCGAATCTCCGGCGCCGCAAACGTTACCGCGATCCGCCCCGCGCACAGTGCCGCCAGCACCCCAAGCAGCGCCGTCACCCGCCAGTCCCGCATCCCCAGTCGCCGCAAAACAGGCAGCACCATCCCCCCGAACAGCAGCGGCGTCACAGACCACGCCGGCCCGTTCAACTCCAATTGAATCCCCGGCTGCTGATCCCACCGCAGCGCCTGCAACCCCAGCAGATTCCACGCCACCTCCCTCGCCGCATCAACCGTCGGCCACCGGTCCGCTCCCAGAAACAAAAACGGCGCCAGCACCACCACTCCAAACGCATGCACCGGATACAATCGGGCTATCCGCTGGATCACCAGGCTCCGCCACGACTCTCGCCAGTATCCGCCCGTCTGGCAAAGGATAAACCCAGACATCCCAAAAAATATCGTCGAGCAAACCCCGCTTGATAGAGACCAGCTCAGTTGCTCACCCAAAAGCTCCTTCGGAGCGATGTGTACCAGCGCTACCAACAGGCACACCACTAGTCTTACCAGATCTAAAGTATGGGAGTACCGCTTCACAGTACTATGCTCAGGCATTTTCCTCCCAATGGGAATACAGAAAACACCTGAATACGACCGTATTTCGAACTAACCCATCACATCAAAGGCCTATCTCTTGGACGGCCGCAACAGCGCATACGCTAGCAGCAGCCAACCCGCAATAAACGCCACGCCACCCAGCGGCGTTACTGCCCCCAGCGCACGAACTCCAGTTATTGCAAGTACATACAGAGACCCAGAGAACAACAGCACTCCCGCCAGCAGCAGCCAGCACACCCGTCCCGCCACAACCTCCGTCAGTGATCCCTCTCTCGATAGTACTGGAACTATTAGTACTCCTATCGCGTGGACGAAGTGGTAAAACACGGCTTTTTCATACACGCCCATCAGGTACGCATCCAGCCGGTCCCGCAACCCGTGCGCGCCAAACGCTCCCAATACCACCGCCACCGCCAGCGCCGTCGCGCCCACTGCACTCCACTGCATCATCGTCCGCCTCCTATCGCAATCAACTCCTTCGCTGTCCGGTGGTAGATCCGCTTCCCGTCGAACGAAATCGAATTCTGGCTCCAGGTCTTCCCCAGCGGCCCCAGGTCATTCACCCCAAGAATCGCCCTTTCGTCCAGCACCTTCGCCCGCCCGTCCAACACGTAAGTGGTCCCCAATGACGTCGTGAAGAAGATCTTCCCGTTCACCGCCACCGGACTCCCCCAGAACGCCGGCGTTTCCCACCCGTCCATCCGCGACCGGTCTTCCGTCGCCACATCCACTCCCTCGGCGTTCTTCGTCTCCGTCCGTAGCGCCGTGCCGTAGATACGCTTCCCCGTATCGTCCACCGCCACCGGCAGTTCCAGATACTCCACCTTCCCGCTCTCCACCTCCACCCGCGCCACCGAGTACGCCGGACCCGCCCGTCCCTTCGGCGGCTTCCGGTTCCGCCGGTGCCCGGTGCTCACCAGGAAATAGTGATACCGGCCCACCACAATATTGGCGTGCCACGCCGGCTGCACCCGGATCACTTCCCCCTCCGGCATCGGTAGCGAGTCCCGCACCTCACGCAGATTCACGTTACGCAAGACCTCATAGCCACCCCTTTCCCGGCTCCACCGCCGGTAATCAACCCCGCGAATCAGCGACTGCTCCCGCACCAGTATTCCCGTCCGCGCATCGATAACCACATGCGACTCCTCGGGATTCATCCGGAACCAGTACGCATACCGCGCATCCCAGTGCATCACATAAAGCGCCTGCCACGTCGGCGCATGTTCCATCCCGTCCCCGGCCACAAACCGCCACAGGCTCTTCCCCGTCACCGCGTCCGTCAGGCTCAGCCCCACCGGCGCCTCCGGCACGTCGTGCCACCCGCCACGCCCGTGGAGAATGGCAGCCCGCCCGTCCGCCGTCCGGCCCAGCCGCGGCGTATTGTACGTCGTCGTCCCGTCCTCATTCGTCCACACCAAGCGCCCCGTCTTCTTATCGATCGCCCGCAGATAGTTCCAACCCGCCTTCTCGTGCGGCTCTACGTTGTAGATCAGTTCGCCCTGGATCATCGGCTCAAACTGTTTGTTGAACGGAAACGGCTTACCCCAAGGTGTGAATGTGCGCCGCCAAACCTCCTTCCCGTTCCAATCCCAACAGCCCATCTCGCCGCTGGCATTGAAGAACCACACATGCTTCCCATCGGTCACCGGCGTCGGCGTCGTCGAGTCGCTGTAGGCGTACATCATCGGGCTCTTCTCGGCCCCGTCCAGCGTCACCGTCCACAGCGTCTTCCCCGTCCGCGCATCCACCGCCAGCCCGGTAATCCGGCTGCTGAACCTCTTCTCCCCCGGCGCAAACGTGGTTAGAAACAGCCGGTCGCCCCACACGGCAATCCCGCTCTGCCCCGCATTCGGCAGCGGTACGCGCCAGGCGATATTCTCATTCCGCGCCACGCTCCACCGCACCGGCGGCTCGCCCCCGGCCACCTGCCACGTCCCCTCCGGCCCGCCCGCCTGCGGCCAGTTGCCGCCAAGCAGCAGCGCCGGCGCCGCCAGCCACATCCAGTTCCTCCCGTTCGGCCTCATCTCCCCTCCTTAACACACTCGCCGCGCGGCATATCGCGCCACCGCCGAGGCCAGTTCCTCCATCTGGATCGGCTTCGTCAGCACCGCGTCCATCCCGGCCTCCAGACACAACTCCCGGTCCGCCGCGTACGCATTCGCCGTCAACGCGATGATCGGCGTGCCCCGGTTCAGCCCGCCGGCCCGGATCCGCCGGCTCGCTTCCACGCCTCCCATCTCCGGCATCAACATGTCCATCACGACCAGCGCATACGCCTTCCGCTCCGCCGCGTCCACAGCAAACGCTCCGTTCATCACCACTTCTACTTCGAACCCCAGCCGCTCCAGCATCAGCGTCACCACACGCTGGCTTACCGGATTATCCTCCGCCACCAGAACACTGCCGCCAAACTTAGCCGCCCCGGCCGCCGGCAGTAGGCTCGACAGGATCTCCACCAGCGTCTTGCCGTTCAAGGGCACAAGCCCCAGCGTGTGCGTGGCCGCTCGTCTCATCTGCCGGTCCACCACGGGCCGCAGCGGCCCGCACACCACCAGCGGCAGGTCCCCGGGTAACTCCGGAATCAGCGCCGCGTCCTCGATGAAATACGCGCACACGTCCAGTTCCGGCTCCGTCGTCACAACCCACCCGGCTCCCTCCAGCCGCCCCCGCAACTCTTCCGCGTCACGCAGGAACACGGCCAGCCGCCGCCCCTCTCCGGCCGGCAAGGGTTCTTCTTCTCCCATCCCCAGCGGCAGTTCCAACACAAATCGCGATCCGCCCGCTGGCCGTGGCTCATACCGCAACGTTCCGCCCATCAGCTCCGCCAGCCGCCGCGAAATCGATAAACCCAGCCCCGTCCCACCCATCGAAACATGTGCCTGCGTGAACGGCTCGAACAGCCGGCCCCGCTTCTCCGGCGGCACCCCGGCCCCCGTGTCCTCCACGGTAATCTCCAGCCCCGCCGCCAGACCCGTCACCCGGATCACCACCTCCCCTTCCTTCGTGAACTTCACCGCGTTGCTGCAAAGGTTCACCAGGATCTGCCGGACCCGCGCCGCATCCCCCATCCACGCCCCCGCCAGCCCCGGCTGCACCATCAGCCGCAGATCCACGCCGCGCGCCTTCGCCTGCGTTCCGAAAAGATCCAGCAGCCCTTCCAGCAATGCCGCCAGGTCGAACCGCTTGGCGTGCAACTCCATCCGCCCCACTTCCAGCTTCGACAGGTCCAGAATGTCGTTCAACAGTTCCAGCAACTCCAGTGCCGACTCCTGTGCCGTCCGCACATAGCCCGCATGCTCCGCTCCCAACGGACTGCCCAACAGATAATCGAGCATCCCGATCACCCCGTTCAGCGGCGTCCGGATCTCGTGACTCATCGTCGCCAGCAGATCGCTCTTGGCCCGCTCCCGCTCCAGCGCCAGGTCCCGCTCTACCCGCCGCTGCTCCGTCAGCCGTTCGTTCGTTACATCCACCGTTACCCCGAACAACATCCGCTCCTCCCGGCGCAGCGCCGTCCGCACCCATATCTCCCTCCCGTCGGCCCGCACCATCCGGTACTCCACCGTGCCCCGCCCCCCGGCCGGCAGCGTTCGGACATACGCCTCGAAACGCTCCCGGTCCCCCTCCGGAATGCATCGCAGCCACGCCCCGGCCCGCCCCAGAAAGTAGATATCCCGGTAACCTGTCAACGCCTCCACCGGCGCCGAAATCAACTCCACCGTAGTCGCCGCCGCATCCATCTCCCACACCGTCAAATCCGCCGATTGGATCAACGCTCCCAGCCGCGCTTCCGTCTGCTCGCTCTCCTCCGCCAGTCTCGCCCAGCCCGCAATATCGTCCACCACAATCGCCACCGGCCTCCCGCGCACTCCTTCCCACCCGTCCAACAGTACGGCTCGCAGCCGGCACTGCCGCCCCCGCACCCGGCCCGTCGCCGTCGCCCGCCGCTCCGTCTCTGCTCGCTCCAGCAGCGGCCGCAACTCCGGCAGCTCCAGCACCTGTTCCACCGGCAGGCGATACAGCATCGCCGACTCCGTGCGCAGCAACTCCACCAGCGCCCGGTTCACCGACATCACTCGCCGCTCCCCGTCAATGACCATCACCCCGGACGCCAGCCCCGCCACCAACTGGCTCGCATACCCCTCCGTCCGCAGGATCGTCTCCCCACGCGCGGCCATGTAGGCGTCCAAAACATATGAAAGGTCAAAAAACAACCCGCGGACGAATGCTTCAACCGTAGCCGCCGCCCCCGGCCGGTCTGCCTGCACCGCCGCCGCCAGCAGCCCCTCGGCCTGCTGCGCCACCCCCACCAGATACCACTGCGGCGTCAACCCGATTCGCTCATGCACCACCCCCACCCGCATTCGCGACGCCGCATACAGCCGGTCAAACTCCCCTGACGCAAACTCCCGCCAGTACGTCCCAACCTGCTCCCGCAGACGCTCCACGTCCTCTTCGCGCACCAGCCGCGCCGTCTCCTCCCGCGCAGTGAAGAACGCGTAGAACCCATCCAGAACCCCCGGCAGCGCCCGCTCCCATGCCTCCCGCAACGGACCTAGCCGCCCCACCCGCTCCGCCGTCAATCCCGCATACTCCCGGCGCTCCCCGGCCGACCCCGGCGTCACCCGCACCCGCGCAATCAGCCCCGCCTCGCTCCCTCCCGCGAGTCCAGCCTCCCCCGCTTCCGCCTGCCGTGGCGTCCCCTCCCCCGATGCCGCGATCCGCTCCCGTATCGACACCTCCTCGGCCATCCCATAGGAATCCAACACCACCGTCGCGTCAAACAGCGCCGTCTTCAGCAGTGTCACCACCTGCGCCAACCCGTCCTCCACCGTCACCGCCCGGTCAAACAGTAGCCGTACGTACCCGCCCACGAAATGCGCATACGTCACCAGAAACCACTGCGGCGTCAACCCCACCCGGTGGTGCATCGCCCCGATCCGCACCCGCCTCAGCACATAGTCCCAGTCCAGCTCCGCCCCGAACAATTCCCGCAGGTAGTCCCGCTGCATCGCCTTCAGCCGCCCCACCTGCTCGGCCCCGCCCAGCATCCCCCCCAGCTCCGGCACCGTGCTCATCTGCGCGTACAGCCCGTCCAGGAATTCGCCCGCCTCCGCCTCCACCAGCGGCACAAACGCCCGCAGTGCCATCCGGTCCTGCGCTGTCAGCCCCAGCGCCTCAAGCCGCGCCGTCAGCGTCCACTTGCTGATCCCGGCCCGTTCCGCCATCTGCTGAGCGGAATAGTCACTCATGATGAACCCCCAGTATGGAAGTCCCATTGTAAAAGAGTCTTCGCTTTAGAACCGCACCAGCACCCCGCTCCCCTCCCCCGGCGCCGTCCCCCGCATCAGCGCCCACATATGCACCCCGTCAAAACGCAGCAACTCCGCCTCCCCTAGCCCCTCAAACGTCACCCACTCCACCTCCTCCCCGCCCCGGCTCACCCGCACGAAAGCCGGCCCCCCGCCCACCCCCCACCGGGTCCCCCCCACGATCGCCCCCTAGCAATCAAGACACACCCA
>CAZWDD010000099.1:0-17029 GCA_964632345.1 uncultured Solibacteraceae bacterium | reverse complement strand
GACCTGGGAGCGGAGTTGGGCGATGATCTCGTCGACGGAGTGCTGGCGCTCGGCGCGGGGCTTCATGCGGGCGAACATGAAGGCCTGATTGCCGCCCATGACGAAGGCGCCGACGGCGGCGACTTCCGGGTGGGCGCGGACGATTTCGGCGGCGGCGTTCTGGTGCTGGGCGATCGATTCAAAGGAGATGTCCTGGCCGGCGCGGGTATTGGCGAAGAAGAAGCCGGAATCCTGGCTTGGAATGAAGCCGGTGGGCATGGTGATGAAGAGGTAGGCGGTGCCGAATAGCATGGAGACAGCGACGAGGAAGGTGGCCACATGCCAGCGCATGGCATAACGGAGGGAGACTTCGTAGGCGCTGGCCATGGCGTCGAAACCTTTTTCAAATGCGCGGTAGAGGAAGCCATGCTGCCGGCCGTGGTTGCTGGTAAGAAAGCGGCTGCCGAGCATGGGTGTGAGGCTGAGGGAGACGAAGCCGGAGATGAGAATGGCGACGACGATGGTGACGGAGAACTCATGGAGCAGGCGGCCGACGATGCCGCCGAGGAAGAGGACGGGGATGAAGACGGCGACCAGCGAGATGGTCATGGAGATGATGGTGAAGCCGATTTCCTTGGAGGCGACGATGGCGGCTTCCATGCGGGACTTGCCCATTTCCATGTGGCGGACGATGTTTTCCAGCATGACGACGGCGTCGTCGACGACGAAGCCGACCGAGAGGGTGAGCGCCATGAGGGAGAGGTTGTTGAGGCTGTAGCCGAGGATGTACATGGCGGCGAAGGTGCCGATGATGGAGAAGGGCACGGCGACGCCGGGAATCATGGTGGCCGATAGGTTGCGGAGGAAGAGGAAGATGACCATGACGACGAGGCCGATGGTCAACACGAGGGTGAATTCGACGTCGCGGATGGAGTGGCGGATGGACTCGGAGGCGTCGTTGGAGATCTCCAGTTTGATGGAGGGCGGGATGGAGCGTTGGAGATCGGGGAGGATGGCCTTGATGGCGTCGACGACTTCCACGGTATTGGCGCCGGGCTGGCGCTGGATGGCGAGAATGACGCCGCGGGTGTTGTTGTACCAGGCGACGGATTTGTCGTTTTCGACGGAGTCGACAATGTTGGCGAGCTGTTCGAGGCGGACGGGGCTGCCGTTGCGCCAGGCGACGATGAGGGGGCGATAGGCGGAGGCGGAGGAGAGGGTGCCGGTGGACTCGATGGTGAAGGCCTGTTTAGCGCCATCGAGGCGTCCGGTAGGGAGATTGGTATTGCCGGCCTGGATGGCTCGCTGGACCTCATCGAGGCCGATGTTGCGGGCGGTGAGTTCTTCGGGGTTGACCTGGACGCGGACGGCGTACTTCTGCGCGCCATAGATGTTGACGGTGGAGACGCCGGAGACCATGGAGATACGCTGGGCGAGGAGGGTATCGGCGTATTCGTTGACGGTGTAGGAGGGGAGGGTGCCGGAGGAGAGGGCGAGGTAGAGAATAGGCGATTCGGCGGGGTTCACCTTCTGGAAGGACGGTGGCCGGGGCATGTTGGGGGGCAGGCGGCCGGCGGACTTGGAGATGGCGGCCTGGATGTCCTGGGCGGCGCCGTCGATGTCGCGTTCGAGGGTGAACTGGATGGTGATGCGGGTCGAACCCTGGGAGTTGACGGAACTCATGGAGTCGATGCCGGCGATGGTAGAGAATTCGCGTTCGAGCGGGGTGGCGACGGCGGAAGCCATGGTTTCCGGGTTGGCGCCGGGGAGGGCGGCCTGGACCTGGATGGTGGGATAGTCAACGGAGGGGAGCGCGGCGACTGGGAGGGCGCGGAAGGCGAGAGCGCCGAAGAGAACGATGGAGAGGGTGACGAGGGAGGTCATCACCGGGCGCTGGATGAAGATGAGCGAGAGGTTCACAGGCGTTCGACTCCAACGGGTTTGACGGCGGGGACGACCTGGACGCGCGCGCCGGGGGCGAGGCGCAGGTGGCCGTCGGTGACGACGGTTTCGCCGGGGGAGACGCCCTGCTCGACGATGACGCGGCCCTCAAACGAGCGGCCGAGCGAGAGGGGCCGTGCTTCGACGGTCTGATTCTGACTGACGACGTAGGCGAAGGAGCCCTTCTGGCCGGACTGGACGGCTTCTCCGGGGATGACGGTGGCGCCTTCGACGGTTTCCAAGCGCAGGGCGACATTGACGAACTGGCCGGGCCAGAGGGTACTGTCAGCGTTGGGGAAGACGGCCTTTAGGGGGATGGTTCCGGTGGCGGAATCGACCGCGTTATCGATGACGGTGAGCCGGCCGGTGGCGGGTTTGTCGCCATCCTGTGCGGTGGCAAAGACATCGAGGGGGCGCTGGGCGTGGAGGCGGCGAATGGAGGCGAGGTGCTGTTCGGGGACGTTGAAGGAGACGAAGAGGGGGGCGAGCTGGTTGATGACGACGAGAGGGGAGGGGCCGTTGGCGGAGACGAGGTTGCCGGGATGGATGAGGAGGTTGCCGGTGCGGCCGGAGATGGGGGCGAGGATGCGGCAGTAGGCAAGATCGAGCTTGGCCTTGTCGATGGTGGCGAGGTCACTCTGGACGGCGGCGCGGGCGGATTCGATGGCGGCCTGGGAGCCCTTGACGCTTTCGAGCGAGACATCGGCGGAGGTGCGGACCTGTTCGTACTGCTGGCGGGAGATGATGCCCTCCTTCATGAGATTGGCGAAGCGGGCGGCGTCGGCCTCGGCGTTCTTGGATTGGGCCCTGTCGCGGGCGAGGTTTGCCTCGGCCAGGCGGAGCTGGGCGCGGTTGCGGGCGAGAGCGGCTTCGGCCTGTTTGAGGGCTTCGTGGTAGGGGCGGGGATCGATTTCAAAGAGCAGGGCGCCCTTGGCGACGTTCTGGCCTTCGGTGAAGTGGACAGCGGTGATCTGGCCGGAGACCTGGGAGCGGACCTGAACGACGGCGGAGGGTGCTGTGGAGCCGACGACGCGGAGTTCATGCGGGACCGATTCGCGGGTGGCGAGGGCGGTGGAGACCGGGATGGCCGGTGGGCCGGCGGGGCCGCGAGGCGCCTCCTGTTTCTGGCAGGCGGCGAGCAGACAGGCGAGAACGATCACGGCAGGGCGGGGAGTGGGCATCAGACCTTTCTCCGGGACGGTGCGGAAGGAGAGCGGTCAGATTCAGCCTGTCCTCGGGTGCCCTTTAGTGTAGCGTCATCGAGTGGTGGTTTTCCTGTAGGGATTGGGTGTTAAAGGCGCGGTACGGGAGGCTTGACGGGCTGCGCGGGGAAGACGCCGCGGCGCTTTGCGGGACGGCGGTAGACGGCGCTGCCGGCGGAGACATAGAGGGTGTCGAGATTGGGACCGCCGAAGGCGGCGCCGGTGAACGGTTGGCCGCCGGGATTGAGAAGGACTGCGGAGGTGCGGCCGGCCGGGTCGGAGATCTGGAGGCCGAGGCGGGTAGCGACGTAGAGAAAACTCTCGTTATCGACGGTGAGGCCGGCGGCGCCGGATTCGGAGAGGCCCTCGCCGGACTCGTCCTCAATTTCGAGGCGATGGAAGGCGAGAGCATGGGCGAGGCGGGCATCCTTCTGAATCTGGAAGGACCAGACCCAGCGGGTGCGGCTGTCGGTGACGAGGAGGAGGGCTCCATCCGGGGACAGGTGGATGCCGTTTGGAGCGGCGATGCCTTCGTGCTGGACGCGTTTTTCGCCGTTGGGGGAGAGGCTCCAGACGCGGCCGGCCTGTGCGTCGGTGAAGTAGACGACGCCGGCGGGCGACACGGCGAGGCGGGTGGCGGGGGTGTTTTCGGCAAGGACAGTCTCGGCTCCGGAGGCGTCCCAGGAGACGATGCGGCGGCGGCCGGGTTGAACGGCGAAGAGGCGATCGCCGGGGCCGAAGCAGAGGGCGGAGGCGCCGCCGGTGTTTTCGCGGAAGGTCGAAGCACGGGCGGTGGCGTGGTCGATGCGGAAGATGCGGTTGGCGGGCGCGTCGGCAAAGTAGACGTTGCCGGCGGTATCGACGGCGGGGCTATCGGCGAGGATGTGGCCGCGGCTGACGGGTTCCCATTCGATGGAGGGATCGACGAAGCGGGAGGCGAAGGACTTGAGGGGTTTGGCGATAGGGGTTGACCAATCCCGCCAGACCCAGCGGAGGGCGTCCGGCAGCAGGGGGCCGCCATGTTTCATGTTGTGGCCTTCGGAACCGACGACGAGTTTGGCGTCGTAGCCGGCGCCGTCGAGGGCCGCGATCATGTCCTGGTTGCTCTGGATGTTGACGTCGCCAGTGCCGTCCTGCAGGAAGATGCGCAGCGGCTTGCCTTCGAACTTGCGGACCTGGGAAGGCAGGACGAGGGCGCCGCGCTGGTGCGTGAAGCCGCCGATGAAGCTGGCGACGCGGCGGAAGGCGTCGGGCCGGTGCCAGGCGGCGGTGAAGGAGCAGTTGCCGCCGGAGGAGGAGCCGGCGATGGCGCGGAGGTTGGGGTCGTCGGTGAGGCGGTAGGATTTGGCGACTTCCGGGAGCATGTCCTCGATGAGGAAACGGGCGTAGCGGCCGGTGACGGCGTCGTACTCGAAGCTGCGGTGGTAGCGGTTCTGCTGGGAGGCGGGGTCGAGAGAGGGGAGGAGGCCGGGGGTGATGAGGATGGCGATGGTGACCGGCATTTCGCGTTTGTGGATGAGGTTGTCGAAGACGATGGGGACGCGGGAGTGGCCGGTTTCGCTGACGAAGCCTGCGCCGTCCTGGAAGACCATGACGGCGGCGGGAGTGGCGGCGTTGTACTGTGCGGGGACGTAGAGCCAGTAGTCGCGCGTAGTGCCGGGGTAGACCTTGCTGTTGGAGAGGGTGTGTTTGGTGACCGTGCCGCGGGGGACGCCGGGCTGGCGGGAGGAGTCCGGACCATAGGTATACTCTTCCGCGGGGAGGAGCGGGGAGAAGGCGAGCGGGAGAAAAAGGCGGCGGCGCATAGGGAACATCATATTGCGGCGGGCGCCCGGTGGATACTGGGATACGGAGTGAATGGATGAACCGACGGCATTTCCTGCAGGGGACGGCGTTTGGCGCGCCGGGCGCGATGGCGCAGCAGCGCGAGGGAGAGTTGGCGGGCGGTTACACGCCGGTGGAGCAGCCGAACGTCATCTGGCTGTTCAGCGATCAGCACCGGGCGCAGGCGATCGGCGCCAATGGCGACCCGAATGTGTCGACGCCGAACATGGACCGGATGATGGTGGACGGGGTGACGTTCACGAACGCAATTTCGGGTTTTCCGCTGTGCTGTCCGTTCCGTGGGTCGCTGTTGACCGGGCGCTATGCGCATCAGTGCGTGCCGGGACATCAGTACCCGCTGCCGAAAGGGCAGCCGACGATTGCGTTGCCGTTCCGGGAGGCCGGGTATCACACGGCGTGGTTCGGCAAATGGCACCTGGGGGGATTCCAGGAGAGCAAGGGCCGAGCGGCACACTACATTCTGCCGCAGGATATGCGGGGCGGGTTCGATACCTGGGTGGGGTATGAGAACAACAATTCGCAGTGGGATTGCTGGGTCCACGGCGGGCAGGGAAGGGACGCGTTCCACTACCGGCTGCCGGGTTATGAGACGGACGAACTGACGAACCTGTTCATCCGGCATCTGCGGGAGCGGGCGGAGGCGAACCGGGGCGGAAAGCGGAAGCCGTTCTTCGCCGCGCTGTCGGTGCAGCCGCCGCACGATCCGTATCAGGCGCCGGAGGAGTATATGGCGCGCTACCGCGCCGGGGCGCTGGAGTTGCGGCCGAATGTGCCGGCGTCGAAGGCGATTCAACTGCAGGCGCGGCGCGAGTTGCGAGGCTACTACGCGATGGTGGATAACTGGGACCATAACATCGGGCGGATCCGGAGCGCGCTCGATGAATTGGGGCTGGCGTTTGAGACGCACATTATCCACCTGTCCGACCACGGGGACATGCTGGGATCGCACGGGCAGTTCCGGAAGATGAATCCGTATGAAGAATCGATCCGGATTCCATTTACGATCAGTGGGGAGCAACCGCGTTATCAGCAGCGCGGAGTTGGATACCGGGACGTGTTTCTGAATGCGCCGGACATCGCGCCAACGACGTTGGGTTTGTGCGGGATCCGGAAGCCGGAGTGGATGCAGGGGGCCGATCTATCAGGCTTCCGGCGGCTGGACCGTCCGCAGCCGGCGAAACCCGATTCGGCGTATCTGCAGACGGTGATTCCGACCGGTCACGGCGACAGCGTGAACAAGCCATACCGTGGGGTGGTGACGGCTGAGGGATGGAAGTATGCCTGTTTTGCCGGAATGTCGTATGTGATGTACAACCTGAACGACGATCCGTATGAGCAGGTGAACGTGGCGCACAACAACCGGTACGCGGCGGAGCGGAAAAAGCTGATCGCCCGTGTGCGGCAGTGGGCCGCGGACACGGGCGACCGGTTCGAGTTTCCGGATAACTGAGCGCGCTGCTAGGCGGTGATTTTGTAGCAGACGAGCTTGGCCTGGTCGCGGAGGTAGAGCCGTCCGTTGGCGATGACGGGGAGCGTCCACACGGGATAGTCGCCGCGTCCGAAATCGAAGCGGGAGAGTTCCTTGTAGGCGGCAGGGTTCGCTTCGGCGAGGGCGACGGCGCCGGTTTCTCCTTGCAGGAAGAGGAGTCCGTCGGCGAGGATGAGTTGGCCCTTACCGACGCTGCGGTCGCGCCAGGCGACGTCGCCCGTCATGAGGTCCATGGCGGTGAGGATGCCGCTGGAGAAGCCGTAGACATGTTTACCCTGCAGCACGCTGGTGCAGTAGTGGTTGCGCATGTCTTTGTTGAAGTAGACCTCGTTGGCCTTGACGCGGTTGCCGGCCGCCTCGAGCTTTAGGAGTGCGCAGCCGGTGCCATAGTCCGAGCTGAGGAAGACGTGGCCGTTGTGAAAGATGGGTGTGGCGATATTGGCGACGCGGTTGGCCACCTTGTAGTAGTTCCACATGACCCAGCCGTTTTCGGCGTTGAGTCCGACGGCGCCCTTAGCATTGAAGACTACGAGGTGGCGCTGGCCGGCGAAATCGAAGGCGATGGCGGAACTGTAGCCGGGCTCGTCACCGGGGGCGGACCAGAGGGGTTTGCCGGTCTTTTTGTCGAGGGCAACGACGGACTTTTCGCGGCCGCCTGGCGTGACGATGAGGCGCTGGCCGTCGACGAGGGGGGATTCGCTCAAGCCCCAGTTGATCTGGCTGCCGTTGAAGCGCTGGAGGATGTTGAGGTCCCAGATTTTCTTTCCTGTCGCGGCTTCGAGCGAGACGAGGGTACCGTCGGCAGAGAGGGCGAAGACGGTATCGCCATCGACCGTTGGGGTGCCGCGGGGGCCGGGACCGCGGTCCTGCGGGAAGGCGTCACCGGCGGCGGTTTCCCAGAGCGTTTTGCCGGTGCTGGCGTCGAGGGCGATGACCCACTGCTTGCCCTTCTTCTGGCCTTGCGTAAAGAGGCGGCCGGCGGAGATGGAGTAGGAGGAGTAGCCTTCGCCGAGGGAGTCGACGCGCCAGAGTAGGTCCGGGCCTTTGGCTGGCCATTGGCGGAGGAGGCCGGACTCGGCGGACTTGCCGTCGCGGGCGATGCCGCGCCACTGGGGCCAGTCGGCCGCGATGGCGGTTCCGGCGGCGGACAGGCAGGCGGCGAAGCGTCGGCGAGTGAACATGGCTACTCCTTGGTGATGCCCTTGATCATGGATTGGAAGGCGGCCTCATTGGCGGCGACGGTGGCGGCGGGGCCGGTGAACTTGAAGAAGACGGCGCCCTGCGGCGCTTCGACGATGGCGCCGAGGAGGCGGAAGCCGGGCTTGTCGACTTTGGTGGGTGACATGGGGCCGGCGGAGGCGCCATAGGTGCCGGAGAGGTCGACGGTGGTAACGGTCATGCCGGCGACGGAGGATCTGGCGGATTTCGGCGCGCCGGACCTGGTGGTGAACTGGCCGATCCAACGGTCGATATTGGCCTGGACGCCGCCGCCCTGGCCGGGGCCGAAATAGAAAACTGCGACTTCGCCGGGTTCCTTGTCGCCGCTGGCGGCGGGGGCGGCATAGGTGGCTGCGCGCATGGGCCGATCGGGTGACTGTTTCCAGGCGGCGGGGGCCTTCCAGCGGATGCCGGAGGCGGATTGGGCAAGGAGCAGGGTGACCGAGCAGAGAGCAATCACAAATAGGCGCATACCCCCAGTGTAGTGGTTCGTTCCGGGGGATGGTCAGCGAAAGCCGAAGGAGCCGATGGGTATGCCGAGGGGGCGCGGATCGCCGTTGGAGGGGCGGAACGGCGGGTCAACGGTGAACTCGACGACGGCCGGGCCGGGGCCGGCGTCCGGGAGGGGGAACGACTCGGTGATCCAGCCTTGCCGAGTGAAGGTTCGAGAGCCGAGTTCGCGGCCGTTGACGCGGACGGTGAGGGTAACGCTGCCGATGGCGCGAATGTAATCCGGGCCGATGTTGCAGGTGACTTCGAATGCGGTTGCGGCGAGTGGACGGTGGAGGCGGGCGAGGGCGTGTGGGGCGGTCCAGCGGTAGGCGCCCTCGCGGGGATACCATCCTTTGGTCAACTGCCAGACGGGAGCGAGGCGGCGCATCTCGATGAAGCTGGCATCGCCTTCGGCGGCGGCGCGGCGGAGGGCGTGGAGTTCGTGATTGGGGGCGTCCCAACTGAGCAGGGCGAGGTTGCCGGGGGGCGGGTTGCGCGGGTCGAGGTCTTCGAGATGGATCAGGCGCTGGTCGAGGCGCGCGAAGACGTAGCGGACGGCGCCTTCGGCGCCCCAACGGGGCAGGAGAGCGGGTTTGGTATCGAACAGGATGGTGTCGATATCGGGGTTGCGGCGAGCGAAGGTGTCGAGGGCGTGGACGTAGGCGCGATTCTCATTGGCCTCGGCGATGGTGGCGCGGCGGCGGTGGCGCATTTCCGAGTAGTTGAAGGCGAGCCACAGAGCGAGCGGCGCGGCGAGCCACTTCCAGCCGAAGCGCTCCGTGACCGCGGCGAAGGCGACGGCGAGGCCCGCGAGCGGGAGATAGAGATAAGCGCCGTAGCGGCGGCCTGGGACGAGGAACATGGGGGCGAGCCAGAGGGCGGCGGCGGCGAGTGCCCACCAGAGGCGGCGGTCGCGAATCCAGGCAGGAAGGAGGATGAGAGCGAAGCCCGCGTGGCGAAGGAGGAAGACCTGGCTGGCGTAGTAGTCGACGGTCTGCCATAGGGTGAGCGGGGTGAGTCGGACGCCATAGTCGCCGGCGCGGCCGCCCTGGGCGAACAGCGCCTGGATGCTGAACAGTGCCGCGCCGATGGCCTGCGGGAGGAGAGGGCGAAGGTTTCGCCCGCCGAGCCAGAGTTCGTAGAGGGCGAGTATGGCGGGGAGCGCGACGGCAAGCTCCTTCGATTTGTAGGCCAGCCAGAACGCCAGGAAGCTGGACCAGGGACGGCCGCCGATCCAGAGATTGACCGTCAGCAGGGAGAAGAGCGCGCAGAGGACATCGAAGATGTACATCGGCTTCCAGTAGGCGTCAAAGACAGCCATGTGAAAGGCGAAGAAGAGGACGGCGAAGGCGCGGGCCGGCCAGGGGAAGGAGAGCCGCAACAGAAGCCGCCAGAGGAGGGTGAGGTTGACCAGGTGAAGGGCGTGGAGGACGGCGACGTATGGGCGAAAGTCAAGGGCGGCGAGCCGGCCGATGAACCAGAAATAGAAGTGGCCGACGGGGCGGAAGTTGGACTCGTAGAACTGCGGGGTGAGGAGACCGGAAAGGAATGTGGCGAGCGGGGTGTGGCGGGTCCAGGCGAGGTTATCAAGATCGTCGCCGGAGAAGAAGCCTTCGTAGGCGCCTTTTCCGGCGATGTAGAAGAGCCAGCCGATGGCGGCAAAAAGTGCCGGCGTGGCCCAGCGAGGCATCATGCGAGGGGATCACTCGGCCGGTTTTTCGGCGTGGAGGAAGTCGAAGTCACAGCCGAGGTGCGCCTGCGTGACGTGATCGAGGAAGAGCTTGCCGTAGCCGCGAGTGTAGGCCGGGGGCGGGATGGGACGGGCGGCAAGGCGGCGGGCGATTTCGGCGTCGTCGACGTGAAGGGTCAACAGGCGGGCCTCGACGTCGAGGGTAATCAGGTCGCCGGTTTCGACGATGCTGAGCGGTCCGCCGATGGCCGATTCCGGCGAGACGTGAAGGACGACGGTGCCGAAGCTGGTGCCGGACATGCGGGCATCGGAGATGCGGACGCAATCGGAGACGCCTTTGGCGAGGAGGACCTTGGGCATGGGGATGTGGCCCCATTCGGGGAAGCCGGGGGCGCCCTTGGGACCGCCGTTTTTCATGACGAGCACGGTATTGGCATCAACGGGGAGGTCCATCGAATCGATGGTGTCGTGCATCTGCTGATAATTTTCAAAGACGTAGGCCGGGCCGGTGTGCTTGCAGAGCTCCGGGGAGGCGGCGGTTTGTTTGAAGACAGCGCCATCGGGGCAGAGGTTGCCACGGAGGACGACGGTGCCGCCTTCGGGATGGAGCGGAGTGTCAAACGCGCTGATGACGTCGCGGTTGTGGCAGGGCGCGCCGGAGACGTTTTCGGCGATGGTCCGGCCGTTGACGGTGATGGCGTCGCGGTGGAGGAGGGGCAGGAGTTCGCGCATGACGGCAGGGACGCCGCCGGCGTGGAAGAAGTCCTCCATGAGGTGTTTGCCGCTGGGGCGGACGTTAACGAGGAAGGGTGTGCGGCGGGAGATGTGGTCGAAATCGTCGAGGACCAGATTGAGCCCGAGGCGGCCGGCGATGGCGAGCAGATGGACGACGGCGTTGGTGGAGCCGCCAATGGCCATGTCGACGGTGATGGCGTTTTCAAAGGCTTCGCGCGTCATGACGCGGGAGGGGGTGAGGCCGGCGGCGACGAGTTCGACGGCGCGTTTGCCGGAGTGTTCGGCGAGGGCGGCGCGGCGGGAGTCGACGGCAGGGATGGCAGCGTTGCCGGGGAGCGTCATGCCAAGCGCTTCGGCCATGGAGGCCATGGTGGAGGCGGTGCCCATGACGGTGCAGTGGCCGCTGGAGCGAACCATGCAGCCTTCGATTTCCTGGAGCTCCTCGGCGCCGATCTGGCCGATGCGATGGAGGTCAAAGATCTTGCGGCCGTCGGTGCCGGTGCCGAAGGGAGTGTTTTTGTAGTTGCCGGAGAGGGTGGGGCCGCCGGTGACGACGATGGCGGGGATGTCGGCGCTGGCGGCGCCCATGAGCATGGCGGGTGTGGTTTTATCGCAGCCGCAGAGGAGCACGACGGCGTCAACCGGATTGGCGCGGATCGACTCTTCGACGTCCATGGCCATGAGGTTGCGGAAGAGCATGGTGGTGGGCTTCATGAACTGCTCGCCCAGAGAGATGACGGGGAACTCCAGCGGGAAGCCGCCCGCCTCCCAGACGCCGCGCTTGACCGCTTCAGCGAGGCCGCGCAGATGGGCGTTGCAGTTGTTCAGCTCGCTGAACGAGTTGCAGATGCCGATGACGGGCTTGCCGAAGAAAATCTCGCGGCTGAAGCCCATGGAGCGGAGGTTGGCCCGGCGGGAGAAGTTGTAGTATTCCTTACCGTTGAACCAGTTGTAGCTACGAAGCTGAGTGGGATCGATCTTGGCCATGAAGCCGCTATTATGACGGCATTGCAGGCCGTTGTGCTACTCCACCGAGATCTTGGTACCGTGTTTGGGCGGCTCCTGCGCGGCGGCGATCTGTTCGTCGAGCATGGCGCGGAGGCCCTTCAATAATTCGAGGCGGGCGGCGCGGAAGTGCTGGCCGACCTCCTCTGACGGGCCCAGTTTTTTTGCGAACTCGGTGACGAGGGGCCCAATGCCGCCGCAACCACAATTACACTTTTCCTGACTCACGCTACCTCCCGGAGATCTACTACCAGTGTCTTCTCTTCAAAGCGGGCGCGCACGGGCTGCATGGCGGCCATAGTGGTGGGCAGGCCAACGTGGCGGCGGAGAGTGCCGACTTCGATGACGAGTTCGTCGCCCTTCTTGAACAGGCCGACCTCGCCTTTGGCGGCGAACGGCATGGCGACGCGCACCTGGTAGGCGCCATCGTGACGCCCGAAGGAGTAGGGGCGTTCGTCGCGCGTGACGGCGGCCGGATTCTCATCCGGAGCGTAGAGGATGGAGGCGAGCCGCTCCAGCCGTTCGATGCCCATCACCTCTTCCTGGAACATGGGCACGCGGCGGACGGGGACGGGATTGAAGTAGGACTCCATCTCGCCGAGAATCTCCTGCTGCGCGTCGCGCCACTTGCCGAAGTAGGAGTCCGAGGCTTCGGCGGGAAGAACACGGTTGACGACGATGGTATCCACGGTTAGGCCGTGGAGAGAGAAGTAGACGAAGGCGCGCTGAGTCTCGCGGAGTACCATGCGTTCGGGATTGGAGACGAGGCGGACGCTGGTCAGTTGTGGGTCTTCGAGGATGGAGTCGATGCCTTCAATCTTCTCGAAGAGATCCTTGATGTTGGCGAAGTAGGAGTCCGAGGGCAGTTCGACGGGGGAGACGCGGTTGGCGAGCGGGCGGACGGCGTTGAAGACTTTGCGCTCCATGGGGAAGACGTGCTTCATGTACCAGTCGAGCGTGGTGGGCATGGAGATGAAGCGGAGCGATTCGGCGGTGGGGGCGCAGTCGAGGACGATGGCGTCGTAGGTGGAGCGCTTGCGGTACTGGTTGACGTACATCATGGCGCTGAGCTCTTCCATGCCGGGAAGGATCGCCATTTCCTCGGCTTCCACGTCGCCGAGACCGCTGGTGCGGAGAACGGTGGTGATGTAGCCGGAGATTTCGCGCCAGTGGCGTTTGATTTCCAACTGGATGTTCACTTCCTGAATGTCGAGGTTTTCCGAGACGGAGAAGGGGTCGGCTGTACGAGCGTCAAAGAGGCCTGACTTGAGGGCGAACGAGTCGGCGAGGGAGTGGGCGGGGTCGACGCTCATGACGAGCGTCTTGACGCCCTGGCGGGCGAGTTGGAGGCCGGTGGCGGCGGCGACGGAGGTCTTGCCGACGCCGCCCTTACCGCTGTAGAGCAGAATTCGCATTGCGTCCTTTCAGATTCTTGAGCTGCATGGTCATGCGGGGATTCGCGGCGAGCGTTTCCTGGTGCTTGTCGAGGAACTGCCAGTACATTTCCGTGATGGGGCAGGAGTCCGGTTTGTACTTGCAGCCCTTGCAGTAGTTCGACATGCGGTCAATGTATTTGCCGCTGGCGACGTAGGGCTTGGACGCCATCAGACCGCCGTCGGCGTACTGCGACATGCCGAGCGTATTGGGAAGCTCCACCCATTCGACGGCGTCCACGTAGACGGCCAGATACCAGGCGTGGACCTGTTTGGGGTCGATGCCGGCGAGGAGGCAGTAGAGGCCGGTGACCATGAGGCGCTGAATGTGGTGCGCGTAGCCGAAATCGAGTGTCTGGTTGATGGCCTGGCGGAGACAGTTGAGATCGGTATTTCCGGTCCAGAAGAAGCGCGGGAGCGGATTGGTGGCGTTGAGGGCGTTGCGCTCCAGGTAACCGGGCATCTGGGTCCAGTAGATGCCGCGGACATACTCGCGCCAGCCGAGGATCTGGCGGATGAAGCCTTCGACGGCCGCCAACGGGGCGGCGCCGGCGCGATAGGCCGCTTCGGCGGCGGCGATGACCTTGCGAGGGGAGAGGATCTTCAGGTTCATGGCCGCGGAGAGGCGGGAGTGGAACAGCCACGGCTCGTCGGTCCACATGGCGTCCTGATAGGCGCCGAACCAGGGAAGGCGGTGTTCGATGAAGTCGGCCAGGGCGCGGTCAGCGTCTTCGGGAGTGACGGGCCAATCGAAGCCTTCGAGGAGGCCGGGGTGGCGGGAGAAGCGATCCTGCACCAGATCGATGACTTCGCGGGTGGTGCGATCGGGTTTGCACTCATAGGGGAAGGGAGTATCGACCGGGCCCTGGGAGCCGAAGTGCTCGCGGTTTTCCTTGTCGTAGTTCCATTCGCCGCCGGCGGGAGCGTCGCCGTCCATCAGGACGCCATGACGGCGGCGCATCTCCCGGTAGAAGTACTCCATTCGGAGCTGCTTGCGGCCGGCGGCGTGGGCGCGGAATTCGTCGAGGGAGCAGAGGAAATGGCGGTCCGGGCGGAACTCAATGGGCAGGCCGGCCTCGCGGGCGGCGGCCTCCAGTTCCTGACGGACACGGTATTCGCCTGGTTCGACGACGACCAAACCCTTCGGCTTGAACTGTTCGATGCTCCGAAGCAGCTCCAGCCGAAGGGACTGGGCGTTGTTGCGATCGTTCAGGCGGCGGTAGATCACACAGCGGCCGGCCTGGGTCATGCGCTGTTCGTAGTGGCGCATGGCGCTCAGGAAAAGGGCGATGCGGGCTTTGTGGGACCAGACGTGAGTCGATTCTTCGGCTACTTCGGCCATCCAAACCGCATCTTTACAGGGCTCGAATCCGTCGTAAACCGCCGAATCGTCATTGAGCTGGTCGCCCAGGACGATGACGAGATTCCTCATATTCAATCGGATGTATATATTCGTTGGCCGGCGCTAATCTTTTTTGCGATGCTGGAGGGCATGCAGAAGCCGTTGCGCTGGGGGATACTCAGCACGTCAAAGTTTGCCCGGACGAAGGTGATTCCGGCGTTATTGCGTGCCCAAACGCTGGAAGTGACGGCGATTGCGTCACGGGATGAGGCGGCGGCGCGGACGCACGCGGATGCGTTCGGGATTCCGAAGGCGTACGGGTCGTACGAGGAACTGCTGGCGGACGGGGAGATCGACGTCGTCTACAACCCGCTGCCGAATCATTTGCACGTGCCGTGGTCCATCCGGGCGGCGGAGGCGGGGAAGCACGTATTGTGTGAGAAGCCGCTGGGGCTCCACGCCGAGGAGGTGGACGCGCTGATTGCGGCGCGGGATGCGGCGGGGGTGGTGATCGGCGAGGCGTTCATGGTGGCGACGCATCCGCAGTGGTTGTGGACGCGGGATGCGGTGGCGGCGGGGAAGATCGGGCAGATTCGTGCGATCCAGTGTTGTTTCAGCTACAACAATACGGACCCGGCGAACATCCGGAATCAGGCCGGCATGGGCGGGGGCGGCATCATGGACATCGGCTGCTACCCGATCTTCACGTCGCGGTTTGTGTTGGGGCGGGACCCGGTGCGCGTCTGCGGCCAGGTGGAGAATGACCCGGCGTTCGGGGTGGACCGGCTGGCGTCGGCGATGCTGGACTACGGCGACGTGCAATGCCAATTCATCTGCAGCACGCAGATGAACCCTTACCAGAAGATGCACTTCCACGGGACGCAGGGGCGGATTGAAGTCGAAATTCCGTTCAATGCGCCGCCGGACAAAGAGACGCAGGTGTTTCTGGATACGGGCAGCGGTCCGGTGGCCGAGAGGTTCCCCATTTGTGACCAGTACACGATAGAGGGCGAGGCCTTTTCGGCGGCGGTTCGGGGCGAGCGGCCGGTGCCGGTATCGCTGGAGACGGCGAAGGGAAACATGCGCGTGATCGACGCGGTGTTTCAGTCGGCGCGAGAGAATGGCTGGGTTTCGTTATAGGTCGATGCGGCAGATATAGCCGGCTGCGGGACTGTCATTGGGGACGCCGGGAGGGGCAATACCGGCGTCACAGTAGTAGAGTTTGCGTTGGTACATGCACATGCCGTGCGGGTCGGGCGCGCCTTCGGGGAGTTGGATGACTTCGAGGATGTTGCCGTTGGCTGCGTCGAGTTTGTGGATGACGCGGTCGGAGGAAAACATGCACCAGATGGCGTTGGGTGCGTCCCAGGCGAGACCGTGGGAACGGCCGAGGGTGACGGGGATATCGTGGACGGGCTGGAAGCGGCCGTCTCGAACATCGACCTTGGCGAGGCGGGTGAAACGGTGGGAGGCCATCCAGAGGTGGCCGTCCACATACTCCAAGCCATGGACGCCGCCGCCGCCGTGCGGAATGGGCCATTTGGCGACGGTGTTGCCGGTGACGGGATCTGCCTTGATGACGGCGCCGGTCGGATTATCGGTGGACTTGCTGCTGCGGCCGAGTGCGAAGCCGTTGGCGGCCATCCAGAGGTAGCCGCCACCGAAGGCCATGCCGCTAGTATTGGAGGATTCGGTTTCCACCTTACGCTTGACCTGGCCGGACTTCCAATCGAGGAGGTAAGCCGTATCGGTGGTCTGCTCGCCGACCCAAATGCCCTCCGGCGAGGATTCCAGCGCATTGGGGAAGCCGTCCGGAGATTTGAAAAGGCGGACGACCTTCGCCACGCGAGTGGGCGGAGCGGCGGCGACGGCGGCACAGGCCAGGGAGCCGAGGAAGAGGCGGCGGCGCATCAGGCACCTCCACGGATGCGAACCAGGGAGGGATCAATGGAGCGGAGATTCGGCACGCCGGCCAGCGCCATGTTCAGTTCGAGTTCCTTGCGAAGGAGATGGATGACGCGTTCGACGCCGGCCTGTCCGAAGCAGGCGAGACCATAGAGATAGGGGCGGGCGACGCAGACGGCGGTGGCGCCGAGGGCGAGCGCTTTGAGCACGTCGGTGCCGCGACGGATGCCACCGTCGATGAGCACAGGGATGCGGCCGTTGACCGCCTTGACGACTTCCGGGAGCGCCTCGATGGTGCCGCCGACGTGATCCTGCTGGCGGGCGCCATGGTTGGAGACGACGCAGGCTTTGGCGCCATATTGGACGCAGCGGTCGCCGTCCTCGGCTGTCATGATGCCCTTGACGATGACGGGCAGGGAAGTGGCGGAGCAGAGTTCGGCGAGCGTCTCCCAGGTGGGCAGCGGATTCGGCTTACCGGCGAACATCCCTGCCTTCCACGGGGTTTTGGCCTCGGGAAGACGGCCTTGTGCGTCGCGCTTAGGGAGGCCGGTTTCGCACCAGGAACGCTCCAGCTTGTTGTGGATTTCGCGTTCGCGCTGGGAGACGTGCATGATGTCGACGGTGAAGCAGATGCCCTTGCAGCCCTGGGCTTCGAGGCGGCGGACGAAGGTGCGGGTCTGCTGTTTATTCATGAGGAGCCCGCCGGTGGTCAACTGCCACCAGTTTTCGGCGGCGGTGCCGGCCTGCAGGGTG
>CAZWDD010000098.1:0-17086 GCA_964632345.1 uncultured Solibacteraceae bacterium | reverse complement strand
GTCGCCCTCATGTTCGATCTCGGACAACCGTGGCGTGTCTGGCATCCCCTGGTGATGTGGAATCCGCGCTCGGTCATGTTCGAAGTCGGCTGGTGCGTCACGCTCTACACCACCGTGCTGGCCCTCGAATTTGCTCCCGTGGTGCTGGAGAAGTTCGGCCTCCACAAGCCGCTGCGCATGCTGAAGAGCGTCATGCTGCCGCTGGTCATCGCCGGCGTCCTGCTCTCCACCCTCCACCAGTCCTCTCTCGGCAGCCTCTACCTCATCATGCCCCATAAGCTGAATGAGCTCTGGTATTCCCCCCTGCTGCCGGTTCTCTTCTACATCTCCGCTATCGGCGTCGGCCTCGCCATGACCATCTTTGAGAGCTACCATAGCTCCCGCGCCTTCGGCCGCGAACTGGAGTTCCCCCTCGTCAAGCGCCTTGCCGAAGTGCTCGCCGTCGTCACGGCTCTCTACCTCGCCCTCCGCTTCGTCGACCTCAATAAGCGCGGCGCGTTCGGCAATCTGCACGAAGGCAGCATCGAAAGCTGGCTGTTCGGTCTCGAAATCCTGCTCATGGCCGTTCCCATGCTCCTGCTGTTCCGCGAAAACGTCAGGCTGCGGCCCCGCGCCGTCTACTGGTGCGCCGTCTCCTACCTGCTCGGTTTCGTCACCCACCGGCTCAACGTCGCCATCACCGGGATTGAGTCCGCCAGCGGGGTGCGCTATGTTCCAAAGTGGACAGAGGTTGTGGTCACGCTTGGTCTGATCGCCCTCGGATTCGCGGTGTTCCGCTTGGTTGCGGCCCGGTTGCCGATCTTCCCCGGCGAGGAACCGCCCGCACCGGCCCCGGTGCTCTACAAACCCGCGTCCCCGGTGGCCGCAGTCCTGGGAAGAGTCGCACCGGTGAACTGACACATGTTGATGCTCGAACTACGCCCGGGGCGGTTTCGCTGGAGCTTGGCTCTCAAGCTGGCGGCGGGGCTCGCCCTGGGCGCCGTTTTGATCTTCGCAGGATTCGGCTATGCCCAGGAGCGTATGCAGCGTCGGCAACTCGAAGCTATGGTCCGCCGCAACGCCGAGCAGTTGACCGATATCATCCGCTCCTCGGCCTGGGACCACATGATGGCCAACGACCGCGAGGGTCTCTACGGCCTCATCCGAAACGTCGGCCGCGAGCCCGGCATCCGTTTGTTGCGCCTCATGAGCGAAGACGGCGAGATTCGCCACTCGTCAGATACCGGTGAGGTCGGTCACATCGTGGACCGTACCGCCGAAGCCTGCCTCGGCTGCCACTCCGGCCCCACGCCCGCCAGCAAGCTTGCCCCGAACGAACGCACCCGCATCTTCCGCGCTCCCGACGGCGGACGCGTACTCGCCGCCATCCTCCCGGTCGAAAACCACAAGGACTGTTCCTCGGCCGCCTGTCACGCGCATCCCGAGTCGCGGCGCGTCCTCGGTGTCATCGACGTTCACCTGGAGTTGGACGACGTCGATACCCGCCTCGCCGAGGGGCGCCAGCAGATCGGCATCTCGCTGCTCATCTCCCTGCTCGTCCTGCTGGCCATCAGCTTCGTCTTCATCTGGCGCGTCGTCTATCGACCCGTGCACCTGCTGCGGGAGGGGACGCGGCGTCTCGCAGCCGGCGATCTTGAAGTCCAGATCGACGTCGATACCGACGATGAACTCGGCGATCTGGCCCGGTCCTTCAACTCCATGACCGTTGCCCTCTCCCGCGCCAACCGCGACCTTTCCGATTGGGCTCGCACCCTCGAATCCCGCGTCGAAGGCAAGACCGCCGAACTCGAGCGTGCCCACCGCGGCCTCCTGCGCAGCGAGAAGATGGCCTCCCTCGGCCGTCTGGCCGCCACAGTCGCCCATGAGGTCAATAACCCCCTCTTCGGCATGTTGACCTATGCCCGCCTCTGCCGCAAGGAGATCGATAAATCGGGGCTCGATGACGAGCGCGCGGAACGGCTGCGCGAAAACCTCCGCATCATCGAGCGCGAGAGCGTCCGCTGCGGCGATCTCATGAAGTCGCTGCTCGCCTTTGCCCGCAATAACCCCCTCCGCCGCGGCCCCTACCGCCTCGAAGAGGTCGTCGAGCGCGCGCTGCAATTGGTCCGGAACCCTTATCAGTTGGCCGGCATCGATCTCGGCGTCGATCTGGCCGCCGGCCTTCCCGAGATGAATGGCGATGCCGGACAGATCCAGCAGGTCCTCGTCGCCCTGCTCATGAACGCCAGCGAGGCACTCGGCCATGGCGGCTCTGTCTCCGTCACTGCCGCCCCGGCCCCGGACGGCGCCGTCCTCTCCATTCGCGATACAGGCCCAGGCGTTCCCCTCGAACTCCAGGCCGCCATCTTTGAACCCTTCTTCTCCACCAAGGAGAATCAGCACCGCACCGGCCTTGGCCTCGCGATTGCCAAGGATATCGTCGAGCGCCACGGCGGATCGCTCCGCCTGGAATCGACTCCCGGCCACGGCGCTCTGTTCGTGATTTCGTTACCGCGCGAGGCCCCCGAGGAGCTGGCCGCTCCAGCCACCCCGGCCGCCGCCGGCGCCCGCAAGGAGGAAGCATGTCCAAAGGCAGAATCCTGATTGTCGATGATGACCCTGTCGTCCGCGACTCCCTCAGCCGCTGGTTTGAAAGTGAGGACTTTGAAACGGGCGCCTGCGACGGCGGCGCCGCCGCCCTGCGCGAACTCGGCCAGCGCAGCTATGAGGTCGCCCTGCTCGATATCAAAATGCCGGGCATCGATGGCATTGAACTCCAGCAGCGCCTCCACGAACTTGAACCCGAAATGCCCGTCATCATCATGACCGGCTACGCCACCGTCGAAACCGCCGTCCGCGCCCTCAAAAACGGCGCCTATGATTACATCACCAAGCCCTTTGATCCCGATGACCTAGTCCGCCTCGTCGATCGCGCCCTCGCCCAACGCGCCGCTGTTCGTGAAGTGGATCGCCTTCGCGAAAGCCTCGGCCAGATCAGCGCCGCGCAGGAGTTGATCGGCGCCAGTGCGGCCATGCGCAAGGTGCAGGAGCTCGTCCATACCGTCGCGCCGACCGATGCCACCGTGCTCATCACCGGTGAGAGCGGTACCGGAAAGGAAGTCGTCGCTCGCGCCGTGCATAACGCCAGCCCCCGCCGCCTCCAGCCCCTCGTTGCCATCCACTGCGGCGCCCTCACAGAAACCCTGCTCGAAAGCGAACTGTTCGGACACGAAAAAGGCGCCTTCACCGGAGCCCACGCCCGGAAAAAGGGTAAGTTCGAAGTCGCCGAGGGCGGCACAGTCTTCCTTGATGAAATCGCCGACATCTCCCTCCGCACCCAGACCGATCTGCTCCGCGTCCTCCAGGAAAAGGAGATCACCCGCGTCGGAGGAACGCAAACGCTGAAGGTCGATTTCCGCGCCATCGTCGCCACCAACAAACGCCTCGAAAAACTGGTCGAGGAAGGCACCTTCCGCCCCGATCTCTACTATCGCCTCAACGTCTTCACCATCGACCTTCCACCTCTACGCAGCCGCCGCGAAGATATTCCGCTGCTTATGGAACACTTTCTCGACCGCTTCGCCGTCTCGATGAACCGTCCACGCCAAAAGGTGAAACCCGCCACTGTCGAAATGCTCATCGAGTACGCCTGGCCCGGCAACGTGCGCGAACTCGAGAACGCCATCGAGCGCGCGCTGCTCATCTGCCGCGACTCGGAGCTTCCCCCCGAGGCCTTCCCCTTCCAGATGCACCCGGCCGCGCCCTCCTCCGGACGCAGCCTCGATGACGTCGAAAAACAGCACATCGCCGTCATCCTCCGCGAGACCGACTGGAACCTCTCTCGCGCCGCCAGAATTCTCGACATCGACCGCACCACCCTCTACAGCAAAATCCGCCGCTACGGACTCCAGCAGGAAGGCGGATGAACGCCATCGCCCTGCGTGCGGTCACCACCGGCCAGGCGTCTCCCGACCTGGCGCAACTCGACCGCCTCGCCGCCCGCCTCGCGCAGATCTTCCACGTCTCCGTCACCACCGACACCGCTCCTCTCGACGCCGCCTTTGCCTATTCCCCGGAGCGCCGCCAATACTACTCGACGCCCATCGTCGCCGCCCTCGCCGCAGCAATCCCCGCCACCCATACCCACGTCCTTGGCGTTACCCCGCTCGATCTCTACGTCCCCGTCCTCACCTACGTCTTCGGCGAAGCGCAGCTGCGCGGACCTGCCGCCCTCGTCTCGCTCCATCGTCTCGATGACCGCTTCTACGGCCTTCCCTTCGATCCCGTCTCGCTCGACGCCCGCCTCACCAAGGAAGCCATTCACGAACTCGGCCATACCCTCGGTCTCCGCCACTGCGATGACTGGTCCTGCGCCATGGCCGCCACCCACAATGTGGAACTCCTCGATCAGAAGCAGGCCGCCCTCTGCCCCCACTGCCGCGACTGCGCCGAGCGCAGCGTCCAGTTCTAACCAATTGCATATTAAACCACATTCATGCACTGCGGTATGACTCCGGAATATAATTCGGGTCAACAAGGAGTCTTCCCGAATGAAGTTATTCTCACGTAGCGCATTCTGCGCCGCTGTGTTCCTTCTCGGTCTGGCTGCTCCCTCGGCTTCCGCACAGATCCTGTATGGTTCGCTGACCGGCACTGTTACCGACTCTTCCGACGCCGTGGTTCCCGGAGCTACGGTCACCATTACCAACAAGCAGACGGGCGCCACCCGCACCACGGTCACCAACGACTCGGGCGGCTACAACATCCCTACCGTCCAGAGCGGCACCTATTCGGTCCGCATCAACAAGGAGGGCTTCCGCAGCGTCCTGCAGGACAACGTGGAAATCGCCGTCAACTCCACCGCCCGCGTCGACATGAAGATGCAGGTCGGCCAGGTCGCGGAAACCATCACCGTCGAAGCGGGCGCCGCCCTGCTTCAGACGGACCGTGCCGAAGTCAAAGCCGAAATGACGGCCAAGCAGCTGACCGAACTCCCGGTCGCCAATGGCCGCAACTACCAGGCCCTCTTCCTCACCATTCCCGGCATCTCGCCCCCCAGCACGCCCCACTCGGTTCCCTCGAACCCCTCCCGCGCCATGCAGTGGCAGACCAACGGCAACAATACCGCATCCAACAATACCCGCATCGATGGCGCCAGTGCTACCAATGTCTGGCTCCCGCACATCGCCAGCTATGTCCCGGCGCTCGAGTCGATTGACACCGTCAACATCGTCACCAACACCTTCGACGCCGAACAGGGCCTGGCCGGCGGTGCATCGGTCAACGTCACCATCCGCTCCGGCTCCAATGACATCAACGGCGCCCTGTTCCACTTCCACCAGGGCAACTGGTCCCAGGCGCGGAACTTCTTTCTGCCCGCCAACCAGCAGAATCCGAAGTATGTGAACAACCAGTGGGGCGGCCGCATCGGCGGGCCCATTGTGAAGAACAAGGTCTTCTACTTCGCCAGCTACGAAAACTCCACCGACCGCCGTTTCGCCGGTTCGCTGCAGACCGTGCCCACCGCCGCGATGCGACTTGGCGATCTGTCCGCTTCGGCCCTCCCAGTTTATGACCCGGCCTCCGGAGCCGCCAATGGCACGAACCGCACTCCCTTCGCCGGCAACGTCATCCCCTCGTCGCGGATTCACCCCACCGCCGCTCTGCTCATGCAGCGCCTCCCGCAGGAAAACAATCCTGCCCCCAACGGCATTCCCTCGGCCAACTACTTCGCCCTCGGCCAGGCCGCGTTTGACCGTCAGACGATCGATTCCAAATTCAACTTCAACATGACCGATCGCTGGACCGCCTACGCCCGCCTCAGCTGGCTTGACTTCAACCTCAATGCACCCACCGCCTTCGGCGACATCGGCGGCCCGCCCATCGCCTTCGGCAATCCCGGCCTCGGCTTCGGCAACACCTGGAGCGGCACGCTGGCCACCACCTACACCTTCAAGCCGACCTTCATCATCGACGCCTACTACGGCTATACCCTCATGGATACCAACATCGAGCAGCCCGGCCTCGGCCCCAATCGCGGGCGTGACGAGTTGAAGATCCCCGGCACCAACGGCACCCGCTTCTTCGAGTCCGGCTACCCCGGCTTCGGCATCAGCGGCTTTGCAGCTTTCGGCTCCACCGAAAGCTACATGCCCTACTACCGTTCGGACCCCCAGCAGCAGTATGTCGCCAATGCCAACTGGCTGAAGGGTTCCCACAACGTTCGCTTCGGCATGGATCTCTACTTCCTCCAGTTGAACCATACCCAGCCCGAGTTCGCCGGCGCCGCCGGCGGCGCGGCCGGCCGTCTCAACTTCGGCCAGGGTCCCACGCAGTTGCGGCTCGCCAACGGCAACGTCGCTGCCGGTAACCAGTTCAATGCCATGGGGACCTATCTGCTCGGTCTCGTCGATGGCGGCGGCCGCATCCTCCAGGTCCCGGACGTCTACCGCACCCGCACCTCGATGCTCAGCTTTTACGTGCGCGACCAGTGGCAGGTCAACCGCAAACTGACCCTTTCCTACGGAACCCGCATGGAGAGCTTCCCCATGCCCGTTCGCGAGAATCGCGGCATGGAGCGTTACGACTTTGCCACCAACGAAATGCTCGTCTGCGGCACCGGCGGCATCCCCACCGATTGCGGTACCAAAGTCGCCAAGCTCCTCTTCAGCCCCCGGCTCGGCATCGCCTACCGGTTGAACGAGAAGACCGTTGTCCGTACCGGCTTCGGCCTCAACTGGGATCCCTGGAACCTCGCCCGCCCGCTGCGGACGAACTTCCCTATCCTCGCCGCCTTCAACCTCGCCCCCGCCGCGCTCTCCTGGGCCACCACCCTGTCCCAGGGCCTGCCCACTCTGCCCAATCCTGAGGTCGGCTCCAACGGCCGCATCACCATCCCGACCAACTACGCCGTCAATACCACTGGCGACGAGTTCCGCCGCAGCTACATCTTGAACTACAACTTCATCGTGCAGCGCGATCTCGGCAACAACTGGTCGGCTCAGGTCGGCTACGTCTCCAGCCGCGCCGTTCGCGTCAGCGGCCGCCTCAACCAGAATGCCGGCCAGGTCATCGGCGCCGACCGCGAAGGCCAGCCGTTGTTCCCCCGGTTCGGCCGCGCCGTCGAAACCAGCCTCGTTACCTCCATGGGCAATACCAACTACCACAGCATGCAAACCACCATCACCAAGCGCTATTCCCAGGGCTTGCAGATGAGCATGGCCCATACCTGGTCCAAGTCGATGGGCTGGTGCTGCAATGAGGACAACAATGGTGGACCGCTGGTTCCCGCCCTGGCCTATACCAGCTTGAACTATGTCCCGCTCAACTTTGACCGCACGCATAACTTCCAGTTGACCGCCACCTACGAACTTCCGTTTGGCGCCGGCAAGAAGTGGGCCGGTGGCCGTGTCATGAACGCCATCGCCGGCGGTTGGCAGGTCAATACCCTCACCAGTTACATGACCGGGACTCCCGTTCGCGTCACCAGCGACGGCGGCAGCCTCCGCCTGCCTGGCAGCACCCAGCGCGCCGACCAGGTCAAGCAGGACGTTGCCCGCCTCAACGGCATCGGCCGCGGCGTGGCCTACTTTGACCCGTTCGCCTTTGAACGCGTTCTCGAACCTCGCTTCGGCTCCGCCGGCTTCAACAGCCTCCGCGGGCCCGGCTTCTTCAATACCGACCTCGGTCTGTTCCGCCAGTTCTCCGTCAAGGAGCGGTACCGCTTCCAGTTCCGCGCCGAGATGTTCAACTGGACCAACACGCCCAAGTTTGCCAACCCCTCGGCCGGCATCAACAACCGCCTGGTCAACCCCGATGGTTCCTTCCGCGGCGGTGTCTTTGAAATCACCGGCACCAACGCCGGCGGCCGCGAACCCAACGGCGACCGCATGCTCCGCCTCGGTTTGAAGATGACCTTCTGACCGCGGCCAAACCCTCCTCAACACCGGCCGGCGCATCTCCTGCGCCGGCCGGTCCCATTTCCGCTATAAAGAGTCATGACCCTTAAACACACCGACGCGCGGGTCTATTCCGCGAACCAGATATGCTTCCCGGAAATCTCGCACCAAACTTTCACCTACCCCGGCGACGAGGAAGCGCTTGCCGCTCTGAAATCAGTCCCGGGCGCCGGCCCGCTGCTCACCTGGCTCCAGGAAAACTTCACCGAGCAGATCACCTTCCTCAACAACAACGAGCAGATGATCCGCGCCACGCCAGAGAGCTTTCCCTCGCTCTACGCCTTAACCGCCCGCTGCTGCGAAATCCTCTCTTGCCCCGTCCCGGAACTCTACATCACCACCAACCCCGTCCTCAACGCCTACACCGCCGGCCAGCGCCGCACCTGCATCGTCCTCCACAGCGGTCTCATCGAGAAACTCACCCCCGATGAACTCTGCTTCGTCATCGGCCATGAAATCGGCCATATCAAGTGCGCGCATGGCCTCTACCGCCAGCTCGGTGACCTGCTTATCCGCTATTGGGATTTGCTCGCCTCTGTCGTCCCCATTCCCGGTGTCGGCCTGCTTCGCGTTCCCCTTCTCATCGCCTACTGGGAGTGGTACCGCCGCGCCGAGTTCACCTGCGATCGCGCCGCCCTGCTCTGTGTGCAGGACCTCTCCGCCAGCCTCCACGCGCTTGCCAAACTCGCCGGCACCGTCAGCGGCTACGAAGACGAGATGAACCTCGAATCCGCTATGGCCCAGGTCGGCGCCCGCAAGGATGTCAACAAACTCGTTCTCCTCGTCTCCATTCTCGAAAACGCGGCCAACACTCACCCGTTCATCCCCGTTCGTTTGAAGACGCTCAAGGAGTACGCCGAAAGCGACGACTTCCGCCGGGTCCTCGCCGGTGACTACAAGCGCGACGTCCTCGGCCTCCACGAAGGCGGCGAGCGCGTCAAATGCGCCTGCGGCACGCTTGTCAATTCCAAGCTCTCCTTCTGTCCTCAATGCGGCCGCCCTGTCGCCCCTGCCGCCCTCGCCCCTTCCGCCTGCGTGCAGTGCCAGACGCCCCTCCCGCCGGACACAAAGTTCTGCCCCAAGTGCGGCGCCAAACAGGCCGCCGCCGACGCGCCCCAGTCTTCCTCCCTCGATCAGTGGAAAAACACCGCGTCCAGCTTCTTCAAACGCTGATTACGGTTTCGGCGAGGGGATCGTCCACAGAAAGAATTTCTGGCTGAGGCCCGAATACTCCTCGTCGAAACCCTCCTCCAGATTCACCTCGCGCTCTGCCTTCCAGTCGCCCATGTCGAACGTGTTGCTCACCACACGTGTGCCCGGCTTCAGGTCCTTCATCAATTTCGGCCGCAGTTGCAGGTTGATGCGCGGCAGCAGGAATAGCGTCACCACCGTCGCCTCCCGGAAGTCGGCCACAAACAGATCCTTCTCCTCGAAACGCACCAGGTGTTCCACACCGGCCGCCTTCGCGTTCTCCCTCGCCTCGGCCACGCGTTTCGGGTCGATGTCGATCCCCACCCCGCGAGTGCCATACTCCTTGGCCGCCGTGATCACAATCCGCCCGTCCCCGCAGCCCAGGTCATACAGCACATCGTCCTTCGTTACCTTGGCCAGCTTCAGCATCTCTCGCACCGCCGGCTCGGTCGTCGGCACATAGGGCACGTCCGGCTCCCTCCGCTTCGGAGTCTGGGCGGCGAGGGGCAGCAGGGGCAGTAGGGAAACAAAGGCGCGGCGAAGCATAGAGTGGCTCGTGTCTGGCTCATTATACTGGGAGTTGACGATGCTTCAATGTCCGGTGCGGGGATGCGGGTTGGCTTTGGCGCGCCAGGACCGCCGCTGGGTTTGCCCGGCCGGTCACGCCTTCGACGTGGCCCGCAGCGGCTATGTCAATCTCCTCCAACCGCAGGACCGCAAATCTAAGGAACCCGGTGACGCCGCCCTCGCCGTCGCCGCCCGCCGCCGCCTGCACGATCTCGGCATCGCCCGGCCCATCCTCCGTGCCATTGCCGCCCTCGCCCGCGCCGCGTCGCACGATACCGTGCTCGATGCCGGTTGTGGCGAAGGCTTCTATCTCGGCTCCCTGCAGGCCGAGTCCGCCTGCGCCGCCTGGGGTGTGGATCTCTCTGCCTCCGCCGTCGATGCCGCCGCCCGCCGATATCCCGCCTGCTCCTGGATCGTCGCCAACGCCGACCGGCCTCTCCCTTTTCCCCCCGCTGCCTTCTCGCTCATCCTCTCCATCACCGGTCGACTGAACGAGCCCGAGTTCCTCCGCCTCCTCGCCCCCGGCGGCCGCCTGCTCGTCGCGCTTGCCGCCGCCGATGACCTCATCGAACTCCGCGGTCCAGGCCGCTCCCGCGTCGAACGCACGCTCGCCGGCTTCCAGGCCGCTGGCTTCCGCCTCGCCGCGCAATCATCGGTTCGCACCGTCGCGGCCCTCGACGAATCCGGAATGCGCGACATGCTCGCCGCCATCTACCGTCCTCGCCACCCCGCACCCCTGGCCCCCGGCCCGGTGACGCTCAGCCTAGATCTGTTATCGTTTGAAAAATAGTCCGCCATGGGTAGCATCTTCTACTCGCAGGGAAGCCTTCCCTTGCCGCCTCACGTTTCCTGGCCAGCCCTGTCCTCCCACCTGCAGGCCTCCCTCAACCAGCAGCGCGTCGCCTCCTCGCTCGTCTCCCCGGATTGCATCCTCTTTCGCGTCCCGCTGCTCCGCGCCTCCTCCGGTTCGGACGCCGTGGCCTCGTTCGATCGCGGCCAACTCCGCTTCGATGCCGCCAGCCGTCTGCTCGTCTTTTCCCTCAGTCTCCGGCGGATTCTCCTGTTCTCAGTCCCAGGAACATTGATCTTCGTCCCCCTCGTGCTCACCTCGTCCCCGGCTCTCGAACACCTCCTCTGGATCCTTCTGCCTCTCGCCTGGGCCGGCACCTTCCTCCACATCTGGCTCAGCGTCCGCCGCTTCCGGCAGTTCCTGCGCCTCCTTCTCGACAGTTGTCCGCCCGCCTAAGCGCATTGCCTGCTGTGATACCGTAGCATGATGCTCGGTCCGCGTCTCGCCTCCCTTTTCCTCGTTCTGTTTCCGGTTGTCGCCGCCGCTCAGAACGCTACCATTCAAGGCCTCGTTACGGATTCCTCCAAAGCGCTCATCACCGGCGCCAAGGTAACCGTTACCAATCTGGCCACGCAGACAACAAGGAGCGGCGCCACTAACGCCCAGGGCTTCTACACCCTCCCACTCCTAGAACCGGGAATGTACCGCGTCGAAGCCGAAAGCCCCGGTTTTGCAGCGCAACAGATTCGGGAGCTGCGCCTGGAAACCAACCAGACCGCTCGCCTCGATTTTGAACTCAAGCCCGGCACTGTCGCCGAGTCCATCGAGGTTTCCGCCTCCGCCGTCATCATCAACTCCGAGACCAGCGAAGTCGGGCAGGTGATCGATTCGAAACGTATCCTGGAGATGCCGCTCAACGGCCGCAACTATCTCCAACTCGCCCTCTTCACCACAGGTGTCCTCCCCGGCGGCGGCATCGGCGCCGGATCTCGCGCGCGCAGTGAGGGAACTTTCTCTGCGGTCGGCATGCAGATCGCCCAGAACAACATCCTCCTCGATGGCAACGACAATTCATCCCGCACCTCCGGCGGTCAGTTGGGCTTTGAAGCCCAGGCCGTCAAGCCCCCCGTTGACGCCGTCAGCGAATTCAAAGTCGTCACCAATAACATGAGCGCCGAGTATGGCTACCGCGCCGGCGCCAAGGTGCTCGTCACCACCAAGTCCGGCGGCAATGAAATGCATGGCTCTGTCTACGAGTTCCTTCGCAACGAGAAGCTCGACGGCGCCAACTTCTTTGCCAATCGAGCCGGTGCCCGCAAGCCCACTTACCGCCAGAACCAGTTCGGCGCCACGCTCGGCGGCCCCGTCATTAAGAACAAGACCTTCTTCTTCGGCTCCTTCCAGGGAACCCGCATCCGCACCGGCCGCTCCTTCGTCGGCAGCGTCCCCAGCCGCGATCTCGTCGAACGCTTCAACTTCTCCAACCAGCCCGCCGTCCGCCGCAACGTCTTCGATCCCCTTACCCTCACTGGCACCGGCGCCGCCGCCACCCGCTCCCCCTTCCCGGGCAACACCATTCCCGCTTCCCGCATCGATCCCGTCGTTGCCCGCATCATTCCCCTCTATCCCGCCTCCAATATCCCCGGTCTCGACAACGCTCCCAACAACTTCTTCTATAGCCCGTCGGATTCCGACGACGCCAATCAGTTCGACTTCCGTGGCGACCATAACCTGAACGAGCGCCATCGCTTCTTCGCCCGCTGGAGCCAGCGCAATCAGGATCGCCTCGAAAACGGCGTCCTCCCCTTTCCCGCTGCCGGCGGCCAGGGCCAGTCGGTAGTCTTGCGCGGAAAGAACCTCGCCTCATCCTTCGCCTCCACTCTCGGTTCCCGCGTGTTCAACGACTTCCGCTTCGGCTGGACACAGTTCAACACCGTCCTCGACATCCCTTATGAAACCTGGGACAACGAGAAGTTCGGCATTAAGAACGCTCCGGCGGACTATCTCAATGACGGCAACAAGAACAACGGCTGGACCCGTTTCTCGCCGTCCGGTTTCGCCGAAATGGGTCCACGCAGCTTCTGGCCCAATTTCAATAACCTCAATACGTATCTCTTCAACAACGGTACCGTCATCCAGTTAGGGAAGCACAGCGTCAAGTTCGGCGGCGAGTACCGGCACACCAATCAGTTCCGCAACGCCTCCCGCTTCCGCCGCGGCCAGTTCGCCTTTGACGGCCGTTTCACCGCCCAGAACCCCAACGTCGGCTCAAGCCGCGCCAACTCCGGCAACGGCTTTGCCGACATGCTCCTCGGCTGGGCCTCCGGCGGCAGCTATGGCACCAATCAGGGCGAAGATATCAACAGCCGCTATTGGGGCGCCTTCCTCCAGGACGACTGGAAGATCACCCGCAACCTGACCATCAACATGGGCATCCGCTACGAGGTTATCTACAAAGGGACCTACCCGGACCCGGACCGCCAGGGCATCTCCCGCTATCTGTTTGAAGGCATCAACGTTCCCACCCGCGCCGATGAACGCATCACCTTCCCCACTGCCGGCGATTGCGCCTGCAAGAACGACTACAACAACTACGCCCCCCGCCTCGGCATCGCCTGGAGCGTGAATCCGAAGACCGTCATCCGCACCGGAGCCGGTATCTTCTACGGCGAGCCCAATAACCTCGGCACCGAAAACGGCAGCTTTGTCCCCGGCGCGCCCCGCGCCACCGAAATCGGCATGCAGAACAATTTTGAACGTACCAATAACATCGTCCAGCAGGGCTTCCCCACCCTTACCTTTGGCAACACCATTCCCCGCGGCGCCTCCATTGTGGTCATTCCGGATTTCCGCGAAAACCTGCTTGCCTATCAGTGGTTCTTCGATGTGCAGCGGACCCTTCCCCTCGATATCCTCCTCACCCTCGGCTACAACGGCACCAAGGGAACCTTCCTTGCCTGGTCGCAGAACATCAACCTGCCCCGCACCCCCAATCCCACCGTTCCCGCCAACCAGCGCTTTAATCGTCCCGAGTTCAATGCGGTCAATCACTACCAAAACGGCCTTAACTCCTCATATAACTCCCTCACCGTCAAGGCCGAAAAACGCTTCTCCAAGGGGTTCACGTTCCTCTCCGCCTTCACCTGGAGCCATAACATCGACCATAACAACGAGGACCTTCTCGATGGCTCGACCGGCGTTGTCACCCCATACGACTTTCGCCGCGAACGCGCCAACTCCACCCTCGACCGGCGCCTCTCCTACAACCTCTCCTCTGTCTATGAACTCCCCTTCGGCAAGGGGAAGGGAAGGCTCGAATCCGGCGCCGGCCGCTGGCTCCTCGGCGATTGGCAGGTCGGCGCCATCCTCGCGCTCTATTCGGGCCTCCCCGTCACGCATTCCATCAACGTCAACAATCAGAATCTCGGCGGGGCCAACCGCGGCGACTATGTTCGTAACCCCAACCTACCCGCCAGCCAGCGCAGCATCGATAACTGGTTTGACCTGACCGCCTTCGCCGTCAACGCTCCCGGAACCATCGGGAATGCCGGCCGTAATCTCATCTACGCCCCCGGCACTCGCAACCTCGATCTCATGGTCAGCCGCATCTTCCCCATGCCGTGGGAGAATCATTCGCTCCAGTTCCGCGCCGAAGCCTTCAACGCAACCAATACCGCCAATTTCGGCCCGCCCGCCACTGGCATCGGTACTCCCGCCGCCGGTCGTATCACCACTGCCGCCGACCCGCGGCGCATCCAGTTCGCGCTGAAGTACAGTTTCTGATAACGGCCCGGCCTCCAGGGTCACTATATTCTCGCCGGTTTGTTGTACAGCAGCCGCGCCGTCGCGCGTGGCTGCTGCCGTAACACCCGCCCGCTGTCGGCGGCATATCCCTTTCACAATTGGAGAACCGAATGAACTGGAGTCTGCGCGCCATCCCGGCGCTATCTCTATCGATGCTGTTTGCCCTGCCCGCTCTCGCCCAAAACAGGGGCTACGAGGTCTGGTTGACCGATCAAAACAACACCGCCGGATTTACCGAACAGTCCCCCCGTGGCTCCTACGGTGGCCGGATTCTCATCTGGAACAGTGAGGACCTCGAAAACCCGGAAGGGCCGGTTCTCAATAAACCCGAGGTCATTGATCTGGCCTCCTTCTACGCCGTCGGTTCCTCGAATAACACCACTGGCGCCAACGTTTCCCGGCCCCACATGGCCTATCCCAGTCCCGATGGTCGCTACATGGCCGTCGCCTTTGTCGCCAGCGGCCACGTCGCCATCATCCATGCCGACACCCGCCAGTCTAAGGCCCTCTTCCGGATGTCCCCCGGGGCCGGCGGCGCCCGCCAGGCCCACGCCGCCACCTGGACCACCGATGGCCGCTCCGTCATCGTTGCCAATCAGAACGGGAAGTTACTGGAACGCATCAATTACGATCCCGAACGCGACGAATTTACCCACGACACGGCCGCGACCATCGACCTTGCCAACTGCCGCACGCCGAACGGCTTCCCCTGCCAGACGGCCACTCCGGTGAATGCCTCCGATCCCGCCTACTTCGGTCCCCACAACCGGCCCGACAACGCACCCATCTGCCCCATCACCACCTTCCAGAACCGCTCCGTCATCACCCTCCGCGGCGGCGGCATGTTCGTCGTCGATCCCACCACCACTCCCATGTCCATCGTCGCCGAGTATGGCAACCAGCTCTATGGCCGCGATGGTTGCGGTGGCATTCAGGTCGGAAACAAGGTCTTCTTGAACGGCGGCGCCGGAACACCCACCACCAACCACAGCGAGTTCATGCTCTATTCGCTCGAAGATAACTTCCCCGCCGGTCCCAACTTCCTTCCCGCCAACGATGCCCGCATCCGGCCCATTTTCCGCGACGGCAATGCGTCAGACCATCGCGATGCCCACGGCATGACCGCAACCGGCAACGGCTACTATATCTGGGCCTTTGACCGCCTTGCCAACCTCGTCGAAGTCTACCGCGCCTTCGACTTCAAATATGTTCACGGCATCCCCCTCGCTGGCCCCCTCAGCGACGATCCCACTCCCGATATCGTCGCCCTCTCTCCTCTCGGCAACCGCGTCTACATGGCCCTCCGTGGTCCCCAGCCGCAGACCGGCGCGCACGCCTCCGCGGGCACCACGCCTGGCCTTGGCATCATGTCCGTCACCCACGGCGGAGCCTCGGGCCAGATGACCCACGTCTACCAGACGAACTTCCGCAACCCCGTCAACGGCTCGGAAGAAAGCGATCCCCACGGCATCTCCGTCCGGATCCGCTAGTTCGTCCGTCGCTCCGTGGTCCCGTTACTCTCCCCGCAGATAACGGGACCACAAATACTCGTCCCGCTCTCTCTCCGGCCGGTGCGCCCGCTCAATCGCCAGATCCGCCACCGCCCTTACCACCCAGTCAAAATGCTCCCGCCCAATTGAGTTCAGGTCCGCATCCGGCGCCGGATTCAGGAAATCAATCGCGTACGCCCTCCCTCCCGTCACTGCGAACTCCACCGTGTTGAAGTCATAACCCAGCGCCCGGCACAGCAGCAATGCGTCCACCTCAATCCGCTTCAGTAGCTCCGGGTCCGTATCCTCCCCCGTGCCCAGATACCGCTCCGCATGCGGCCGGCGCGGATCGAACGGCATGATGCGCACTCGCTCCCGCCCCACCACAAAGCAACGGAAATACTTGTCGTGATCCACCTCGGCCTGTAACACCATCCCCGTCCGGCCCGACGAGTTATAGGCAGAGAAAAACTGCTCTGGATTCTCCACCCGGAACACAGGACCGAACCGCCCGCCCAGATGCGGTTTCAGATACGCAGGAAATCCGATATAGTCGAATATCTCGTCCCAGTTCAACGGGTAGATCAGATTCCGCATCGATTGCGATGTCGTTCCGTCCGGGTGCTCCCGGTGCGGCAGCATCACCGTTGGCGGCACCGCCACCCCCAGTTTCTCCGCCAGCGCATAGTTGAAGAACTTGTCGTCCGCCGACCACCAGAACGGGTTGTTGATCACCTCCGCCCCGTGCAGCACTTCATTCTTCAGCCACGCCCGGTAAAACGGAATGTCGTGCGAAATCCGGTCGACGATCACACTGTATCCCGATGGCTGCGCCATCAGCACCCCGCCTATCTTCACAGACTCCGCCCGCACATCCCCCATCTGACGCCCGTTGATTTCTTCAATCACGGCGTCCGGGAAACTGTTCTCCATCCCGTACACGATGCCGATCCGCTTCATTCGCAGCCCTTTCCCTGTGCCTGAGTACAACTCGGCCCCTGCCCACGTGCCCTGCTTCCCCTGCCTGTATCTTATTGAATCAAGGACCCTCAGGTCAACTGTTTGCTATCGTGGTGGTTCGCATGAATGCCGCCGAGCTAAAGGAACTGGCCCTGACCTCGGGGTTTGATCTGGCCGGCGTCGCCGCCGCCGCGCCCCTCCCGGAATCCACCCAGTTTCTCGACTGGGCCAGCCGCGGTATGGCCGGTCGCATGGGTTACCTCACCGACCACCGCGCCGGCCTGCGTCGTGACCCCCGCCTCCTTCTCGATTCCGCTCGCTCCATCCTCGTCGTCGGCCAGCTCTAC
>CAZWDD010000097.1:14643-17128 GCA_964632345.1 uncultured Solibacteraceae bacterium | reverse complement strand
AGGACAACGTCGGGGACAACCTGCCCGGCGGCCTCGTCTTCACCTGCCTCTCCCATGACGTGGTGGCCCACGAAACCACCCACGCCCTCGTCGACGGCCTCCACCGCTACTACCGCTACCAGACGAACCCCGACATCGCCGCCTTCCACGAGGCCTTCGCCGATATCGTCGCTCTCTTCCAGCACTTCAGCATCCCTTCGGCTCTCCACCATGCCATCGCAACCTCCGGCGGCAATCTCCGCCAGCACAACATCCTTGCCGACCTCGCCCAACAGTTCGGCCAGGCCTCCAGCGGCTCGCGCGCCCTCCGCAGTGCTCTCGCCTCCCCGCCAAAGGTAACCGACTATGCCGAGGCCACCGAACCCCATGACCGCGGCGCCGTCCTTCTGGCCGCCGTCTTCCATGCGTTCCTCGAAATCTACGATGCTCGCGTTTCCGACCTGAAGCGCCTCGCCACCGGTGGCACTGGCGTCCTCCCGCCCGGCAATATCCCCGCCGATCTCGTCCACCGCCTCGCCCGCGAAGCCTCCTCCACCGCCGCCCGCGTGCTCAATACCTGCATCCGCGCCCTCGACTACTGCCCTCCCGTCGACCTCACCTTCGGCGAGTACCTCCGCGCCCTCATCACCGCCGACATGGACCTCGAGCCCGAGGACGCCTTCAACTTCCGCACCGCCTTCATCTCCGGCTTCCGCGCCCGCGGAATCTACCCCTCCGGCGTCCGCACCTTCTCCGAGGACAGTCTCCGCTGGCAGCCTCCCTCCTTCCCGGTCGAGCCTGCCCGCATCCGCCAGATGCTCGACCGGCTCGATCTTTCCTGGGACCTCGCCCATGACCGCCGCCAGTCCTACCAGCGCGGCGAGCGCAACGGGTTCCTGCTCTGGCAATGGCTCCAACAGTTGAGCCCGGCCGAAGGCGCCGCCATCCGTGCCGATCTCGGCATCTACATCCACGCCGAACCCGGCATCCCCAAGGAGATTCCGCTCAACGCGCAGGGCGTGCCGGTGCTCCATATCCATGGCGTCCGCCCCGCCCGCCGCATCGGCAGCCGCCGCCAGCACATCACCGATCTCGTCGTCGAGGCCGTCCAGCGCTACCATGCCACCGATCCGGAGACCGGCGAAGAAGTCATTCATCGCGGCGGCTGCACGCTTCTCATCGATATGCAGAACAGCCGCATCCGCTACGCTATCCGCAAGCGCGTCGGCCACGCCGGCCGCATCGCCGCCGAGCGCCGGTTCATGAAGATGGCCGCCGAAAGCGGTCAGCCCTATTTCGACGAGTCCGGCGGCAAGGAGCCTTTCGCGCTGCTCCATCGCTCGGTCTGAACCCAGGCAGGAACCCCCATGGCCACCAAGAAGAAAACCCCCTCCAAATCCTCCCGCCTCCAGGTCCGCATGTACCGGCAGGGGCTCGGCGATTGCTTCCTGATCACCGTCCCGCGCACCGGCGCCCGGCCCTTCCGCATGTTGATCGATTGCGGCGTCGTCCTCGGCACGCCTGATCCCGTCCCCACCATGACGCGCGTGGTCGAGGATATCGTCGCCGCCACGGGCGGGGAAATCGACGTTCTCGTCGTCACCCACGAACACTGGGACCACGTTTCCGGCTTCGTCCAGTCATCCAATCTCTTCTTCCACGAACTGCGCGTCCATAACGTCTGGCTCGCCTGGACTGAGGATCCCAAGGATAAGCTCGCCGCCAAGCTCCGCTCCGAACGCCGAACCGCCGAGAAAGCCCTTCGCATGGCCGTCCAACATCTCGCCCTGTTCGGCGCCTCGGAGGCTGCTTCCCGCGTCGACAGCCTCGTCGGCTTCTTTGGCGCCCGCACGGGAACCACGGAGACAGCACTCGAAAATGTAAAGAAACTCGGGCACGGCAACACCCGCTACTGCCAGCCCGGTGAACCGCCCATCGCCCTTCCTGAAGTACCCGGAGTTCGCTTCTGGGTTCTCGGTCCGCCCCGCGATGAACGACTCATCAAGAAGGCGAACCCCAACAAGGGCGACGCCTACGGCCTTGACGCCACCCCCGGCGGCCGCCAGGCTTACATGCTCTCCGCCCTCGGCGCCGGTGAGCCGATCGAGGACCCGTTCGATGAGCACCACTCCATCCCCATGGCCCGCGCCGAGCACCTCCCTTTCTTCGCCGGCCACTACTTCGACGGCCCCGGCAACGACTGGCGCCGCATCGACGCCACCTGGCTAGAACCCGCCGAAACCATGGCCCTGCAACTCGACGCCGCCACCAACAACACCAGCCTCGTCCTCGCCATTGAAATCGTCGCCACCGGCGAAGTGCTTCTCTTCCCGGGCGACGCGCAGGCGGGCAGTTGGATGAGCTGGCAGTCGCTCGCCTGGGACCACGAGGGCCACGCCGTTACCGCGAAGGACCTGCTCGCCCGCACCGTCTTTTATAAGGTTGGCCACCATGGCAGCCACAACGCCACCCTCAAGGACCTGGGCCTGGAACTGATGACCAGCGA
>CAZWDD010000097.1:0-14543 GCA_964632345.1 uncultured Solibacteraceae bacterium | reverse complement strand
GAGCTCTACTACGAAATCCGCTTCTGACCTGATACAACGGTGAGGATGCGTAACCGGTTCAACCGCAGGCAGTGGCTCGCCCTCGCCTCCGGCGGCGGCCTGCTTGCCCAGGGCGTGGCCAGCCGCGGCGTCCGCGCCGTCCCGCGCGGTAAGCCTTCCGGCCTTCCGTTCCATGCCCGCTTCACCAACGTCGCGGCCAAGGCCGGCCTCACGCATCCGGGCGTATACGGCGCCGTCGAGTCCAAGCAGTACATCGTCGAAACCATCGGCTGCGGCGTCGCCTTCATCGACTACGACAACGACGGCTGGCTCGATATCTTCGTCCTCAACGGCACCCGCTTTGAAGGGGCTCCAGCCTCCGCCTCCAACCGTCTCTACAAGAACAACCGCGACGGCACGTTCACCGATGTGACGGAGAAGGCCGGCCTAATCCGCCAGGGGTGGGCCTCGGCCGTCTGCGCCGGTGACGTCACCGGCAATGGCTTTCCCGATCTTTTCGTTACCTACTGGGGCCAGAACGTTCTCTACCGCAACAACGGCGACGGCACCTTCACCGACATCACCAAGGCTTCCGGCCTCGAACTCCCCCGCCGCCATTGGGGCGCCGGCTGCACGTTCCTGGATTTCGACCGCGACGGCAAGCTGGATCTGTTCGTCACTGAGTACGTCGATTTCGATCCCGCCCGCGTCCCCAGGCCCGGCGGCAACTCCTACTGCAACTGGAAGGGCATACCCGTCAACTGCGGCCCACTCGGCCTCCCGCCCGGCCGCCACTGGCTCTACCGTGGCAACGGCGATGGCACCTTCACCGACGTCACCGAAAAGAGCGGCGTCGGCAAGGCTAAAGGCTCCTACGGCATGACCGCCGTCGCCGCCGATTTCGATAACGACGGCTGGCCCGATATCTACGTCGCCTGCGACTCCACGCCCAGCTTCCTGTTCCGCAACAACCACGACGGTACCTTCAGTGAAGTCGCGCTCGAAAACGGAGTCGCCCTCAATGAAGACGGCATGGAACAGGCCGGCATGGGCATCGGCGTTGGCGACTACGATCTCGATGGCAGCCTCGACGTCTTCAAGACCCACTTCGCCGACGACACCAACGTCCTCTACCGCAACGACGGCAAGGGCAACTTCCAGGACATGACCATCCGCAGCGGCCTCGGCGTCGAAACCCGCTTCATCGGCTGGGGCGCCGGCATTCACGACCTCGACAACGACGGCCACCCCGATCTCTTCTTCGTCACCGGCAACGTATACCCGGAGGTGGAACGAAAGTTGCCCCGGTATGCGTACAAAACACCGCGCATCATCTTCCGCAATCTCGGCAACGGGACATTTGAGGAGCTGCTCGATCAGGGCGGACCCGCGATGGAAGAGGTACAGTCCAGTCGCGGCTGCGCCTTCGGCGACTTCGATAACGACGGCGACGTCGATATCGTCATCTGGAATATGGATGCCCCGCCCTCGCTGCTGCGCAATGACATCAACCCCGCCGCCCGCCGCCACTGGATTAAAGTGAAGCTCGAAGGAGTTACCTCCAACCGCTCCGCCATCGGCGGCCGGGTAACGGTGACTTACGGCGGAAAGAAACAGGCTCAGGAAGTAATGAGCCAGGGGAGTTTTTACTCGGTGAATGACTGGCGGCTGCACTTCGGCCTCGGTGACGTGGCCAAGGTGGATTTAGAAGTGCGCTGGCCCTCGGGTAAGTCGGAGACGTTCCGCGGCGTTGAGGCGGACCGGCTGGTTCTTATCCGCGAGGGCCAAGGCATTGTCCGCACTAGTTGGACAGGATGAAGTTCACTTCGATCGGCGCCACCACCTCCACCGGTTCCCCATTCAGCAGCGTGGGCCGGTAACGCCACCGCTTCACAGCCTCCACTGCCGCGGGGACCAGTAGCGGATGGCCGCTTAGCACTTGCAGCCGCTGCACGGTGCCGTCCCGCGCGATGACACCCTCCAGCCGCACCAGCCCCGATACGCGCACCTGCTGCGCCAGCGGCGGGTAGGAAGGCGGCGTCCGGCTCAGAATATTCGCCGCCTGCACGTTCCCGCCGACGCGGATCCGCTGCGGCGGCTCCGGCTTTGCGGGCGGGGGCGGCGCGAACGGCCGCGACCCCGGCCCTATGCCGTCGCCGCTCACCATCGGCCCAACCGAATGGGCCTGTACAGAAGGGGACCCCAGCGTGAACGCCGGCGGTGCGAAGTCCGCGCTGTCAATGATGGTGTTCACCGGATTCGTGTAGCCTCGCGGCGCCGTGAACGGCCGGGCCGCCGGCCGCGCCACGGTCACCGCATTCGCCGAGGGTTGCCGCGCACCCGCCGCCGGCTGCACCTCTACCTCCACCGGCGCAACGGACTTCACCGGCACGTAGATCAGCGCCTTCGGTATCATCACGCTCAATACCTCCGGACTCACCATCGGCACCACCAGCAACGCGCCGACAATTCCTAACTGCACCCCCAGCCCCAGCCACGACCACTTACTCCGCCTCTGCCGCATGTTATCCAGCACGGATTGCTCAAACATGTTTTCCTCCTCCGCGCTTCAGACCCCGCGCGGGAGGAAATAGTTCCCGCGTGTCCTAATCGCTTCGCCCGAAGTATCCCGTCTTGTGCCGGAACACCAGTCCCGGCCGCTTCCCCCTAATTTCGATCTTCCGGAACACGCCGCCCTTCCCGCTGTTCGTCGAGGAGTACCCAAGGTCGTAGGTCGCCCGCAGGATATCGGCGATCTGCCGGAACGGCTCCCGCAGGTCTTCCGCCTCGGTCGCGTCCACATCCAGCCCACCCGTCTCCCTCGCAATCCGCTCGATGACGGCCCGGCCATACTTGTTCCGCGCATTCCACCGGCCCTTGTCCAGCTCGGTGTACCGCACGCCGAACATTGCCACGCCCGCCCGTTGCGCCGCCTCGATCGCCTCCAACATGTGATGCGCGCTCGAGTTGTCCTCCCCGTCGGAGAACACCACCAACGCCCGCCGCGTCCCTTCCGCCGCCGCCAGCACATCCTCAGCCGCGTGATAGATCGCGTCATAGAAGGCCGTTCCCAACACCCGCCGCTCCCGCGGACCGACAACGGAAAACCGGTCCAGGTCCTTCCCCTTCTGATACTGCTGCAGCCGGTCCATCAGCGCATCGGCGTCGTTCGTCAGTCCCGCCACCAGCCGCAGATGATTCCCGAACCCCAACAGAAAAGCCCGGTCCTGCGCCTGCATCACGTTCTTCAGAAAGTCCCGCAGATCCCGCCGGTGCTTTTTCAGGAACTCCTCCTGGCTCCCGGAACCATCCACCAGCAACCCCAGCGCCAGCGCCGAGTCCTGCCCCTGCGAGAAGTGCTTCACCACCTGTGGAACGCCGTCCTCCAGCACCTCAATATCGTCCCGGCCCAACGTCTTTACCAGTTGCCCCCGGCCGTCCCGGACACTGAACGGCACGTTCACCAGGTTCACGTCCACACGGATCGCCGGCGGCTCCTGCGCCATCGCTCCCATCCCCAGAAGCGAAACGAATTCTCTCCGTCGCATGTCAACAATACGCACGGGTACGTCAAATCGTTCGTAATATCCTGAAGGAAGCATCATGAAAATTCCGCTGTACTTCGTTCTTTCCGCCGCCGCCGCTGTCGCTCAGGTTGACTTCGCCAAGCAGGTCCAGCCGATCCTCGAAAAGCACTGCACCGGCTGCCACGGCGGAGAACGCGGCCTCGGCGGGCTCAAGCTCCACACTCGCGCCGCCGCCGCCCGCGCCATCGTCGCCGGCGAGCCAGCCCGCAGCCCGCTCCTCCGCACCATGGACACGCCGCCCGGCCAACCCCTCGCCATGCCCCCCGGCGGCCCGCAGGTCCCCGCCGCCGAACGCGAAATCATCCGCCAGTGGATCGCCTCGGGTGCCGCCTGGCCGGAGAATCTCGAGATCGGCAAGGCCCCCGTCAAGGCCAAGGATGACCAGGCTCTCGCCGCTAAAATCGCCGCTCGCATCAACGCGAAGCAGGACCCCTTTCAGCCTTACAAAACCACGATTCCGAATACCGTGGTGTCCTATGAAATGCTCCCCATTCCCGGCGGCGAATTCACCATGGGCACGCCGGAGTCCGAACCCGGCCGTTCCCCCGACGAAGGACCCCAGCGCAAAGTCAAGGTCGAGCCCTTCTGGATGGGCAAGTTCGAAGTGACATGGGACGAGTACCGCTTCTTTATGTTCCAGAATCTCGCCAACGAGAAGTTGGGCGCCGATCCTTCCCTAGACGCGATCTCCCGCCCCACCAAGCCCTACGTCGAGATGAGCTTCGGCATGGGCATCAATGGCTTCCCGGCCATCTCCATGACCCAGCACGCGGCCAACAAATACGCACAGTGGCTCTCCGCCAAAACGGGCCACTTCTACCGCCTCCCCACCGAAGCCGAGTGGGAATTTGCCTGCCGCGCGGGCAAGACAGAGGAAGCCAAACTCGACGACGTGGCCTGGTTCGTCGACAACTCCAGCGAGAAGTACCAGCTTGTCGGCAAAAAGAAGCCCAACGCCTTCGGCCTCCACGACATGCTCGGCAACATCGCCGAATGGACTCTCGATCAGTACGACCCCAAGGCCTTCTCCAAGCCTCTGCCGGCCTCCGGGTATGTGCCCTCCACCGAACCCTATCCCCACGTCTCCAAGGGCGGCGGGTGGTCGGACGACGCCTCCCGCCTCCGCTGCGGCGCCCGCCTCGGCAGTGACCCGTCCTGGAAAATGCAGGACCCGCAACTCCCCAAGAGCATCTGGTACCTCACCGACGCCCAATTCCAGGGCTTCCGCCTCGTCCGGCCGCTGAAAACGCCCACGGCCGCCGAGATGTTCCGCTACTGGAACAATGGCGTCGAGCGCGAATAGCCTCCAGCGTTTTGAGGCCGTCGAGCCCCTCATGGGCACGCTCTTCGGCCTCACCCTCTACGCCCGCTCCGCCGCCGAAGCCAAGGGGGCTTTTGAAGCTGGCTTCGCCCGTGCCGCCGCGCTCAACCGCCTGTTTTCGGACTACCTGCCCGATAGCGAGGTCAACCGGCTCGACACCACCGCGCGCCCGGTCAGTCCGGAGCTTTGGCGCATTCTGCGTTTCGCCCGGGACCTGAGCCGGCGGACGCACGGCGCCTTCGACGTCACCGTTGGCCCTCTCACCCGGCTCTGGCGCGAGCGCAAGCCCCTCACGCCCGAGGCCCGGGCCCTCGTTGGCTGGGGCGAACTTCATCTATCCCGCGGGACCGCCCGCCTCGGCAAGCCCGGCATGCGCGTCGATCTCGGCGCCATCGGTAAGGGCTTCGCGGCTGACGAGATGCGCCGGACTCTCAATAGGCGCGGCATCTCTCGCCTGCTCATCGCCGCCAGCGGTGACATCGTCTGCGGCGACCCTCCGCCCGGCCAGCGCGGCTGGTCCGTTCTCGCCGCCGGCCGCACGCTCACGCTCCGCCGCGCCGCCGTCTCCACCTCCGGCGACACCACACAGTACTTTCTCCAGGACGGCCGCCGCCTCTCCCATATTCTCGATCCCCGCACCGGCGCCGCACTCACGGACCTGCTGGAGCTCGCCGTCGTCGCCCCCAACGGCATGATTGCCGACGCCCTCTCCACCGCTGCCCGCGTCCTCGGCCACGCCGCCGCCGGCCCGGTGCTCCGCGCCTATCGGGCCACCGCTCTCCTCTGAGCCCGGGCTAGTCGAACACCGGCTGCGGCCGACCGCGCTTCGGCAGCACAATCCGGCGTTTTTCCGGGTCCGGATTTTCACGGTAGTAGATGGCCGTGTACCCCACCATCGAGACCAACTGCGCGCCCGTCGCCGCTTCAATCTCCGCCGAGAGCTCCTTCCGCTCCTCCTGCAGATTCGTGAACCGCAGCTTCAACAGCTCGTGGCTGTTCAGCGCCGTCTCCAGGCTCTTGTAGAAGTTCGGCGTCAATCCGTGCTTGCCGAGTTGCACCGTGGCCGGCGCGCTATGGGCCAGGCGGCGGAGGTGTTTCCGTTGGGCGTTGCTGAGTGGTTCCGGCATCGTTTCCTTCCATGGTACCGCTGCGCTATAGTGCGGCCATGCCCCGCGCGCCGCTGCAAGTGGCCATCTCTGACCTTTCCGGCCGCCCCCTCGTGGGCCCTATCCGGATCAGCTGCAAGTTCGGCAGCGAACTCTGGCAGGCCGACTTCCCCGATTCCGGCGCGACGAACTTCACCGTCTCCGGCCTGCCTGCCGGCCTCGGCCAGTTCACCATCCACACCCGTCACTACCGCGTCTACTCGTTCTTCCATCGCCTGCCCGCCCCGGCGCCCGCCCTCCGCCTGGCCATCCGCCCGTCTCACGTCCGCGGCATCGCCGTTCCACCGCTTCCGCCTGAACTCCATGCCATCCTTCCGGACGTCGCGTTTTTCCCGGGCCGTACCGCCCTCGAACAGGCCTGCCTGCTCAACATCTACGCCAAAGCCAGTGACGACGGCTCCGGCAACGCCTTCCGCTTCGTCCGCTCCCTTGTCAGACTCGAACAGGACCGCGTCTTCTGCACCGTCGACGCTGGCCTGCCCGCGTTCCTCGCCGCACACCCCCGCTACACGCCAGTTTCCGGCGCGCTCCACAAGCCGCTCCCCGGCTTTCAGCTACGCCAGAGCTTCAAGAGCCGCGACGCCCACGCCAACATCCAGTTCACCCTCATGCAGCACCCGGCCTCCGGCGATTGGGCCGCCGACATCGACATCGACGAAGCCAGCGGCTTCCGCCACGGCATGGAGGTGCTGCGTAACTCCATCACCCGCGGCCGGACCAACCCCTACCAGGTCCACCAGTTGCTGCTATTGACCGGCATCGACCCCGGCTACCATCTGCTGCTCCCCGGCGCCGCTTAGGATCTCCGCCAGCACACGGCTGGCCACCTCCTTGCCTCGCTCGCCCACTTCCCCCACAGGCCCCACGCAGCTCGGGCAGCCGTGCTCGCACGGGCAGCCCGCTATCAGCTCGGCCGTCGACCGCAGCAGCCGCTCCTGCATGCGGAACAGGGGTTCACTCCCCCCGATACCGCCCGGATAGCTGTCGTAAAGGTACAGGTTCGGCCGGTAGTCACGCGACGGCTCGGTGGAATCCTCCGTCAGCGTCACCCCCAGGTCCCGCGGGTCGCACATCAGCAGCAACGCGGCCACGGCCCGCAGCGCGTGCCCCAGGCCCACCAGTCCGTTCTGCTTCTCCGTCGGTGTCAGGTCCGGAAACCGCGCCAGGAACCCCTCGGAAAAGTGCAGCCAGAACGACGTCGTATGCATCTCCTGCTCCGGCGTCGACAGGTTCCCCGCGCCCACGTTCTCCATCGTGTAGAACTTCACTTTCTTGAAGCCCACTATCTGCCGGTTCACGCGGACCTCGCCATGGAGCGCACGCGCTGAAGCGGGCAGTTCCCGCCGGTCAAACTCCTCCAGAATCTTCACCTGCGTGTAGTCGATGGCATCAGTGAAGTAGTCGCACTCCACCGCCCGGACATACGCCTTCCGCCCTTCGTAGTCGAACCGCTCCACCTGGAACTGCCGGGCGTCGTGCAGATAGATCGCCTTCTCGTGCAGCGTCGTCAGCGCGGACGGAAAGTCCACCTCGGCGATCACTTTGTTCTCCCCCGTAATGTCCACCACCACGAAGTTGTCGCTCGTCACCGCCCGCAGGCTCACCGCGTCGGCCGGGTACGTGTCGCTGGTCCAGTGCCACGTGTCGCCCGTCAGGTGCAGCAACCCAAGCTCCTGCAGGAACTTGCAAAGATCGGCGGGGTCCAGCGGCCCGAACTTCTCTCCCACCCGGATCGGCAGCTCGAAGGCGGCGCACTTCAGGTGGTTGAGCAGAATCTCCAGGTTGTTCGGATTGATGAAGGCGTGTTCGGGCGGACGATGGAAAAAGTAATCCGGATGGTCGATGATGTACTGGTCCAGCGGCGCGCTGGAAGCTACCAGCACCGCCAGCGAGGTCTTCTGCCGCCGTCCGGCACGGCCCGCCCGCTGCCACGTGGAGGCGATCGTGCCGGGGTAGCCTGCCATCACAACGGCATCGAGCGAACCGATATCAACGCCCAGCTCCAAGGCGTTCGTCGCCACCACTCCCCGGATCGCCCCCGTCCGGATCTGTTGTTCAATCGCCCGCCGCTCCTTGGGCAGATATCCGCCCCGGTACCCGCTGATGCGGCCCTGCAGCGCCGGCAACCGCTCGGCGGCGTCTTTCAGATAAGTGGTCAGGATCTCGGTAGCCAGGCGGTTGTTGGTAAAAACCAGTGTCTGCTGCCCCCTGTCCAGGAACTCCAGCGCAATCCGCCGGGACTCGGCGAGATACGACCGCCGGATGCCCAGGTCCCGGTTCACCACCGGCGGATTATAGAAGACGAAGTACTTCTCCCCGCTCGGCGCGCCGTTCTTCCCGATCAGCGAAAACGGCTGCTCGCATAGCGCTTCAGCAAGCTGTTTTGGGTTCGCAATCGTCGCAGAACTGCACAAAAACACCGGTTTCGAGCCATAAAACTCGCAGATTCGGCGTACTCTGCGAACGATATTCGCCAGGTGGCTGCCATACACGCCGCGGTAGTAATGCAACTCGTCGATGACGACAAACTGCAGATTCTCAAACACCTTAGCCCACTTGGTGTGGTGCGGCAGTATGCCGGCGTGCAGCATGTCCGGGTTCGTGAACACTACATTCGCCCGCTCGCGGATCGCGCGCCGCGCGTCCTGTGGCGTGTCGCCGTCGTAGGTGAATGCCCGGATTTCGGGCGATTTGCCGTCGATACGGATGGCGTCCACCGCCGCCTGGAACTCCTGCAACTGATCCTCGGCGAGCGCCTTGGTCGGGAACAGGTAGAGAGCGCGCGCCGCCGGGTCCGCCAGTATCCGGTTGAGGACCGGCAGGTTATAGCAGAGCGTCTTTCCGCTCGCCGTCGGCGTCACCACCACCACATTCCGCCCCGCCGCCACCTCGCCATAGGCATCCGACTGATGGCTGTACAGCTGCTCAATCCCGCGCGCGCGGATCGCCGCCGCCAACGCGGGCGCGACGGTCTCCGGGATTTCGGCGTACTCCCCAGGCCGCGCCGGCTGGTGCTGGATGGACCGCACAGGCGAATCCGGCTTCGCCATCCACTCCCGAAACCGGTGCAGCGCACCGTCCAACCCCGCCGGGCGGCGCAACGCCAGCCCAGGGTCAGACTGCTCCGGGGTCGGATCAGGAAAGCCTATTGTCAGGTTCATACGGCGTGGTTTCGCTTTTTCTTTGCTACCACGCTACCACAACGCTTGCAACTTACCGGCGCAGGAACTCGTGCCGCTCCAGCGTGGCGGCAATCGAAAACGGATGCCGCGGAGCGTTGGCATCACTGTATTCCCGGTTCTCGACTCGAACGACCTTTCCCATGCAACGCAGACGCAACGCTTCTTCGCCGTTGGACGTAGGCAGGGTCACCAGATATTCAATCGGATCGCCCTTCTGCAATCTACCATCAGAGGTGAACAATACACCCCCGGAACTGACGTTGCGGGTTTCCCCAACCTGGGCAATCCCTTCGCCGCCAACTTTGACCAGCTCGATTGGCAACTTCAGTTCGAATCGTTGATTTTTTCGTTGTTCGCTCACGACAACATAAGGCTAATGCGAAGCACCTAGAACGGTCAATAGCCAAAGTCCCAATTGCTTACTACTAAGGTCCTGGTACTTTGGGTACAATTTGAAACCGGGTGGCGTTAACAAACGTCAATCAACTATGTCTGACTTCTTTCAACCGGGTGTAGTGAGTACTTTGCATCGACTGCGGCGGGAGTCGCCGGAGCGGCTGGAGCGGGAATTAGAGTCGTTTGCCGCCCGTACTCCCATCGGCCTGGTGTTGCCAGCGCTCTACTCGGAGTTTGAGACGCCCGCGATGCGGAGAATCGTCGATCAGTTGCGTGATGTCAGCTACTTGCACCGCATCGTTGTCGCCATCGGCCGCTGTTCCAAGGAGCAGTATGAAGACGCCCGGCGCTTCTTCGACGGGTTCCGCACACCCGTTCGCGCCATCTGGATGGAGGACCCGCGCGTGGAATCGATCTTCGCCGACCTGGAGAAGGCGGACCTGCGTGCCGGCGACCCCGGAAAGGGCCGTACTTGCTGGCTGGCCATCGGCACCTTGCTCGCGGAAGAGGACTGCGAGGTGATCGCCCTGCACGATTGCGACATCCTGAGCTACGAAAGGGACCTGCTGGCGCGGCTGGTCTACCCGCTGGCCCACCCAAACCTCGGCTACGAGTTCGCAAAGGGCTACTACTCGCGCGTTTCCGATCGCCTCCATGGCCGCGTCACCCGTCTGTTCTTCACCCCCCTCATCCGTGCCATCCAGGACATGACTCCGGAGATCCCTTATCTCCGCTACCTCGACAGTTTCCGCTACGCCCTGGCCGGCGAGTTCGCCATGACGACCGATCTCGCCCGTACCGTCCGCATCCCCGGCGATTGGGGCCTTGAGGTGGGCGTGCTCGCAGAGGTCTACCGCAACACCTCGCTCCACCGGATCTGCCAGGTCGACATCGCCGACAACTATGACCACAAGCACCAGCCGCTGAGCGCCGATGATGCGCGGCTCGGGCTGCGCCGCATGACGGCCGACATTGCCAAGAGCCTCTTCCGAACCATCGCGCAGGAGGGCCACGTCATGTCAACCGATCACCTGCGCAGCCTTGAGGTCTACTATGTCCGCTTCGCGCAGGATACGATTCGCCGTTTCTATGCCGACGCCTCGATCAACGGTCTCGAATACGACCTGCACGCCGAGGATTCGGCCGTCATGATGTTCGCCCAGAGCCTGCGGGCGGCCGCCGACGAGTTCCTGCAGGACCCGCTCGGAGCACCGCAGATTCCCAACTGGAACCGCATCTTCGCGGCGCTGCCCGACATGGGGCCGCGCCTGCTCGCCGCGGTCGATTAGGGTGTCGCCATCAGCCGCAGCAGTAACGTCAGCGTGGCGATCGCCGCGGCCGGCGGATCGATATGCGTGTCCCCATGGTTCAGGAACGCTCGCGCAAACAACTCTCCCAACACCGCCCCGGCCACACCCGCGGCGGCGCCCGCCGCAAGGCTGCCCCCGCTGACGGTAAACGCGATTGCCGCCGGCAGCGCAATGTGATGCCACACGGGAACCGTCGTGCCCGTATGCAGAAACAGCAACCCGGTGGCCGCGAAGCCGAAACCCACCACATCCCCGCCCTTATCGACGCCTATCGTCCGAACGAGCGCGGCCGAGGCCAGCCCCAACACCGCCCCCAGGGCCACCACCTGCGGCCAGTCCCGCTGAAAGGCCACCCACTCGCCCGGCTGCGAACGGTCGCCGAATAGACCGGTCTTCCCGAACGCCAGCCGCACCAGGACGGCCGACAGGAATACCGTCAGCGCAATGGAATCCGTTAGGGGACCCAGCGGCGTGGCGGCAATCAGCGCCTGCACCACAAACCCAATCACGCCGAACAGCCCGCCAACGAGCAGAACATCCGGCCGGTTCACTCCCGCCAGCCCCCGGCCCAGGTCCCGCCCCGTTGCGTGATGGCCGCGGGCGGCGGCGAACGCGGCGGCGGCCACTCCACCGGCAAAGCTCACATGGGGCCCCAATAGCGGCCCGAACGCAACCGTCCCGATGAACTCCTTCCCGCCCCCTCCGGCCGCAATGGCCACCCCGATCAACACGAATATGCCGGTGAAAATGAATGCGGCACTGGCGCCAATCGCCGCTCCCAACGCCCCCCCGGCAAAGGCCACGGGCAGTAATGTCCAATCGATTGTCATAAACGGTCGCGGTTGCCCAGTGTATCAACCTCCACGAAGCCGGTCCGGAAGGCATAGACTAATCGTGTGAAACTTCGAGCCTTTCTCCTCCTTCTCGTTGGATTGACTGCGGCGCGGGGCCAGGACCCGGCTCTGGACAAGGCCTGGGCGCAGTGGCGCGGGCCGCGCGCCACCGGGTGGGCGCCGAAGGCCCACGATCTACCCGTCACCTGGTCGGAGACTGAGAACGTCATCTGGAAGCTCAAGATGCCGAGTTGGAGCGCGGCGACTCCCGTCGTCTGGGGCGATACGGTCTATGTGACGACAGCCGAAGCCGGGTTCGTCAACCCGACCTACGACACCCGCAACCTTTCGCGCCAGGGAGAGAAGTCGAACGATAAGATCTTCCTGCTGGCCGTCGACCGGAAGACCGGCAAGGAGAAGTGGCGCGCCGAAGTCGACAACGGCAACCAACTCTACCGCAAGCAGAACTCCTCTTCGCCTTCCCCTATTACCGACGGAAAACACGTCTGGATTATGACGGGAAATGTCCGCCTGTTCTGCTTCACCATCGCCGGAAAGCTGGTGTGGAAGCGGGACCTCGTGGCCGACTACGGCCAGGTGGGCCTGAATCACGGCTACGCCTCCACGCCTCTGCTCGACGGCAACCGTTTGTACGTGCAGGTGGTGCACGGCTACCGCTCGGAAAACCCGTCCTACACCATGGCCGTGGACCCGCTCACCGGCAAGACCATCTGGAAGCAGCTCCGCCCCGCTCCGGGCATCGTGGAATCAAAGGACAACTACGGCACGCCGCAGATCGCAATGGTGAGTGGCAAGAAGCAGTTGATCGTCTTCGGCGGCGACATCGCCACCGGCCAGGACCCGGAGACCGGAAAGGAGTTGTGGCGGCTGGGCGGATTCAATCCGTCCAATTTCCAGATGAACCGCACGATTGCTGGCCTCGTCGTCGTCGGTGATCTGGTTGTCGTTGGCGCCAATCGCGGGAACCCCTATATCGGCTTCCGCGCCGGCGGGCAGGGAGACATCACCGGCAAGGCCGAGCTTTGGACCAACCGGCTGGGACCGGACGTTCCCACCTCGGCCACCGATGGCACGCTGCTCTACGTGCTCAAGGACAACGGCACCATGAACTGCCTGGACCTGAAGTCCGGCAAGGCTCTTTACGAGAGCCAGCGGATTGAGCTGGGAACCTATAGCTCCTCTCCGCTCCTTGCCGACGGGAAGGTCTACAACATCAACGAAGAGGGCACCACCACGGTCATCCGCGCCGGGCCTAAGTTCGAAGTTCTGGGCGTCAGCAAGTTGGACGGCTATACCCTGGCCAGCCCGGTGGCCGTCGACGACCAGCTCTTCATCCGGACCGGCGAGGCGCTCTACTGCATCGGAAAGAAGAAGTAGCCGGGATATAATCGGCGCAGGATGCGACCCTCCTTCACCGGTTCCCTTCTGTTCCTGGCCGTGGCCCTCTCGGCCGTGGCGGCCGACCCCGGCCAGCCGAAGCTGATCGACGCCCACGTGCACTACAACGGCGACCCGAAGTTCCTCACCACCTTCACCGACAAACTGAAGGCGGTCGATGGACGCGCGCTGCTGATTGCGGCCCGTAAGGACATTGCCGATGTGAAGGCCTTCATGGCCGCCAATCCGGACCGCCTCTACGGCCTGGGCCAGATGTCGCTCGACGACCCCAACGCCCTCCAGCTCGTCGACGAGTTCCACAACGCCGGCTTCCGCGGCCTTGGCGAATTGACCGGTCCCGAGTACAGCTTCGACGACCGCCGCTACTGGCCCATCTACGAACGGGCCGAAAAGTACGGCATGATCATCATGTTCCACACCGGCATCGTCAACCGCCGGAACTTCGCCGAGCCCATGAACGTCAGCTCGGACCGCATGCGCGTCACGACGCTCGATTTGATTGCGCGCCGCTTCCCGAAGCTGACTCTCATCGGCGCCCATCTCGGCAATCCGGACTACTCGTGGGCCGCTGAAATCGGCCGCTGGAATCCGAACCTTTTCTTCGACGTCTCCGGGTCCACGCTCTACAAGAAGCAGGCGGACCTCGCCTTCTTCAAGTCCGTCTTCTGGTGGGACAACCTGGTAAGCCCGCATACGCCGAAAACCGACGTCAGCGCCTTCGAGAAGCTCGTGTTCGGCTCCGATGTTTTCGGCGGAGAGATCGCCGAATTCGACCGCGAGCTGGACCTCTACAAGAAAATGCTGCAGGCCTGCGGCGTACCCGAAAAGTCGCGCGAAGCCATCTTCAGCGGCAACCTGTGGAAGGTGCTCAACCGCAAGCGCTAACGTTCGCGAATCTGGATGTTGCGGAAGAGGATAACGCTGAAGCGGTCGTGCAGTTGCAGGCCGATCGGCCCGGTCTTCGGCCGCGCCGGGTCGCCGGGATGCGCCGCCACTTCATGCCCGTTCAGCTTCACGCGGATGCCCGCATTTCGCGACTCAATCTCCAGAGTGTTCCAGTCGTTCTTCTTTTCGTGGCCGAAGACGGCCGGCGCGAAAAGATAGATCGATCCCGAAGGGTACTTCGTTTTCACGGCGTTGAGGATCTGAATCTCATACCCGTTCCGCGCCGGGGTCTTGTCGAAATCAGGGTTGGCGCCATAGGCAAATCGCCCTCTGGTGTTGTCGCGAATGGAGACGCCGCCGTTACCGCCCGAAGGCGTCAGGTAATCCAGCCGCAGGTCGAACTCACCGTACTCGCGCGTGGTGTAGAGCCACGATTGCGCCTGCCGCCAATTGTGGTACTGCTTC
>CAZWDD010000096.1:0-17195 GCA_964632345.1 uncultured Solibacteraceae bacterium | reverse complement strand
TGCGGCGTTCACATCGGCCCCGGCTTTAATGAGCGCCAGCACGGCCTGCTGATTGCGCTTCTGAACCGCTTCCAGAAGGCGCATCTCGGCGGCCGTTGCCATGGTCAGAAACCCGATAAACAAAGCCCAGCGCATACCCTTGAATGATATAGTGTTCGAAAGCAGCGGGGAATCCTCGCACAGCAAAATGATTCAGAAAATTTCCCTGCTGGTGGTGGCCGCTGCCGCTGTGTCCGGACAGACGGCAGAAGGGCCGGCGTCGGCAAGAACACTCCTTGGCAACTATTGCCAGGGCTGTCACAACGAAACAAACCGCTCGGGCGGCGTGTCCGTGGAGGGTTTGAACCCGGCCTCCGTTCACGAGTCCGGCATGACCTGGGAGAAGGTGCTGCGCAAGGTGCGCACGGGCGAAATGCCGCCTCCCGGGCTGCCGCGCCCGAAGGCGGCGGCGAGCGAAGGCTTCGTGAACTGGCTGGAAGGGGAATTGGACCGCAGCGCGGCGGCGCGGCGCAATCCGGGTTCGCCCTCTGTCCACCGGCTCAATCGCGCCGAGTATTCGAATGCCATCCGGGACCTGCTGGGCCTGCGGATGGATCACGCGGCGACCCTGCCGGCCGATGACTCCGGCTATGGGTTCGACAACATCGGCAGCGTCCTGACGGTATCTCCGCTCTTGATGGAGAAGTACATGAGTACGGCGCGCCGCGTCAGCCGCCTGGCAGTGGGAACCGTGAAAACGGGCGCTGCCGTGGAGCGCTTCAATCCCGGACGCGGGCAGGCGCTCGACGCCAGTGACGACCTGCCGTTGAATCTGCGCAGCACCGTATTGGTGAACTACCACTTCCCCGTGGACGCGGAGTATTCAATTACGGTTCGCGTGCGCGGCAACCCCCCGCCCAATTCGCCGCCGGCCAAGTTGGAAGTCCGGATCGATGGACAGCGCGTCAAACTGCACGACGTGGTTTTCAGCACCGCCGAGGAGGCGCAGATTACGCGCAACTTCGAGATTCGCCTGCCAGTGAAGGCCGGACTGCACGCCGTCTCCGCAGGCTACTTGAATGAAACTCTCAAGCCGGAGACCGGCGTGGTCTCGCGCCGCGGGTTTGGTCCGCCGCCTGTGTTCACCAACGTTGCGCTGGAGTACATGCTGATCGGTGGGCCGTTCCACCCGACAGGCCCCGGGGACACGGAGAGCCGGCGGATCATCTTCCAGTGCCGCCCGGCGTCGGGCGAGAAAGAAGAACCTTGTGCGCAGCGGATTCTCACGACGCTCGCGCGGCGCGCCTACCGGCGTTTGCCATTGGCCGGAAGGACGGCGGGTCCTTCGACGCAGGCATTGAGACGGCCCTGCGCGCGATGCTGGTGTCGCCGAACTTTCTGTTCCGCGTGGAGCGGGACGCCGCGTCCGCCGCGCCAGGCGCCACGCGGCGTGTGTCGGATCTCGAACTGGCATCGCGGTTGTCGTTCTTCCTTTGGAGCAGTATCCCGGACGAGGAACTGCTGCGGTTGGCCGAGCAGAACAAACTGCGCGCCGCGCTTCCGCAACAGGTGCGGCGCATGCTGGCCGACCCGAAGTCTCGTTCGTTGATCGAGAACTTCGCCGGGCAGTGGCTGCACCTGCGCAACATTCCTTCCTGGCGTCCGGATCCGGAGAAGTTTCCCCAGTTCGATGACTCCTTGCGCGTGGCCATGCAGCGGGAGACAGAACTGTTCTTCGACTACATCGTGCGCGAGGATCGCAGCGTCCTCGACTTCCTAGGTGCGGATTACTCTTTCATGAACGAACGACTGGCGCGGCACTACGGCTTGAGTGGCGTGCGCGGGCCCCATTTCCGGAAGGTGGCCCTGAACGGCGCCGAACGGGGCGGCGTATTGACACATGCCAGTGTGTTGACCGTCACGTCGTACCCGACGCGCACGTCTCCCGTTTTGCGCGGCAAGTGGATACTGGAGAACATTCTGGCCACCCCGCCGCCGCCTCCTCCGCCGAATGTGCCGGACCTGGAGGAGAAGGCTGCCAACTCAGCCAGAGACCTGCGCGCGGCGCTGGAGAAGCACCGGGCCAGCGCGGCGTGCGCTTCATGCCACTCGCGGCTGGATCCGCTCGGATTCTCGCTTGAGAACTTCGACGCCGTCGGCCGGTTTCGCGACGTGGAGGATGGCGCGAAAGTGGACGCATCCGGATCGCTGCCGGGCGGCATCCAATTTGATGGACCCGCCGGATTGAAACAGGTGTTGCTTGACCGGAAGGACTACTTCGTCGAGTGCATCTCCGAGAAGTTGCTCACCTACGCTCTGGGCCGCGGCCTGGAGCATTTTGACCTGCCCGTTGTCCGTCAGGTGCGCCGCGAAGCCGCCGCCCGGGAACACCGATTTTCCGAGGTGGTGCTGGCAATTGTGAATAGCGTACCATTCCAAATGAGGAGAACCCCCGAGCGATGATCATCAGCCGCAAATCCTTGTCCCGCCGTACGCTGCTGCGTGGTTTGGGAACAACGGTCGCCCTGCCGTTTCTCGACGCGATGACGCCCGCGCTTGCGGCGCCGAACCGCGCCGGAGCCAAGCCGCCGGTCCGCATGGCGTTCCTCTACGTGCCGAACGGCGTGATCATGAAGGACTGGACGCCCGCGGCTGAAGGCGCAGGCTACGAGTTGACGCCGACGCTGCAACCGATCGCCGCCTACCGGGAAAAGTTGCTGGTGCTTTCCGGGCTCGATCAGTACAACGGCCAGGCGCTGGGCGACGGCGCCGGTGACCATGCGCGCGCCGGGGCAAGCTGGTTGACGGGCGTGCATCCGAAGAAGACGCAGGGCGCCGATATTCATGCCGGCATTTCGGCTGACCAGGTGGCGGCCAAGGAGATCGGCCGGTTCACCACGCTGCCGTCGCTCGAACTGGGCCTGGAGGACAACCGCATGGTGGGCGGTTGCGACTCGGGCTACTCCTGCGCCTATAGCAACACGGTGTCCTGGGCATCGCCCACCACTCCGCTGCCGCCGGAAATCAATCCCCGTTCGGTGTTCGAGCGCCTTTTCGGCGATGGAGAGACCACCGATCCGGTCGTGCGCGCGCAGATGGCGCGGCAGGATCGCAGCATTCTCGACTTCGTCCGTGCCGATACGGCACGGCTCGGGATGGGCCTTGGCGCTGGTGACAAGCGCAAGCTGAGTGAGTACCTGGACGCGATTCGCGAGATTGAAGTGCGTATTCAGAAGATCGAGAAGCAGGACGCCAATGCGGTTGCGCTGCCTGCCTTCGACCGCCCGGCCGGCATTCCGCCGACTTTTGAAGAGCACTGCAACCTGATGTTCGACCTGATGACGATTGCCTTTCAGGCCGACCTGACGCGCGTCATCACCTTGATGATCGGCCGCGAGGGCGGCAACCGCACGTACCGCAATATCGGCGTGCCGGATGCGCATCACGGGCTGAGCCACCACTTCAATGACCCGGCCAAGATTGCCCGGCTGCAGAAGATCGACCAGCATCACGTCGCGCAGTTGGCCACGTTCCTCGGCAAGCTGCAGGCGGCCAAGGACGGCGATGGCACGCTGCTCGACCACTCCATGGTGATGTATGGCAGCAGTCTGAGCGACGGCAACCGCCACCAGCACCTGGACCTGCCGACGATCCTTGCTGGCGGCGGCGCGGGCCGCATCCACGGCGGCCGCCATGTTAAGTACAAGAAGGGAACGCCGATGACGAACCTGTTCCTTTCCATGCTCGACGTGGCCGGCGTGCAGCCGGAAAAGATCGGCGACAGCACCGGCAAAGTCGAACATCTCTCCAGCCTCTAAATGCGTCCGACCCTACTGTTGTTCCTCACTGCGATCGCCTGCTTCCCGCAGAGCCGGGAGGACCGCGTGGCGAAAGCCGCGGCGGCCATTGAGGCGAAGTTGATAGACCAGCGGCGCGAGTTCCACATGCACCCGGAGCTTTCGAATCGCGAGGAGCGGACGGCGCGAGTGGTTGCGGAAAAGCTCCGCGCGCTGGGGATGGATGAAGTGAAGACCGGCGTCGGCCGCCACGGCGTGGTGGCGCTGCTCAAGGGCGGCAAGCCGGGTCCGGTGGTGGCATGGCGCGCCGATATGGATGCGCTGCCAGTGTTCTCGACGATCGACAAAGCATATAAGTCGAAGAACAATGGCGTCCATCACGCCTGCGGGCATGATGCGCACATGGCAATCGCACTTGCCGCGGCCGAGGTGTTGGCCGGGATGCGCGACCAGATCCCCGGTTCCGTGAAGTTCATCTTCCAGCCGGCCGAAGAGGGCGCGCCGCGCGGAGAAGAGGGCGGCGCGGCTTTGATGATCAAGGAAGGCGTGTTGGAAAATCCCCGGCCCGCCGCGATCTTTGGCCTGCATGTGTGGAGCCTCGCCCCGGCCGGTACCGTGCGCTATTCCGTTGGTCCGGCGATGGCTTCGGCCGATTCGTTCGCCGTCACCATCCGCGGCAAGCAGGTGCACGCCTCGACGCCTCACCTCGGTATCGATCCCATCACCGTCGCCGCGCAATGCATCACGCAGCTGCAGACCATCCGCAGCCGGCGCGTGGACCCCGGTGAGAGCATGGTGCTGAGCATCGGTTCGATTCACGGCGGCAATCGCAGCAATATCATCCCGAACGAAGTGAAGATGGAAGGGACCATCCGGACCTTTAACGAAAGCACGCGGGAGGGCGTTCGCACGATGATGCGGCGGACGTTGGCCGGCTGTACGGCGGCCGCCGATGCCGAGTTCGACCTCGATTTCGGCGGAACCAGCTATCCGGTGACGGTGAATCACCCCGGCCTGACTGCCGAGAGCCTGCCGCAGATGCGGCGCGTGCTCGGCGACGCCAATATCGTGGACAGCAAGCCGATCACCGGCGCGGAAGACTTCTCCTACTACCAGAAGATCATCCCGGGCTTCTTCTGGTTCCTCGGCGTTGGCAATGAGAAGGCCGGCATCACGGCGGCGCACCACACCCCGGACTTCGACATCGAGGAGTCGGCGTTGATGCCCGGCGTGAAACTGGCCGTGAACCAGTTGCTCGACTACCTGGAACGGCACCGCTAGACTGGCCGGTCCGGGCGCCCATGATCGGGATGGAATCCGTATCTACCCGGTGCCTCGGTAGAGTATCTGTAGGCCGTGATCTCTGTAACTGCCGCCGCGCCGAACGTCCTTCAGAAGGGTTCCAAACGACAGTCCGCACCCTTCCGGTTTCTCTTGACAGAGCGCGGGAACAGGCGCATATTGTAAGTGGAAGAAGGAAGGAAATACGGAAGAGGTTCCCAATCGGGGGAACTTAGCTCGATCCTGAATAACAGGAGGTGGCTATCGGAACCGTAGAAAACTGTGAGCCTTGGAAGCACTGGGGCGGCACACTGTAGATTCCGTCAGTAAGTTCGTGGACGGCCTGATCCCGCGCGATGACAGCGCATGCCTCTAGAGGGCGAAACGAAGGCGGCCACAGCAGACGAACGCGGAACGCAATGCAGTGTTGCTGCCCCTCTGCCGTTTTGCTTTCGATAAGAGTAAGATGCAGGGATGATGAAACGGCGCTGGTTCTTTCCCTCCCTGTCCGCGCTTCCATTGGCCTCGGCGGCGCGTCCGAAGAGTCCTTACACGGATCTGGGCTTGCGCCCCGTACTGAACTTCATGGGGCCCGTGACAACCGTCGGTGCCTCGAAGATGTGGCCGGAGATTCAGGGCATCATGGCGGAGGCGGCGCGGGACTTCGCTGTGTTGGAGGAAGTGAAGGACGCCGTTGGGGCGCGGTTGGCGAAGTTGTGCGGCACCGAGGCGGCGCTGGTTACCTCCGGTACCGCGGGAGCCATTGCGCTGGGAACGTATGCCTGCCTGACGGGTGACGATACGGCAAAAGTGCGGCGGTTGCCCGACCTCACCGGGATGAAGACGGAGGTCGTCATCCAGAAGCCGCATCGCAACGGATACGACCACGCGGTGCGCAGTGCCGGGGTGAAGATTGTCGAGGTGGAGACGCGGGATTCCTTCGTGAACGCAATGGGCGCGCAGACAGCCATGGTCTACTACCTGGGTGGAACGCGCGGCGATTGGGCGTGGGAGACGCCTGTGCCGTTGGAGGAGTGCGTCCGGATCTGCAAGCGGGCCGGGGTTCCAGTGTTGATCGACGCGGCCAACCTGCTGCCGAGTTGGGACAACATTCCGCGCGTCGCGGCGACCGGTGTCGACATGATCGCCTTCAGCGGCGGCAAGCATATCCGAGGGCCGCAGAGCACCGGCGTGCTGGCTGGCCGGAAGGACCTTCTCCACTCCGCGTGGCTCAATTCGAGTCCGCATTCCGACTCACAAGGCCGTGGCATGAAGGTGAACAAGGAGGAGATGGTCGGGCTGCTGGCGGCGATCGACATCTATTCGAAGCTGGATTTCAAGGCCCTCGACCGGGAGTGCGAGCGGCAGGCGGATTACGTCATGGGAGAGTGCCGCAAGATCGGGTTGCAGGTGGAAAAGGCCCGTTTCGAACGCGGCCGGCGCGTGCACCGTGTGATCGCAACGTGGGATGAGACAAAGCGCGGGATGACTTCGGCCGAGGTGGCGAAGCGGCTGATGGACGGCGAACCGCGGATCGCCGCGTTGCGCGGCCCTGGCGGGAAGGGAATTGAGTTCACCTTCCTGATGAACGACCCGGGCGAGGAGAAGGTCGTCGCCGCCCGGATGCGGGAGATTTTCGGGTGAGCTAGGCGGGCCGGTCGACCTTTCCGGAAAATCGCCGGTAGAGGAAGAAGGCGTAGCCGCAGGCGAGGAAGAATCCGGGAATCCACCACACCAGGCCCACCTGCAGTCCGTACATGGGCGCCGAGGCGTTCTGGATGGTGAGCCCCGGTGTACCGATGCCGGGCAGTACGTTCGGGTAAACACTGAAGACCAGGCTTGTCAGCATACCGGCAATATAGGCGCAGGAGCCGAAGAAACCGCGCAGTGGGTCCGTCGCGCGCATACTGACGAACAGGCCGCCGATTGCCAACAGTGGAAACACCGCGCCGAAGGGCATCGAGGCGAAGTTCGCAAACAGGTCCGGCCGCACCGCGCCGCTTGCAATCGTCACCGCCGGGGTGAGGCCGGCAACCACACGAAACGCGACGCGCGCCGCGCGCAGCGCACGGGCCTCCACTTCGTCATGGGTCCGGTAGGCCACCCACCAGGCGCCGTGGTGGAGCAGTGTCGCCAGCGCGAACAAGGCCACCAGTACCGTGTACCAATCGAGGATGCCCGGATTGCCTGACACGCGGAAGTCGGTCCACAACGGTAGGAAGAACTCCTGATTGGCGTCGAGCGGAACGCCGCGCACCACGTTGCCAAGCGCCGCGCCGAAGAAGATCGCCAGCAGCGCGGAGGCTCCGGAGAAGACCGTGTCCCAGAACGGCGTCCACAGGTTGTTGTGAAGCATATGGCGGGACTCAATGGCGATTCCGCGCAGCACCAGCAGCCAGAGCACCACCATCAACGGCAGATAGAACCCCGAAAACGCGCTGGCGTAAAGGACCGGGAACGCAAAGTACAACGTGCCGCCACCGGCCAGCAGCCACACTTCGTTGCCATCCCAGAACGGCCCGATCGAGTCGAGTATCTGCGACCGTTCCTCGTCCGTCTTGCCGAGCACCAGGTGCAGCGCCCCGGCGCCGAGATCAAAGCCATCCAACAACACATAGGCCGCAATCATGATGGCGACCAGCCAGAACCAGAGTGTCTCCATGCTAGTGCGCCTCCTCGGCGGTACCCGGACCCTTGGCCAGTTCCCGCTGGATCAGGAACAGGAACAACATGCTCAACAGTGCATACAGCCCCATGAATCCGAGCAGGGTAAACAGCGTGTTGCCGCTCGAAACGCGCGTCGAGTATCCATCGGCGGTGCGCATAATGCCGTAGATCAGCCACGGCTGGCGGCCCAGTTCCGCGGTCATCCATCCGGCCGTGTTGGCAACGTAAGGCAGCGGGAAGCACAGCAGCAGCGCCCACAGCGCCGGCTTGAATGTGTATAGCTTCTTCATCCGCAGCAGCACGAAGCTGCCCACGCCCAGGGCGATGAAGATGGTGCCGAGGCCGACCATGATATGAAACGCGTAGTAGAGCAGGGGGATGTTGTCCGGCCACTGATCCCGCGGTACTTCGTTCAGCCCCTTCACCTCGGCATTCCAGCGGCCGTAGCTGATGAAGCTCAGCACGCGCGGCAGCGTGATGGGATTATCGATGCGCTGGTTCTCCACATCGGGCTGCCCGATGATGTTCAGGCCGGCGCCGGATTTCGTGTCGAAGTGGCCCTCCATGGCGGCCAGCGTCACGGGCTGATACTGGGCCACGAACTTACCCTGTATGTCGCCGGTGGGGAACGCCGCAATAACCGAGGAGAGCGCAAAAGCCGGCACGCCGATCTGCAGGAACAGCCGTCCATGCGCCGTGTGCCGGTTCGACAGCAGGTAGAACGCACCCGCCGCGCACATGGCGGCCGAGGCCGTCACCACCGATCCCGTCATGTTGTGCGCATACTGCACGAACGTCCACGGGTTCAACAGGAACGCCGACAGGCTCTCCAGAATGATCTCGCCTTTCGGCCCGATACGGTGCCCCACCGGATGCTGCATCCACGCATCGGTGGCGATGATGAAAAACCCGCTCAGCCACGAGCCGATAAACACGCACAGGGATGCCAGCCAGTGGATGCGCGGCCCCACCTTCTCCCGCCCGTAGAGCAGGATGCCCAGGAACGTCGATTCCAGGAAGAACGAATACATGCCCTCCATCGCCAGCGTCTGGCCGATGACGCCGCCCGCTGCCCTGGAGAAACGCGCCCAGTTCGTGCCGAACTGGAACTCCATCGGGATGCCGGTCACGACTCCCATGGCGAAGTTGATGCCGAAGATGCGGATCCAGAACCGCGCGGACTCTTCGTAGACCGGGTTCCCGGTGCGCAGGGCCAGCGTCTTAATCACAAAGATCAAGAGCGCCAGCCCCATCGTCAACTGCGGGAACAGGTAGTGGTAAGTGATCGTAAAAGCAAAATGCAGTCTATGCAGGCCAAGTGCGTCGTCCATTCATGGTCCTCAGATCCATTGTCTCTAGCGGTAGCCGAGCTTGCGCAGGAACGTGATCATTGGACACCAGTTGGTGAACGCGGACTGCAGCAGGTTCAGTCCCACGAATGCCGTGAAGTAATACCAGTTGGGGTTGACGTAGTGGCCCAGCGCGACGCTGAGCAGGATAAAGAATCCGGCGATCATCCGGAGCATGCGGTCGAGGCTCATGACTTCCACTCTCCTTTTCGATTGGCGATGAAATAAAGAATCGGTACGGTGACGCGCGACAGCAGCAGCGAGGCGATCTCGCCGGCCATCAGGGAAATGGCCAGACCCTGGAATATCGGGTCGAACAGAATGACAAGGCTGCCCGCCACGACGGCCGCGGCGGTCAGCATCATGGGACGGAAACGGACGGCGCCGGCGTCGATGACGGCCTCATCGAGCGGCATGCCCTCCTTGCGGCGCAGTTCGATGAAGTCCACCAGGATGATGGAGTTTCTAACGACGATTCCCGCGCCGGCGATAAAGCCGATCATACTCGTGGCCGTAAAAAACGCGCTCAACATGCCATGCGCGGGCAGAATGCCGACCAGTGAAAAGGGGATGGCGGCCATGATCAGCAGCGGCGTCAGGAAGCTCTCGAACCAGCCGACGGCCCCAGGAAGACGTTCGGGACCGCGGTCATGGCGAAGGCGATGCCCAGGTCGCGGAAGACCTCATAGGTAATGTGCCACTCGCCGTCCCACTTCATGGCGTAGCGGCGGTCGTCTTCGGGCTGCGTGGCCGTGTACTGCTCGATCATGTACCCGCCCCGCGTGTCGATCTTCTCGATCTCCGGACCCAGGTTGAGAATGGCGTAGACTGGGCTCTCCACTTCGCCTGCCACGTCGGCGGTCACATACGTCACCGGCATCAGGTTCTTGCGGTAGATGGCCTTGTCGGCCACGCTCTCCTCTACCGTCACGATTTCGCTCAGCGCCACGCCGTTGACCCGCAGCGACAGAAACGTCTCCGGCCGCGAACGCGCCGCCCGGTCCAGCCGCACCTGAATCGGAACATCCTCGCGCGATGCCGGATCGTGCAGCAGTCCGGCCGTCTGTCCTCCTGAGGCCATCGCCAGCGTCTGCGCCAGCATGGCGGCATTCACGCCGTGCGCCACCGCCTTGGCTTCGTCGATCCGGTAGCGCCGCCGTCTCTGGTCCTCCTCGCCATACCAGTCGACGTCGACGACACCTTTCGACTTCTCCAGGATCTGCATGATCTCACGCGCGATCCGGTCCCGGCCGGCCGGGTCGGGGCCGTAGACCTCGGCCACCAGCGTCTGCAAGACGGGCGGTCCCGGGGGCACTTCGGCCACCTGGATCTTCGCCTTATGCCGCGCCGCTACCGGCAGCAGTCGCTGCCGCACCTGCCGCGCGATCGTGTGGCTATCGGCCTTCCGGTCGTGCTTGGCCTTCAGGTTCACCTGAATGTCGGCCATGTTCGGCCCGCTCCGCAGGAAGTAGTGCCGCACCAGGCCGTTGAAGTTATACGGGGAGGCCGTGCCGGCGTAGGTCTGCAGGTCCACCACCTCCGGTTGCTCCAGCGCCGCCTCGGCCAACGCCCGCGTGGCGCGCGCCGTCTCTTCAAGCGGCGTGCCCTCCGGCATGTTGACGATCACCTGGAACTCGCTCTTGTTGTCGAACGGCAGCATCTTCACTTCCACAAACTTGATATAGACCAGTCCGCAGGCAGCCAGCAGCATGAACGCCACCGCGCCCAGAAAGGACCAGCGGAAGAAGGGCAGGTGAATCAGTTTATCCATCCACTGCCGGTAGAGCACCGTCAGCTTATCCTCCTTCTCCGAATGGCCATGGCTGCCCTCGCTCTTCAGCAGTCGTACCGTCGCCCACGGTGTCACCAGGAACGCCACCAGCAGCGAGAAGATCATCGCTGCCGTCGCGCCAATCGGGATCGGCCGCATGTAGGGGCCCATCAACCCGCCGACGAAGGCCATCGGCAGGATCGCCGCGATCACCGTCAAGGTGGCCAGAATCGTCGGATTCCCGACCTCGTCAACGGCCTCAATCGCGATATCGGTCAACGAACGGCCGGCGTTGGATTCCATGCGCGCATGGCGGACGACGTTCTCCACAATCACAATCGCGTCGTCCACCAGAATGCCGATGGAGAAAATCAATGCGAATAACGTAATCCGGTTCAGCGTGTAACCGTAGAGATAGAACACAGTAAGTGTCAGGGCAAGTGTAACGGGGATCGCCACGAAGACGATGCCGGACTCCCGCACGCCCAGCGTCAGCCCGATCAACAGCGTAACGGAAAAGACGGCGATGGCCATGTGGAACAGCAGTTCATTCGACTTCTCCGCCGCCGTTTCCCCATAATGCCGCGTAGTCGAAATCTCCACGCCCTCCGGCAGCAGCGTTGGCTTCACCCCATCCACCCGCCGCAGCACATCGCTGGCCACGGCGATGGCGTTCGTGCCCTTGCGCTTGGCCACCGAAATCGTCACGGCTGACGAGAACTGTCCGTTTTTCGCGGCATACTGAACCATCTGCTCCGGTTCGGCCGCCTCATCGGTCACGGTCGCGACGTCTTCCAGATACACTGGCCTTCCGCCCGTCGCGCTGACTACGACCCGCCGCACCGTCTCCGCGGAGCGGATGTGCCGCCCGGCATCGAGCAGGATCTCCCGCTGTCCCTGCACCACGCGGCCGGCCGGCAGTAGTTGATTCCCTCCTGCCAGTGCGCGCTCCACCTGGATCGGGGACAGGCCCCGCGCCGCCAGTCGCGCCGGGTCCAGCGTCACCCGTATCTCGCGGCGCCGCCCGCCGAGCAACTTCACTTCCGAGACGTCGGGCGTCTGTGTGATCGTGTCGAGTAACTGTGCCGCTATCTTCCGCAGTGCCGAGTCGTCGTAGGTCGCCGAGTGCACGGTCAGCGCCAGGATCGGCACGTCGTCAATAGCCCGCGGCTTCACAATGGGCGGCGTTGCCCCCGGCGGGATGCGGTCGAAATTGGCCTGCAATTTCTGATTCAGGTTGACGATAGACCGCTCATAATCCTCACCCACGCGAAAGCGGACGATCAGCATGCTGCCGCCGGTCTGCGAGGTGGAATAGATGTACTCCACGCCCGGGATCTCCCAGATCAGCTTCTCCATCGGGCTGGTGACGCGCTGCTCCACTTCTTCCGGCGTCGCACCCGGCATGCCGACGAAGACGTCCACCATTGGAACGATGATCTGCGGCTCCTCTTCGCGCGGCAGCTTAAAGACGGCGAACGCCCCCGCCGCCAGCGACGCCACGATGAACAACGGCGTCAGCTTGGAATGTATCCACGCCGCGGCCATCCGCCCGGCGATACCCAGCTTCTTCTCTTCGCTCACTGTGCCCCCTCAACCGGCGAACCGTCCAGCAGGCCCGCAGGCGGCGACACCACCACCCGGTCCTTCGCGTCCACGCCGCTCAGCACTTCCACTCGGCCCTCGCGCCGCGCCCCAAGCGTCACCATCGATGCCCGCGCCCGTCCGTTGGCCACCACAAACACGGTCTGCAACTGCCCGTTGACCCGCACCGCTTCCACCGGCACCGTCACGGCTTCCCGCTCGGCGCCAGGCACGCGAATCCTTCCGGACATCCCGCTGCGCAACCCCGGCCGCCCCGGCAGGTTGATCCGCACCGTCGCCGTCCGGCTCTGCGGATCCAGCGACGGCAGCACCTCGCTGATCGCCATTTCCGACTCGCCTTCCAACTCAACCTTCACCTTCCGGCCCGGTTTTAACTCCCGCAGCAGTGACTCTTCCACCGCCACTTCCAGCCGGTAATCTCCGGCCTTCTCTACGATCACAATCGGCATTCCCGGCCCCGCAAACATTCCCGGTTCGGCCCGCCGTTCGAGCACAATGCCCGCCACCGGCGCCGTCACCTCGCCATAGCCCTGCTGCAGTTTCGCCCGCGCCACGCCGGACTCGGCCTGCCGCACGCGCTCGTTGATCTGCTGCACCTTCGCTTTGGCCATCGCTACCTGGGACTCGGCGAGCCTCAGCCTCGCTTGCGCCTCATCGAACTCCTGCCCGGTGATCGACTTGCTCCTGTTCAACTCCTCCATCCGCCGGAACGTGGCCCGCGCCAGCTCGGCCTGCGCCGTCGCTGATGCAATCGCCGCTTCCGCTTCGGGCAACGCCGCCCGAGCCTCGTCGCGCATGGCCTCGGCCTGCGTGATCGCCGTCGCCGCCTCGCGGGAATCGATTGTGGCGATCACCTGTCCGGCCTGCACGCGGTCGCCCTCGCGCACCCGTATCTCCAGAATGTGCCCCTGTGTCCGCGTGCTGACGGCCAGCGTCGTCCGTGCCGTCACGGTGCCGGGAATCTCCCGCTCTCCCGTAAGGGTTTGCACCTCGGCCGCGGCCGTCGTGACCTTCATCGGTGTCAGCGGCTTGGCGGCCGGTTCGTTCGAGGAATGGCCGCCGCAGCCGGCCAGGATCGCAATGGGGAGGAACAGCGTGCATTTAGCGAAGGACATCGGAATCTCCATTTAAAGTGCCGGCGGCGGCCTCGCGCTCAATGCGGGCGATGCGCTGGTCATGCAACGCGGCCAGGCGGCGTGTCTCGGCTTCCAGCAGCGCCGTCTCCGCGCGCAGCACATCGGTTACGGTGGCCAGCCCCGCCCCGTACCGGTTTCTCAAAATTCGCACCGTCTCATTGGCCTGCGTGACGGTTGCGGCCGTGACGGCCTCGCGCGCCGCTGCCGCCCGGACAGCCGCGTCCGCCTGCCGCACCTGCAGATTCACGGCGCTCGCCGCGGCCTTCGTCTCCGCCGCCGCCGCCGCGGCCGCGTAGCCCGCCTCGGCTCGCATCTGCCGCGCCATCCCGCCGTCAAACAGGTTCCATCGGAACGTGCCCATCGCAATCCAGTTCGCCCCGCCCTTGGTAACAAAGTGCTGCCGGTCCGCTTCCAGTACGAACCGCAGCCCCACCTCCGGCCGCAGCATCGCCGACGCCTGTTCGCCGCGGCTCTTTGCAATCTCTTCCTGCAGCGCGGCCATTCTTACCTCCGGCCGGTGCGTCGTGCCGGCCTCGCTGCCGCCCGCTGCTATCGCCGTCAACGGCGTGGTCAATACATGCGCCGTCTCCAGCGGCTGCCCCAGCGCGTGGTTCAAGGCGGCCCGCGCCACCTCCGCCTGTTGCCTGCGTTGAATGATCGCCTCTTCCGCCGTCGCCAGATGGACATCCACGGCCAGCACATCGGCCTCGGTGGCCATCTGCGCGTTTCGCAGCGCCACGGCCCGCTCCCGCGTCGCCTTCACCGAGGCCAGCGCCTGCTCGGCCGCCTTCAGTCCCGCCTCGGCCAGTAAGGCCCCGTAGTACGCCCGCGCCGTATGCGTCACAATCTCCAGTTCCCGGCGCTTCCGCTCCTCCACTGCCATCGTCCGTCCCGTCTCGGCTTCCTTCTTCCGCGCCACGGTCCGCCCAAAATCGTAGACCGTCTGCTCCACCCCCAACTGCGATTGAAAGTTCTGCAGCGGGTCCGGCCGCACCAATGAGGGCACCGCGAAATTCGCCGCGCTGAACTGCCGCTGCGTCAGCAGGGAACTGAAGACATAAACAGGGTTGTTGCCGCCCTGAATACTCTCTTGCCACTGCACCCGGGGCATCTTGGCCGTGTCCACCTGCCGGATCCGTGCCGCCGCTGCCGACTCCTGCTGCCGCGCTGCGGCAATTGCCGGATTCTCCTGCAATGCCAGCCTTGCCGCGTCGGCCAGTGACAACTCGGCGGCGGCCAAACCAATCGTTGATAGCACCGCGAATAGGTATCTCTGCATTCCACGGAGATAGATGCGTTTTCAATGTTTTCGTGACAACTGTCACCATTTCCGTGCGCCTGCATCTACGCTATTTGGAGGCTGATTCAAGCAATGGAAGTAACCGTTACTTTCCGCAACGGAATGCAATACGAAGCGCAAGCGCGTGGGCACAAGGTCATTTGTGATCAACCCGTCGACGCCGGCGGCGAAGACACCGGCATGACCCCGCCTGAGTTCCTGCTCGTCTCGCTCGGCACATGCGCAATGTACTATGCAGCCAACTATCTGCGCCTGCAGAAAATTCCCGCTGATGGGATGACCGTCTCCGTTGAGGCTGACAAGGCGATGAACCCGCCTCGCCTCGGCTCGTTCCGAATCAACATCGAAGTCCCCGGCGGCATCGAGGAGCGCCATCTCGACGGGGCCCGTCGCTCGGCCGAAAAGTGCCTTGTCAAGAACTCCATGCTGGTCACCCCGGAGATCACTGTCGCCGTCAGGAGCGCGCAAGTCGTAGCATAGAGGAGTGGAATCCACTCCCGAAGTAGAACTGGCAAGGCGCCTTCTGTCCGGCGACAAGGAAGCGATGCAGCCTTTCGTTGAGAGCTTCCAACGCAAGGTCTTCAACTACACCTACCTCATGTGCGGCCAGCGCGAGGACGCGGAGGAGGTAGCGCAGGAGACGCTCCTCAAGGTCTTCGAAAACTGGAATCAACTGCGCGATCCGCAGCTGGTGAAGCCGTGGGTCTTCCGCATCGCGCGCAACTGCTGTCTGATGAAGCGGCGGCACAGCGTCTTCGCGCCGAGTGCCGAAGTGCCCATCGATGACGTCATCCTGGCCGCCAGCGGCGAATCGGCCGACGACAGGATCATTCGCAAGGAACTGAGCGCCGAGTTGGAACGTGCGTTGAGCCAGATCCCGGAAACCTATCGCGCCGTGGTTCTGTTGCGCGACGCCGAGGAGTTGTCGACTTCGGAGACCGCCTCGTTGCTGGAAATCAGCGAGGACAACGTCAAGCAGCGTCTGCACCGTGGGCGCGCGATGCTCCGGAAGTTGCTCGCTCACGTATAAACGAAAAGGCGGCCACATAGGGCCGCCTTTCCCGATCGGTTGCCGCCTTGCCCGGTTACATCACGGCGCGCAGCCGCTCCAGCCGCGCCACGCGCTCGGCCGTCGGTGGGTGGGTGCTGAACAGGCTGGCGAAGCCGCCGCTGAAGGGGTTGGAGATGTACATGTGCGCCGTTGCCGGCGAGCCGTGCTCCATGGGGACCCGCTTGCTCCACGCCTCAATCTTGCGCAGCGCGTTGGCCAGCGCCCACGGCTTCCCGCAGTAACGCGCCGCCGCTTCGTCCGCCATGTACTCGCGCGAGCGCGAAATCGCCATCTGAATCATCATCGCCGCAATCGGCGCCACGATCGCGCTGACGAGCATCGCCGCCGGATGGCCGCCCTCTTCGTCGTCACTCGACCGGCCGCCCCCGAGCATCGCGCCCCACATCGCCATGTTGCCCAGCGAACTGATGGCGCCGGCGATCGTCGCCGAAACCGTCATCACCAGCGTGTCCCGGTGGGCGATGTGCGCCAGCTCGTGCGCGATGACGCCCTCCAACTCATCCCGGTCCAGAACCTGAAGAATCCCTTCGGTCACCGCCACCACGCCCTTTTCCGGATTGCGTCCCGTCGCAAACGCGTTCGGCGAATCGTCCGGTACGATGTACAGGCGCGGCATCGGTATCCCGGCCTTCTGGACCAGCCGTTCGACCATTGCATAGATCTCCGGCGCCTGCTGCGGACTGATCTCCCGCGCGCCGTGCATCTTCAGCACGATCGTGTCGGAAAACCAATAGGAGCCGACGTTCATCACCACCGCGAAAACCAGTGCGATCATCAACCCGGACCTTCCGCCCATCGCCTGTCCAGCCACCAGCAAAAGGCTGGTCAGCGTCGCCAGCAGAAGATAGGTCTTCATCCGATTCATACGTTTCTTTCCTCCTGATATGCGAAAGACCTTTTGCGTGAGCCGGCGACCCGCTGTGGGATGCCGGCTCACGCAAAAGGTCTCGATCCGTGTCCTCTCGTCCACGCTGCACTCCGGGTGCTCCAAGCTCTCGCACTCGGCTCACCGTATTGACGGACCTGCAGTTGGGCGATCTACTCCCCTTTTGCTCTCAACCATTAGGATGCACGACTCTCGTTTCCGGTTGCAACCTCTCCACTCCGCAACTGTTTTATTGTGGATAAACTTCTTAAATCCGCCCGGTCCGGACTGACATCCAAGGAGACATTATGCCGACGGCTACTGCAGTTGTTGACCTGCAAAACGCGAAGGTGGTGGTGGAGGATGCTCTGCG
>CAZWDD010000095.1:0-17404 GCA_964632345.1 uncultured Solibacteraceae bacterium | reverse complement strand
CACCATCGTCTTGTGCAGCTTCTTCATGCTCCAGCCCTGTTCCATGAACTCGGCCGCCAACCAGTCGAGCAGCTCCGGATGCGTCGGCTTCTCGCCCGTCACCCCCAGGTCTTCCGACGTCGAGACAATCCCCCGCCCGAACAGCTCCTGCCATGCCCGGTTCACCGTCACCCGCGGCGTCAGCGGATTGTCCTTCGCCACCAGCCACCGCGCAAACGCCAGCCGCGCCGGTTCGCCCGCCTTCGGCTCCATCGGCGGCAGCACCGCCGGTGTCCCCGGCTGCACTTCGATCCCCAGCGCCTTGTAGTCCCCGCGGATCGTGATGTGCGTCTTCGGCCGGTCCGGATGCGCGCCCATCGTGTAGGCCTGCGTCAGAAACGGCATCGGCTTTTTCAGCTCCGCCATCTTCGTCCGCAGCTCTTTCAGCTTCTCCGTCAGCGCCTTGTCCCGCCCATTCTCCGGCCCCGGATTGGCAATGAAGTAATCGGCCAGGATGTCTTTTTCCCGCTGCGTCCGCGCCTCCGGCGCCTTGTGCAGCATCCGCATCGCGTGGTCCACCATCGCCGACATTGACGTAATCCAGAAATCGAACTCCGCGTCTTTCCCGGGGTTCGCATACGCCGCCCGCATTTTCTCTTCCCACCGCGCCTGCAGCTCCGGTATCCGGTACTCCCGCAGCAGCTTTTCCCGCTCGGCCCGGTAGCCCGGCAGCGCCTTCAGATACGGGCCCATCTCCCCGGCCATCGGCGCGTCGATGTCCACATCGTCGGCCTCATTGAAGAACGCGTACAGCTGGTAGTAATCCTTCTGCGACACCGGGTCGTACTTGTGGTCGTGGCACTGCGCGCAGCCCACAGTCAGTCCCAGCCACGTCGTCCCCAGCGTGTTCGTCCGGTTGATCAGCTGCTCATACCGCGCCTCGGCCCGGTCCACGCCCGCCTCCCGGTTCGTCAGCACGTTCCGGTGGAAACCCGTCGCCACCCGGTCCTCCACCGTCGCCCCCGGCAGCAGGTCGCCCGCCATCTGCGCAATCGTGAACCGGTCAAAGCCCATGTCGCTGTTCAACGCATCGATCACCCATTGCCGGTACCGCCACGCATGCGGCCGCACGTTGTCTTTTTCATATCCGTCACTATCGGCATACCGCGCCAGGTCCAGCCACGGCCGCGCCCACCGCTCCCCGTAGTGCGGCGAGGCCAGGAACCCGTCCACCAGCCGCTCCCACGCATCCGCCCGCCGGTCGTTCACAAACGCCTCGGTCTCTTCTACCGTCGGCGCCAGCCCCAGCAGGTCCAGCTTCAGCCGCCGGATCAGCGTCCGACGGTCGGCTTCCGGCGACATCGTCAGCCCTTCCTGCTGCAGCCGTGCCGCAATGAAATGGTCAATCGCCGCCGCACCCGCCGGCGCCGCCGGCTTCTTCACCGGTTGAAACGCCCAGTGCTTGCTCTCCCGCCGCGCCGGCCCAGCTGTTTTCGACGCCGGCGCCTTCGCCCCGTTCTCGATCCACCGTTCGATCGTCGCAATCTCGGCCGCCGTCAGCCGCGCCCCCATCGGCGGCATCATGAACTCTTTCTCGTGGCTCTTCAGCCGCGCCACCAGCTTGCTCTCCCCCGGCTTGCCCGGCACCACCGCCGGCCCCGAGTACCCGCCCGCCACCAGCGCCGCCCCGTCGTCCACCCGCAGCCCGTTCGTCTGCATCCCCGCCCCGTGGCACGCAATGCACCGCTTCTTCAGGATCGGCGCCACCTCCGTTGTGAACGTCTCCTGTGCCGCCGCTGCCCCGGCGCACATCAACAGCCAGAAGAGGATTCTCATGCCTAAATTATATGCCTCGGATTAAGCTCTCTTTAAAGGTGCCGCAACAAAGACTCCCCATCCTCCTCCCCGGCCCCCCGCCGCTCCGCCAGCCACTTCCCTACCGCCTCCCTCGCCCCCAATCCCAGCGCCAGGCTCACCGCCAGCGCCGCCCCGCCAGCCACCACCACAAACGCCGTGAAAAACACCCGCTGCGCGAAGTTCAGGATGTCGGACGCAATCACCACCGACATGAACACCACCGCCACCCGCACCGCCGCCGCCAGCCTCCTCGCATGCGGTATCCCCTCATTGCACGCCCATATCAACATGCTCCGCCCCAGAAACTGCCCCAGCCAGAATCCCGCCAGCACTATCGCCCCAGCCCCCACCAGCTTCGGGAACAGAAACACCGTCCCCTCCACAATGTGCGATGTCAGTGGCGTCTCAAACACATTCAGCGCCGTCAACAGCCCCATCAACACAATCGTCCAGTACAACCCCGCCGCCATCACCGGCGCCACCGTCACCTTTGCCGACCCGGGCAGAAACGTCGACACCCCGCTGTCCCGCAGAAAACTGTCCACCCCCGTCCCCTTGAATGCCCGCGCAAACAGCACCCGCACCAGCCGTGCCAGCAGAAACGTCAACGCCAGTATGGTTACTCCCACCAGCAGCGGCGGCACATACGTCACCACCTGCCCCGCCAGCCGTTCCAGTGCTTTCTCAAACACCTCCTGCAACGTGTGAATCATCTCTCTAAGCCTCCTTCCTTTCCCCGGACCATAACGCAACCAGGTACGCCTTCTGCGCCGCGTAAACGCGGCACAACTGCTCAATCCGCTCCTCCACCGCCCCCGCGTCCATCTCCCGCGTCTCGTTCACAAACGACGCCACCCGCGCCAGATACAACGGCGTCAACGATCGCAGTAAATGCCCCCGCTCCACCGGCCGCGTCTTATACGCCGCCGAAAACTCATACACCACCCGCACCCACAACTCGTCCGGCACATGAAATTCCCGGTCCTCCACCATGCACTGCGCCAGCCGCGTCACCTCCCCCAACGTCTCCTCCCGCAGCGCCATCGCCCATATCTCCCGCAGGTCCTCGGCCCCCTGCCGGAACGCCTTCACCATCCGGTCCAGCTTCACTTCAATCGGGTCCAGCCCTACGTCATACCGGAACCCGAACAGCGCCGCCTTCTCCTCCTCCCCCGGCCCGCTCCAGATGTCTTCGTACTCCTGCATCAGCGTGAACACACTCCCCACCACCTGCACCAGCATCGCGCTCAGGTCGCTCCCGGGGTCCTTCGCATCGTGCAGCTTCGCCCCCAGAAAGCTCTGGCACACCCGGTATCGCTCCGCCAGCGCGATCGTCGTCAGCCAGATGTCGATCCCGAACCGCGCCACATCCGTTTCCCAATCCCGCCGCTCCAGATACCGCTCCACCAGCCGCCCCGACATTCCGAAATCCCCGCCAATCGGCTGCCGGATATCCCGCCCATACAACGTACGCGTCAGCGGGTACACAATGCTGTTCGTGATCGTCCCGTCGTACTTGTGCCGGTGATAGTACGGCGCCACAAAGTCATACTCGGCATGCATCACCGGCCGCACCAGCAGGTCGATCCACTCCGGCGTAATCGACCGCAAATCCGAATCCACCACCGCGCACGCCTTCGCCCCCAACTCGCTCGCCATCTGGAATATCAGCCGGAACGCACTCCCCTTCCCCGGTATCCCCGTGTACGGCACCGATAACCGGTGCGCCGGCTTCAACGGCGTCGACAGCAGCAACAGGTTCCCGTCCCCGTCCTGGCTCGACAACACCACATCCCGCGTCCCGTCCTTTGATCCCCCGTCCGAATTCACAATCACCCCCGTGAACTCCGGATAGTACTTATTCAAACCCGCCATCGCCGCCCGCACTACGTGCCCGATCGTCCGGGCATTGTTATAACTCGGGATCCCGATCACGATATCGGCTCGCCCTATCTGGCTTACCACCTCGCGCGCCGCGTCCGGCAGCAGGTATTTCTCCATCTCTGGACGTTCCCTCCTAGGCTTGTTAGACGGCCTCGGTCGGACCAGGGGTACCGTTTTCGGCCCGGCTCCCCTTCCTGCGCCCTCATCCTATCCCAATTTCAACCAATGCGGTACACTCCAGAATTAAATGCTCCAGCCCTCTTCCTACGGTGCAGCCCTTTTATTGCTTGCCGTCGCGGCCCTCCTTTGGGGCGGCTCCCTCCTCGCCTCCCGCCTCGACCGCAAATGGCGCTTCGAGCTCTTCTCCTTTGATTTCGCCTTCGGCGCTCTCCTCGCCTCCCTCCTCGCCGGCCTCACCCTCGGTAACATCGCCACCGCCGATACATTTACTTTTGACGACACCCTCACCGTCGCCTCCAAACGCAACATGGCCATTGCCGCCGCCGGCGGCGCTCTATACTGCCTCGGCAATCTCCTCCTCCTTGCCGGCTCCTCCGTCGCCGGCTTCTCCTCCGCTCTCCCCGCGGCAGCCGCTTCCTGGCTCCTCCTCGCCGTCGCCTTCGCCGCCCTCCGCGGCGCCGTTTCCTCCTCTCCTCTCGCCGCCGCCGCGGCCGCCCTCGCCCTCGCCGCAGCCATCCTCACCGCTCTCGCTCAGAAAAACGCCGCCCGCGCCAACCCAGTCAAACGCGGCGTCCACCCCGGCTGGAAAGGCTTCATCCTCGCCTCCATCTCCGGCCTCTTCCTCGCCGCTTCCTTCCCCCTCGCTTCCCTCTCTCTCCCCGGCGACCTCGGCCTCGGCCCCTTCGCCGCCTCCCTCTTCTTCGCCGCCGGCGTCCTCGCCCTCTCCCCGCTCTGCAATCTCTACTTCCTCAATCTCCCCGTCCAGGGCGATCCCCTCTCCCCTCTCGCCTGGTTCAAAGGCTCTTTCAAACAACACCTCTCCGGCTTCCTAGGCGGCGCCTCCTTCTCCCTCGCCCTCCTCCTCGTCTTCTCCGTCGCCTCCGCCTCCTTCCCCGCCTCTCCCTCCCTCCTCGCCGCACAGTCCGCCCTTGCCGCCGGCGCCCTCCCCGCCTCCGCCGCCTCCTTCCTCCTCTTTTCCGAACACGCCGCCGAACCCAACGTCCGCTCCTCCCTCGCCCTCGCCCTCGCCGCCCTCACCGCCGCCGCCGCCCTCGCATGGCTCGCCTCCTGACCCCCTCGTAACCCGAGTGATACAATTTGGGAACACCCCCGTGCTGGAAAGGGGGATTTCTATGCCCTTCCGGGCGTGAGGAAGCAAAATGGACAAACTGGCGCAAAATATTCAGGAAGCATTTTTAAACAACGCGCGCAAGGATAAGATTTTCCTCACCATCTATCTGATGAGCGGTGTGAAACTTTCAGGCCGAATCAAGAGTTTCGATAAGTACTCCGTGATTCTGGAATCCAATAACCAGGAACAACTGATCTTCAAACACGCTATCTCCACGGTGGTGGTCTCCCGGCCCGCTCACGGCCACTCCGGCTCCTTCGCCGCCGGCCACGCCTCGCCCGGCCCGGCCCCGGTCCCTGGTCCGGCCCCCGTCCCGTCCTCCCACGGCGACGGCGGCGATCACTAACCCCGTTTGAAAAATCCCCGGCACACCACCGTCGACACCCTCTCCGGCCCCGAGCGCGCCCTCCTCGTCGGTGTCGACTGGCGCCGTCGTGACCCCGCCCAATTCTCCGCCGACGACTCCCTCGACGAGCTCGATACCCTCGCCCGCTCCGCCGGCGCTCTCGTCGTCGAGCGCCAGATGCAGCTCCGCGATAAGGCCGATTCCGCCTTCCTCATCGGTCCCGGCAAAGCCGACGAAATCGCCGCCCTCGTCCAGGCCCTCTCCATCGACGTCGTCATCTTCGACCACGAACTCTCCCCCACCCAGCTCCGCAACCTCGAACGCAAACTCGACGCCCGCATCATCGACCGCACACAGCTCATCCTCGACATCTTCGCCTCCCGCGCCCGCACCCGCGAAGGCCAGCTCCAGGTCGAACTCGCCCAGCTCCAATACCTCCTCCCCCGCCTCTCCGGCCACGGCGCCTCCATGTCCCGCCTCGGCGGCGGCATCGGTACCCGCGGCCCCGGTGAAACCAAGCTCGAAACAGACCGCCGCCGCATCCGCACTCGCGTCGCTCACCTCCAACGCCTCATCGAATCCGTCCGCGGCACCCGCGGCACCCAGCGCCGCCAGCGCCAGTCCGTACCCCTCCTCACCGTCGCCCTCGTCGGCTATACCAACGCAGGCAAATCGACACTCTTCAACCGCCTCACCGGCTCCGCCGTCACCGCCGACGCCCGCATGTTCGCCACCCTCGACCCCACCGTCCGCACCCTCACCCTCCCTTCCAAGAAGAAAATCCTCCTCTCCGATACCGTCGGCTTCATCCGCAACCTCCCCACCACCCTCGTCACCGCCTTCCGCGCCACCCTCGAAGAGGTCACCGAAGCCGCCCTCCTCCTCCACGTCGTCGATGGCTCCTCCCCTGCCGCCCAATCCACCATCGAACACGTCCAGTCCGTCCTTGAGGAAATCGGCGCCCAGGGCACTCCCCAACTCATCGTCTGGAACAAATCCGACGCCCCCGGCTGCGCCCCCCCTCCCCACGCCGCCATCCCCATCTCCGCCGCCACCGGCGCCGGCCTCGACGCTCTCCTCGCCCACATCGAATCCGCTCTCCCCGCCGACGCCCTCACCCGCGTCACCCTCCGCATCCCCATCGACGACGGCGCCTCCCTCCACCGCCTCCACCTCGCCGCTCGCATCCTTTCCAAACAATTCGACGATACCCACTGCCTCATCGAAGCCGAACTTTCCCCATCCGCCGCCCGCCAGTTCTCCCGCTTCGGGGTTGCGTTGTGATACCGTCTGAAGGACCCTAGAGAAGTGGTATCGGGATGAACTTCCCCAATTTACTCACCATCCTCCGGATCTTCTTCGTCCCCCTGCTCGTCGTCGCGCTCGTCCAGGACGATTTCGGCCTCCGCTTCATGGATTGGCCCATCGCCAACGAGTACCTCGCCCTCGCCATCTTCCTCGCCGCCGCTTTTACTGACCTCCTCGACGGCTACCTCGCCCGCCGCTGGAAACAGGTCACCACCGTCGGCACCCTCCTCGATCCCATCGCCGACAAAATGCTCATCTCGGCCGCCCTCATCTCCCTCGTCCAGGTCCGCATGATCCCCGGCTGGATCGCCATCCTCATCATCGGCCGCGAATTCGCCGTCACCGGACTCCGCGGCATCGCCGCCGCCGAAGGCTACACCATCAAGGCCTCAGACCTCGGCAAGACCAAGATGGTCACTCAGGTCATCGCCATCTCCCTCATGCTCATCGCCATCCGCCACCGCGAATGGTATGGCTGGGCCATGGTCTGGATGTACGGCGTCGTCGCCTTCGGCATCGCCTCCGCCGTCCAATACTTCCTCAAGTTCTGGAACGGTGTCGACGAACGCACCAAGCTCCGCCGCCGCCGCGAACTCATCAACCTCGAAAAACGCGAAAAACGCCACAAACGCGCCGCGCTAATGGGTCAAAAAGTCGGTTCGACCGCCGTCAACCGTTAACACCTGCCCCGTAATAAATCGCGCCTGGTCCGATGCCAGAAACGCCACCGCGTCCGCCACGTCCTCCGGCGTCCCCACTCGCCCCAACGCCGACTTCGCCCCCATCGCCGCTATCACCGCATCACGGTTCGCCGCATCCACCATATCGGTCAGAATAAACCCCGGCGCCACCGCGTTCACCCGTATCCCCCGCGGCCCCAACTCAAACGCAAACCGCTTCGTCAACGTCTCCACCGCCCCCTTCGTCGCCGCATACCACGTCGTCCCCGCCGCCGCCGTCCCGTGCGCCGCTATCGAAGACAGATTCACCACTCGCCCACCCTTCCCCATCCGTTTCGCCGCCGCCAGCGTGCAGTGGATCACCCCTTCCACGTTCGTCCGCACCATCTCCGCCATCGCCCCCGCATCGTAGCTGTCCACCCCGCCACGCCGCAGTATCCCGGCATTATTCACCAAAATCTCCAACGGCCCCAGCCGTTCCTCCGCCTCCCCCATCATCCGCTCCACCGCCCCCGCGTCACCCGTATCCGCCTGCAGTGCGCACGCCCTCCCTCCCGTCCGCAGGATCGCCTCCACCACCTCCTCGGCAGCCTCACGCTTCCCCAGATAGTTCACCGCCACCGGAATCCCCTCCAGCGCCAGTCGCAACGCCACCGCCCGCCCAATCCCCCGCGACCCGCCCGTCACTACCGCCGTCATGCCTCTTCCACTACCGCCGACATCGACCCCTGGCACGCCGGCACCCGCGGATCCCGCCCATACGCATGGATCTGGTCCCGCCCAAACTCCGCCTGCTCCCGCTCACACGTCAGCACAATCGTCCGCCCCGTCGTGTCCACCTCCAACGCATGCCGGAACGATTGCGCCACCGGCAGGCAGAACAGCTTCCCCAGCATCTCCACCACATACGCGTCCGTGTGGAAGTCGTCGTTCAACAACACCACGTTGTACATCGTCCCGTGCGATGCATCCTCCGGCGTCTCTGTCTCTTGCTCTATTTCCTCGATCGTCTCCGCAAATGTCGCCATCGCGTTTATGGTACCCAAACACCGCCGCAACCCGCCACGCCCCGCACGCATCTATCCTAGTAGGCCGGGGTGCTACACTCAGGTCTGGACCATGTGGGGGCGAAACGGCTTCGACGGGTTCGAGTCATTGTATGGAGGCGTGCCGGGTTCCGAGCTCCCGTTAAACGATCGGAAAACCATAACTGCCAACAACACGCAGTTTGCATACGCTGCCTAATTAACTAGGTAGCCGCCGCGGTTCTCAGGCCTGCATGGGGATCGTATGGCGTCATATGGCAGGATTGGCCCTGGCTTCTGTTCGGAGCGAAAGGCTGAAATCAATCGAGCTGGGTCGTGAGCGTCTTGCTGGTTCTCCAGTTCACGGCTGAGACAAACGAATCAGATACGCGCGTAGTCTCCACACTTTGGGCGTTCTCGGACGCGGGTTCGACTCCCGCCGCCTCCACCACTACCCATCCCCCTTCCGGTTTTTTCCCCGATACCTTTCCAACTCGCCCACCAAGCCGCGTCCTCGCCACCCCCAAACATTGCGCCTCACCCCACCCATCCCCGATCATAGTTAGACTGTGGCCGATAACCTTTATTACTCCTGCTGGCTCCGCAACTTCTCCGCCCTCTCCATGCTCCGCCACTTCGGCCGCGCCCTCGAACTCCTCCCCATCTCCCCCCAGAACCCGGCCGACTCCCTCCTCCGCATCCAGCCCGTCTCCTCCTCCGAACCGCCCCTCCTCGAACGCCCCTTCCTCGACCCCGTCGACCCCAAAGCCGTCCTCGACGCCGCCTCCGAACACCTCCACGACGACTCCGCCTACTCCTTCGAAACCTGGTGGGGCCTCTGGACCTTCGATAAGGATTGGACCCTCCGCCCCTCCCGCATCTCCCTCCACTGCTTCGGCCCCCGCTTCTCCGATTCCCCTCTCGGCGACGAAAACCGCCACGCCGAACACCTCCGCATCGACTTCGGCCTCGACTCCTGGTACCTCCCCAACCCGGACCTCCCAAACGCCGCCTGGTACGCCCGCTCCAACCTCAAAGGCCTCCTCAAACTCGTCCACTCCATCGACGAAGCACTCCCCATCGAACGCCGCTCCCTCTGGACCGAATCCGGCGGTAATTTTGCCGATAAACTCCGCCTCGCCGCCGCTGACCTCTAACCCTATATCCCTCCTTGATTTGGGGGATACGGAACACCCCTTATCGTTCTGATATAGTAAAGGCGTCTCCAGATATTTCTGCACCCGCGAGATCTTAAGCCGTTCCGGTGAGGCCTGTAACGCTCTCCGTCTAAGGCGAATCTAAGTTTTCGCGTAAGAGAATTCAGGTGCTTACGGTAGGGGTACCATCAGTTGACCCTGTACTAGGCTGCCTTTACCATCGAATCGTGGTGCTGGAAATGATGACAAACGGAACAGCTCTCATGGATACGTTGCAAGGCGAACAAACTGCGGATAGCCGCATCAGGATCGTTATCGCCGACGATCACCCCATTGTTCGCGACGGCATCCGCCGCCTCCTGGCTCTCGAAGCCGACATCGATATTGTCGGCGAAGCCGGCGATGGCCGCGCCGTCCTCGACGTCGTCCACGAAACCAATCCCGATGTCCTGCTCCTCGATCTCCGCATGCCCAACCTTGACGGCCTCGGTGCTCTCGAAACCCTCCAGCAGACCAACAAACGGACCCGCGTCATCATCCTCACCGCCTCGGAAGATAAAAACGAGTTCGTCCAGGCCATGAAGCTCGGCTGCTCCGGCATCGTCCTCAAGCAAACCGCCCCGGACCTTATCGTCAAGTCCATCCGCAAAGTCTTCGCCGGCGAAATCTGGCTCGACTCCCACACCACCGCCGCCGTCATGCGCCAGTTCGCCACCCCAGGCTCGGAAATGGCCGCCGGTGCCAGCGGCAAGGGCCGCGAGCGCTCCCCCCTCTCCACCCGCGAACGCGAAATTGTCGCCCTCGTCGCCCAGGGCTACAAAAACAAGGAAATGGCCGAGAAGATGTTCATCTCCGAGCAGACGGTCAAGAACCATCTCCATAACATCTTCGACAAACTCGGCGTCTCCGACCGCCTCGAACTCGCCCTCTACGCCATCCACAAGGGCCTCCACCTGCAGAGTTAGCCCTCCGGACGGATTGCCACTTACAACCGGCAATCCAATCGAAAGCCCCTCCGCTCCAAGTGGCCGCGCGCTGCCGTCTACCCTCACTTACAGGTAGCCTGCTTCCACCTGTCTCCAGCGACGCAAAATCGCCATCCGTCTATTCCGCCCAGCTGCAACCCCGCCCCGCGCCAGCGCCCAACTCATTGCCCATTTGGCAACCGTCTGGCCCCAGCCTTCGTCGCATACGTCCAGCCACTTCAACAACTAACAACAACGGATAGTGGCGGAGAGAGAGGGATTCGAACCCTCGATACGGTTTCCCGTATACACGCTTTCCAAGCGTGCGCCTTCAACCACTCGGCCATCTCTCCAGGCTTTCCAACCCCTTCCCGGGGCTGCTACACGACGATGCCGCCCGGATCGGCGGCAACTCTCCTATTCTAGCACGATGCCAGGTGGCGGGCGCGCGTTCCTTAAAGTATCTTAGTGTCATGCCGATCCGTCGCCGCGACCTCCTCCCCCTCCTCAGCGCACCCCTCCTCGCCCAAGGCAGCCCCAGGCCCCGCATCGCCGCCGTCGTCACCTCCTACTACTTCTACTCCCACGCCGACGTCATCCTTGGCCGGATGATGGCAGGCTGCTCCCCCAACGGCAAGTGGCGCCCAGGCCAGTGCGACATCGTTTCCCTCTACGTCCACCAGATCCACGAACGCGACATGAGCGCCGACCTCGAGTGGCGTCACGGCTTCAAAAAGTTCGATTCCATCGCCAGCACCCTCACCCTCGGCGGCCCCAATCTCGCCGTCGATGGCGTCGTCTTCGTCGGCGAACACGGCACCTTTCCCAACAACGACGTCGGCCAGAAAATGTACCCGCGCTTCGAACTCTTCAACGAAATCCTCGACGTCTACGAAAAGCACGGCCGCGCCCTCCCCACCTTCTTCGACAAACACCTCTCCTACTCCTGGCCCAAAGCCAGCTCCCTCTACCAGCGCGCCAAACGCCTCGGCGTCCCCTGGTTCGCCGGCTCCTCCATCCCCCTCTCCGTCCGCGTCCCCCACATCGTCCCCCTCATGGACACAAAATTCGAGCGTGCCCTCTCCCTCGGCTACGGCGACCTCGACGCCTACGGCTTCCACACCATCGAGTCCCTCCAGTGCATGGTCGAACGCCGCGCCGGCGGCGAAACCGGCGTTCAGTCCGTCGAAACCCTCCAGGGCGATCCCGCCTGGCGCTTCCTCGAGGACCCCGCCTTCGCCCCACTCGTCCGCGCCGCCTACAACAGGTGCCCCAAAAAGAGCGACGCCCCACTCCGCGATCTCGTCAAAAAACCCGTCGTCTTCTCCATCTCCTACCGCGACGGCCTCCAGGCCGCCTCCGTCCTGTTGAATGGCGCCATCTCCGACTGGGCCTTCGCCGGCGCCGCCGCCGGCGGCGGCATCATGTCCTGCAAGTTCGGCCCCACCGGCAAACGCCGCACCCTCCCCCACTTCGATGGCCTCGTCGATAACATCGAAACCCTCTTCCTTACCGGCAAGCCCCCCTACCCCGTCGAACGCACCCTCCTCACCACCGGCATCCTCGCCCATCTGTTCGATAGCGTCCGCACCGGCCGCCGCATCGACACCCCCGAATTGAACGTGACTTACCGGGCGGCAGACCCGCCCTACGTGCAGACCACATGAAACCTCTCTTCTTCCTCCTCGCCTCCCTCGGCCTCGCCGCACAGCCCCTTCACGAGAAGGCCTTCGTCTTCGACGCCCACATCCACATGATCAACCGCCAGTTCTACAAGGGCGGCGACATCGGAGAAAAGGTCCCCGACGGCCAGGTCGATCTCATCCGCGCCAAAGAGGGCGGCATCGACGCCATGTTCTTCACCCTCTTCGTCGAAGAGCAGTACTACCCCGCCCGCCACGAAACCCGCCACGTCCTCCGCCTCCTCGACGTCGCCCGCCGCCAGGTCGCCGCCAACAAGGACAAAATCGAGTTCGCCTACAACGCCGCCGATATCGACCGCATCACCAAATCCGGCCGCATCGCCGCCGTCCTCGATCTCGAAGGCGGCTTCGATCTCGATGGCGATCTCGGCGTCCTCCGCGAACTCTACCACGCCGGCTTCCGCGTCATGATGCTCCCAGCCCACAACTGGGCCAACTACTTCGCCGAGCCCTGCTGCGCCAAAAGCATCTTCGGCGGCTTGAACGACCACGGCCGTGCCGTCGTCCGCGAAATGAACCGCCTCGGCATGGTCATCAACGTCTCCCACGCCTCCGAACGCACCGTCCGCGATGTCCTCGCCGTCTCCTCCCAGCCCATCATGGCCACCCACTCCGGCCTCAAGCGCTTCAACAATCTCCCCCGCACCATGTCCGACGAACTCGTCAAGGAGATCGCCGCAAAAGGCGGCGTCATCGGCTTCCACTCCGGCTGCGAGTTCCACCACCGCCCCATGTTTGACTACCGCACCGCCCAGTCCGGCAAGGCCTTCTGGGATACCACCGCCGTCGCCAAACAGCCAAAGGATATGTCCATCACCGAGGTCGATGCCCTCGTCCGCAACCATCACCCCATGGTCGGCATCAAGGCCCCCGATTCCGTCCGCTGCACCATCGATCAATGGCTCGAACCCGTCGAAGCCGTCATTCAACTCGCCGGCGAGGACCACGTCGCCCTCGGCTCCGACCTCGACGGCGGCCCCACCTTCCCCCTTGGCATGCGCGACGTCCGCGACTTCCCCAAGCTCACCGCCGCCATGCAACGCCGCGGCTGGAGCGAATCCCGCATCCGCAAATTCCTCGGCGAAAACACCCTCCGCGTCTTCCGCCAGGTCACGGGTGGCAACTAGCAGCCGCTTGGCGCCGCCGTTCAACCGGCTCCATTCCGGCACCCGCCTTCCGGTGCAAACGCGCCTCGGCGACATCGAACCCCCGATGCTGACCCTGGTAGCCGGCCCAAACAGTTCCGGGACAAGCACAATCTCGGCAGCACGTGCAAATTGAGCAATGGTTGTTCTCGATCCGGATGCCATCGCACGCACGCTTGACCCCAGTCAGCCATCTCGAGCCGCGATTCCCGCGGCACGAAAAGCCATTCTGCTCTGCGGGTCTCTCGTCGCGAAACGCGATAGCTCTATCGTGGAAAGCACGTTGGCGGAGCACGGGGCGATCTCGCTGCTAGCCGGTGCGAAACGTGCCGGATATAGAATCGCCGTAATTTAGGTGGCGCTCGGCGATCCGGATCTGCAGATCGATCGGGTGCGTCTTCGCGTAGCACAGGGCGGCCACGACATCCCGGACGCGGGTATCAGACGCCCGTACTTCCGCCCTCTGTTGCAGGCTCCGGCAGCGATTCGCCTGGCCGACGAGGCGCTCGTGCTCGACAATGCTGGACCCCAACCCGAGCGAATGCTTCTTGTCCAGCGCGGCCGGGTCGTGTGGAAAGCCATCATTTTGTCCACATGGGTGCATGACCTGCTGCTTAAAATCGACTAGCCGAAGCAATCCCGTGGGATCCAGCGGGAGATTGCGGTTGCGTGACGCCCGATCCGGACATTGAGACCAGTCCGACACGCTTTGTCGCCGAGCTTCCGCATCGGCGACGACACAGTAACCAGCCGAGCTTCAGCGGCGGCGGCGACGGCGCGCGGAGGTGTTTTTTTGCGGTGGGGGAGGCGGCTCGGTAGCGGCTGGCAGTTTGGCAACCATCGAAGCCATCATGGCCGCCAAATCGGCGTCGGAGATCGGCCCTATCGGACGCCGGAGCGGTGGGAGTTCGCAGAACTGCATCTGAATCCCCAGCGTACGCTCATATTTGGACACGTCAGAAAGTTCCAGGGGAGTCACAAAGGTCCACGAGGCGCCTCTGGTGCCAGCACGGCCTGTCCGTCCGATTCGATGAACGAAGTTCTCCGGCTCTTGCGGCAGGTCGTAGTTAACTACATGGGCGATGTCATCCACATGAATGCCACGTGCGGCCACGTCGGTGGCGATCAGCACGCGATGGACTCCGTCCTTGAAGCCTTGCAACGCTTCATTGCGCTCGCGCTGGGAGCGGTCGCCGTGGATCGCGGCGACCTTGTGGTTGTCTCGCTCCAGAAATTTCGTCAAACGGTCTGCGCTCTCTTTGGTGGCCACAAAGACCAGGAAAGAACCCTGTTCCTTCTTGAGCAGGTACTCGAGGAGATCGAACTTGGAGGCGCGGGGGACCTGGTAGCAGTAGAGATCAATGAGGCTGGCGGTCTGCGCACAAGGCTCCACAGCGATCCGCACCGGATTGTTCACGTAGCTTTCGACCAGGCCGGCCACGGATGCGTCCATCGTGGCGGAGAAAAGCATCGTCTGCCGTTTCGCCGGAAGCTTTTCCATGATGAGGCGAAGGTCGGGCAGGAAACCCATATCGAGCATCCGATCTGCCTCGTCCAGCACCACGGCCCGTACGCGGGAGAGATCAATCAACCTGCGGTCCAAATAGTCACAGAGACGGCCCGGCGTTGCGATCACAACTTCCGCCCCTGCCTGGATATCGTGCAGTTGCGCTTTCTCGCTCATGCCTCCGACAACGACGGCGGTGCGGATTTGCATGCCGTGGGCGATCTGCCGGAAGGCCTCATCGATCTGAATGGCAAGTTCGCGTGTCGGACTGAGGATCAGGGCTTTGATGATTTTCGTTCGGGGATCGGCCGCGAGAGCTTCGATCAGGGGGATGGCAAATGCGAGCGTCTTGCCAGTGCCGGTCTGCGCGGTTGCCACAACGTCGCGACCTTCCAGGAGCGGAGGGATTGCCTGCGCCTGGACCGGTGTCGGGGTGACGAACCGGTTGTTATCCAGATTGTTCTGCAAGCGGGAACAGAGTTTCAGGTCGGAAAATTGCTGTATCAATTGAGCTGAGATCTCACCGGGGCGAACTAGAACCAATTCGATTTCAGGATAGCAGCGCCAGGAAGCGATGCGAGGTTGGCCGGCAAACCAACCTGCCTATTGGCGTCAGACTCTGGCTGGGCGGGGCGATCCGCGCGGGGTCGGATTCTCGGACCGCCTGGACCTGCTCGAAGCGGTCGCGGCGATCAGGGTCGGCATTGCCGCTGCAGAGCAAGGCCGCTCGAAACCGGCTCGAAAGGCTCTGGCGGCGCTCCGGGAGAAGCTTGGCATTTCGGATTGACATCACCAGTTCAGCTATACCAGCCCCCCGGAAGGGACAGGAATCAGATCTCCCGGAATTGCGCTTGCAAATTCTCCACCCCGATCCCCCGCATCCGCTAAAATCTACCCGCTCACAAAACGTGTTCCAGTATCTTGCTCAGGTCATTCTCGGCAATCCCGATCGACGCCGCTTCAATCGCCGTTTCTCCCGGTGGATATGCAATGCTCAACCCGGCCTGGTTCACCACTTCCTCGTCATTGAATCCTTCGCCAACAAATACGGCCTCTTTCATCGAACATCCATGCCGCGCACAGATCGCCGCCAGTGCCAGCGCCTTGCCTTCAAAATCAAACGGCGTCGCTTCCACGCCCTTGATCAGTCCACTTGGATTTTCGAAAGAAATGCGGTTGATGCAGATATAGTCGAACAGCTCGGCCGCATCGGGGATCTTCTCCTCCAGAAAAGTGTCCATTCCCCCGGACAGTAGCGCCAGCACGAATCCCGACGAACGCAGTGTCTGCAGCGTCTCACGCAGGTTCTGGGTCACCGTGATGTCCTTCACGATGGCCGGAAAGTCAGCGCGACGAAGCCCTTTGGCGCGAAACTGGCTGATCGCCGCGTCACACCACTCCTGGTAAGTCGTGATCCCCTTCCGGTTGTCCCGCATCGCGCCCTTGTAAACCGCCTCGGGAATCCCGAGGTGCTTCCAGACCACCGTCCACGAAAAGTCGATCCCGCGCAGCAGGGTCCCGTCCAGGTCAAAGCCAATCACCCGGTACCCCTTGCTTGACTTGATCTGGTTCCTGGCCTTGCCCGCCATCTCGGTCGCATAGTTGGAGAGAAGACTCGCCGCCTGCCGCGGCCCCTTCTCAACCACAAACCGCCGCAGGATCAGGTACGGCAGGTCTTTCGCATCGCTCGGCTTCACAATGTCCCGGTGGCCCCGGTCGGCCACCACATCGACGTTTCGCTCGCCCCACGACCGGCGCGCACTCTCCTCCTCCACCACCCGGTCCAACCCGCCCACCACAAAGCGCACGTCCACTTTGTCCGCCATTCCCAGATTCGTCCAGTCGGCGTCCAGGTCCCGGATCAGGTCGGAGTCCCGGCAAAGCTGCTGCAACTGGTTATGCCGCCACGAAATCAGCTTTGCGATCTCGGCCAGCCCCGATCCCCCATGCGGCACCGCGAACAGCAACAGCGCATCCACCCGCAACGCCTGCCCTCGCTTCACCTGGTCAACCAGATAACGCCGGGCAATCAGCCCGCCCAGGCTATGGCACACCAGAATCACAGTCGCCCGGCCGGGGTAACGGTTTTCAATAAACGTGTGCAGGGCATCGGCCAGGGCTTGGATCTTCAGATACTTTCTCCCGAAAATCGGCCACGTAAAAAGCGATGTCGGGAATCCATAAAAGTCCACTTCATAGTCCCGAAACGCAGCGTCCTCCCGGATGAGTGCCGGAAAACTACCCCAGGTCCCGGACGGGTCGCCGCCAAGTCCGTGGACGAAAATGATGACGCTCTTCATATGACCCTTCCTGCTGCTCCTAACAACCTACGCCGTTTTGGTGCGCGAGTATATCACGAAAGCACCCCCGCCCACTTCCCCGTTCACACCACTCGAAAAAATTCCCAAATCCCCCCTAACCCGCCTCCCCTCAACCTTTTACCGCCCCTCCCCACCCACGGAATTGCCCCCCTACCCCAGTCCCCCATCGACCCGCAAAAAGAGTGGACACCCCAGCAAAACAGAACACCCCACCC
>CAZWDD010000094.1:0-17408 GCA_964632345.1 uncultured Solibacteraceae bacterium | reverse complement strand
GGAGAACATCGTCGCGCTGTGCGATGTGGACGAGAAGCGGGCTGCGGCGAACTTCACCAAGTTCAGCAAGGCGCCGAAGTATAAAGACTTCCGCGTGATGCTCGATAAAGAGGGCAAGAACATTGATGCGGTGACGGTGGGCATTCCGGACCACATGCATGCCACGGTAGCGCTGGCGGCGATGCAGCGGGGCAAGCATGTTTACGTGGAAAAGCCGCTGACGCGGACAGTGTGGGAGGCCCGGCTGCTGCGGGATGCAGCGGTGAAGTATAAAGTGGCGACGCAAATGGGCAACCAGGGCTACTCGCACGAGGCGATCCGGGTGACAGCGGAGATGATCTGGTCCGGCGTGATCGGCGATGTGACGGAGGTGCATGCTTCCTCGACGCCGGGCACGCATCCGACGGGCTTCACGCAACCAGCCGCCGAGGCGTCGGTGCCGGCGAACGTGAATTGGGATCTGTGGCTTGGGTCGGCGAACATGCGGGCATTCAGCATGGACTACGTGCCGTACAACTGGCGCGGATTTTTCGATTTCGGTACGGGGCAGTTGGGCAACTGGGGCATCCATGCGCTGGGGCCGGTGAACCTGGCGCTGCAGTTGGGAGCGCCGAGCAGCGTGGAGTTGCTGAGCCAGGAGAACCAGAGCAAGTGGACGTTCCCGTCGCGGGCGGTGATCCGCTACGATTTTCCGGCGCGAGGGGGGCTGAAGCCGGTGAGCGTCTTCTGGCATGATTCGGCGGTGGCCGGGGCGCCGGATGCCTACCGTGCGCCGGGCATCGACTCCGAACTGCTGCTGCCGCGCAGCGGGAATCTGGGCGAGAAGGGCCGCGGGCCGGCGCCGCGGCCGGGAGGCGGCCCGCCGCGGCGGCCCGCCGGGGGAAGGCGGATTGGCGCCGGGGGGCCGGACGTGAAGGTGTATGGCTCGCAGGTGGCGCTGCCGCCGGCGCAGCCCGGCGTATTGACGGGTAACGGCGCTGTTTTCGTGGGATCGAAGGGGCTGCTATCGACGGTGGAACGCGGAGAGGGAGTCAAGCTGCTCCCTGAGTCGCGGTGGCGGGACTATGAACTGCCACCGCAGTTGCTGACGCGGTCACCTGGCCACATGGCGGACTGGATTCGTGCCTGCAAGGGTGGCGAGATGGCGTGCTCGGATTTCAGCATTTCGGTGCCCTATACCGAGTGGGTTCTGTTGGGCGTGATCGCCTTCCGGGTTCCGGGCAAGCTGAACTGGGACAGCCGCAATATGCGGTTCACCAATAGTGAGGCGGCCAATCAACTACTGCGGCCGGCGATTCGGAAGGGTTGGGAGTTGAAGTTGTAACAACGGCGGCAGCGGCTGCTTCTAAGGACAGACTATGGCTAAGCACAAAATCGAGGAAGTAGAAGGAATCGGACCCGCCATCGGAGAAAAGCTGCGCGGCGCGGGGATTGCCGATACGGACGCACTGCTGGCGGGGGCCAAGACCCCGGCGCAGCGAAAGGAGCTGGCGGAAAAGACAGGCCTTTCCGAGAAGCAGATCCTGAAGTTCACGAACATGGTGGACCTGTTCCGCATCAGCGGGGTGGGTTCGGAGTACGCGGAGCTGCTGGAGGCAGCCGGCGTGGATACGGTGCCGGAGCTGGCGCAACGAAAGCCGGAGAACCTGGCGAAGAAGATGGCCGAAGTAAACGAGGCGAAGTCGTTGACGCGCCGGGTACCGTCGGAGGCGGAAGTCACCAAGTGGGTGGAGCAAGCCAAGACGCTGCCCCGCGCCATCGAATACTAGGCCGGTCTGGAATCCGGGGCTCCTTCTGGAGCCCCGGCGTTCTTCAGCGCCGGGACTTCTTCCATTCCTCAAACTTCTTCTTGTTTGCTTCGTTGAGCACCGGGTAGACCCCATAGATGGACTCGCCCTGCAGCAGCAGGTGCCGCTGGAACTGTTCCTGCTCGTCGTGCGCCAGCGCCTTATCGAGCACGCGATCGACAATGGCGGCCGGAATGACCAGCACGCCGTGGCGTTCGCCGACCAGAATGTCGCCGGGCATGACGGTGACGCCACCGATGCGTACAGGGACCTGGTAGTCGACGCTCATCATGAGGGGGCTGACGCTGGAGGCATGGCCGCAGCGGAGGTAGAAGCTGGCCGGCATGGCGGCGAGATCCGGGACGTCGCGCATGCAGCCATCGACCACGATGCCGGCGCCGCCGCGGGCCAGGAAGCGCGTGGTGACCATAGCGCCGGAGATAGTGGAACGGGTCTCGCCGCCGGCGTCGAACACGAGGACGTCACCGGGTTGGGCCTCTTCGGCAGTACGGTAGTTCAACTGCGGCCCGGCAGCGTAAATCTTCTCGCGCAGGTCCTTGCGGTTGGGCAGGTAGCGCGCGGTACGGGCACGACCCACCATGCGGCGGTCCGTGTTCACGGGCGTGAGTTCGTTGATGAAGCAGAGGGGATAGCCTTCCTTGGTGACCTCCGACCAGGCGGCCTCCAGGCCGACGCGCATCAGCCGCCCGAACAGCACGCGGTCCGCGTCGGTCAGCTTCTGCGCGACGTGGGGCGGGAGGGTCCTTTCGGGCGCTTTGACGGTGATGGCGGCCGGTTGGGCCGCGGCGGAGATGACGAAGAGAACAAGGGCGGCAAATCGCATGTCTGGAGTATATGGCAGAACTCGCCCATAATGGTCTTCATGCAACGCCTTGCTCTACTCGTGTTTGCCGCCGCTGGCCTTCTTGCGCAGGCGCCCTCCAACTGGCAGTCGGCGACCGATCTGGCCGGGGTTGACACGAAGAAATTGACGCCGGTCCAGAAGAAGACACTGTTGGGCGTGTTGCGGGAGTTTGAGTGCCCCTGCGGGTGCCCGATGCAGTTGGCGCAGTGCCGCGTGGAGGACCCGGCGTGCAGTCAGAGTCTGACATTGGCCAACCTGGCCGCCGAGGCCGCCGCGGCTGGAAAGAACGCGGCCGCCATTCGCAAGGTGCTTACCGATTCGCCGCTGGTGAAGGCCGCCACGCAGAAGAACCGCGTGCTGCTGGATCCGGTGCCGCTCAACGTCAACGGTGCGCCGTCCAAGGGGCCGGCGAATGCGAGGGTGACGATTGTGGAGTTCTCCGATTTCCAGTGCCCGTTTTGCGTGCGGGCCGTGGGGCAGTTGGATGCGGTGCTGAAGGCGTATCCGAAAGATGTGCGGCTGGTTTACAAGCAGTTTCCGCTGGATTCGCACTCGCAGGCGGCGCTGGCCGCGCGGGCCTCGCTGGCGGCGCATGCGCAGGGGAAGTTCTGGCCGCTGCATGACCAGATGTACGCCAACAGCCGCGCCATTCAACGGCAGACGATCATCACCTGGGCCAAGGAGTTGGGGTTGGACATGCCGAAGTTCCTGGCTGCGCTCGACGACCCGGCGACGCAGTTGGCCGTCCGGCGGGACTTCACCGACGGCGCCAATGCGGGCGTTTCGGCGACGCCCACCATTTTCATCAACGGCAAGAAGTATCAGGGGGCGATCGATCCGCAGTCGCTGTTGCCGCTGATCGCGCAGGAGTTGAAAGCGAAATGAGGATTCTTGCGCTGCTCGCTCTGGCGCTGGCGCCGGCGGCATTCGCGGCCGAGTTCCGTGCCGCTGTTGTGAAGCTGGACATCACGCCATCGTCGCCGCAGTGGCTGCTGGGCTATGCGGCACGCCAGTCGGCAGGTGTTCATGATCCGATCTTCCACCGGATTGTGCTGCTCGATGATGGCCGGACGCAGTTTGCGCTGGTTTCCTCGGATATCTGTCTGGTGTCGCCAGCAGAGTATGAAAAAGTGGCGGCGGCGCTGCAGAAGCGGACGGGCATTCAGCCGCTGCACTTCTGGTGGTCGTCCACGCATACCCATTCGGCGCCCGAGGTGGGACCGCCGGGCCTGGCAGTGGCGTTTCTGGGGGACCGCTATACGCACAAGATCGACCCGGCATACACCGAGATGGTTGAGGAGAAGCTGATTGCCGGCATCCTGGAAGCCCGGCGGAAGCTGCAGCCCGCGCGCATTGGGATTCAGTGGGGAACAGCGCGGGCCAATATCAACCGCCGCGCCCGCGACGTGGAAGGGGAGACATTCCTGGGGCTGAATCCGGACGGCCCGGTGGACCGGCGGCTGGGCCTGCTGCGGTTGGATAAGGCCGACGGCTCGCCGCTGGCGCTGATTGCGAACTATCCGATCCACGGCACGGTGCTGGGCGGGCAAAATCTGTTGATTTCCGGCGATGCGCCCGGTGTGGTGAGCGAGTATGTGGAGCAGAAGACGGGTGCTCCGCTGCTGTTTATCAATGGCGCCGCCGGCGACCAGGCGCCGATCTACAGCGTCTATCCGGACTTCAAGTCCGGCCGCCTATCGCAGTTCCGCGCCCTGCTGGGCGAGCGCATTCTGGAGACGAACCGCCGCCTGACGGCTACGACGGCGGCCGTTACGCTGGCGGCGTCCGGGCGCGTTGTCGAGACGCCGCTGCGCCCCGGCCTTCGTTTCCCGGCGGAACTGGCTTCCTATACGCGGCGCGCTTCGACAGGTGTCGAAATGGTGCGCCTGCCGGTACGGTTTCTGCGGATTAACGACGACATCGCCATCTGGAGCGCCCCGCTGGAGCTGTTCTGTGAGGTGGCGATCGAGGTTCGGGAGCGGGTGAAATACCCCAACACGCTCTTCTTTGGCTACACGAACGGGTGGCTGGGCTATCTGCTGACAGCAAAAGAGCTACCGTTGGGCGGCTACGAACCCCGCGTTTCCCCGTATACGGCGCAAGGCGCCGGCGACCTGACGGAGGCCGTGCTGGCAGAGTTAAACGGGAACTGAACCCGTTCTAGTTGCGGAGCCGCATGCTGCGGCTGACGCGGCGCGAGGCGCGCTGGGAGATCATCCCTGCGACCTGATCGAGCAGTTCGGGAATGTTCTCGGTCTCAATGAGAAGCGAGCCGGCCATCCTGGCAGTTTCCGAATGCTCCTGCTGCCAGGTGGAGAGGATGGCGGTCGCCGGGCGGTATTCCAGACTGCGGGCATGGGCGACCACACGGAGTCCGGATTCGAACGACTCCATGTGTAAGTCACTCAAAACCAGGGCATATTCATTCACATCCATCTTCGTGATGGCCTCGGCGGCCGAAGCCGCAGTGTCCACGCCATATCCACCCGCGCGAAGTACCGTCTGCAGCGTCAAGCGAGACGCCGGGTCGTCATCGACCAGCAACACCCGAGCCATTTCCAACTGGCTGGGGGCGGGGAACACAGAAACTTTGGCGGCTGCCATCAAAAGATCTCCAACACCAGTGTAGGAGATCCTGGAATTTTTCCAAGTACTAAATTGCTGATAGGGCTAGTGGCTCTTCCTTACAGGTCGATGGCCAAATGGAGGCTGAGTCTTAAGGGATTGATAAATCGAAACTTGTTTTTAATGGGAGCGATTTCTCACAACTGAAATATTTTTTTACCCCCCAATGGGGTGGGGCAAATGGCCCACTGGTAGGCGCTGTAGTACCATTCCTAAGGCGCGAAACGGTCTATTGTGCTGCGCTTGATGGCAACGGTGATGCCGTCGCGGAGCGGGATGAGGCTGGAGAAGAAGCGGGGATCGGCGAAGATACGGCGATTGAAGGTGTCGACGCCTTCGGTGGTTTCGTCGCGTGGATCGAGTACCTTGCCCTTCCAAAGGGTGTTATCGGTGAGGAAGAGGCCGCCGGGGCGGAGGCGGTCCGGAACGGCATCGAGGACGGCTGGGTAGCCTTCCTTGTCGACGTCGTTGAAGATGAGGTCGAAGGGGCCGGAGGTGGAGGCGAGGGCGGCCAGAGCGTCACCGGTATGGATGGTGATGCGGTCGGCTACGCCGGCGCGGGCGAAGTATTCGCGAGCGCGGGCGGCGTTGGCCGGGTCGCCGTCGGAGTAGTGGACTTCGGCGCCGGGGCCAGCTGCCCGGGCGAGCCAGATGGTGGAGTAGCCGATGGCCGAGCCGAGTTCGAAGATGCGGCGGGCGCCGGAGGCGATGACGAACTGGGCGAGAATGGAGGCGCAGGCCGGGCCGAGGATCGGGACGCGGTGGGCGAAGGCGAAGGCCTCCATTTCGGCCAGGAGAGCGTCCCGCGCGGGCAGCAGATCGTCGATGTACTGCTCAAGGGCGGGATTGACGATCATGAGGCGAAGACTCTCTCGAAGATTTTGCCGACGTTGGCGAGTTGGCGGTCCATGGAGAAGGAAGCGGCGATCTGATCGAGCGACAGGTGCTGGCGGATGGCCGGATCGTTTTCGATGGCGGCGCGGAAGTTGCCTTCGGTCTCCCAGGAGTGCATGGCGTGGCTTTGGACGAGCTTGTAGGCCTGTTCGCGGAGCATGCCGGCGGCGGTGAGGTCGAGCAGCAGCTGGCCGGAGAAGATGAGCCCCTGGGTGAGATTGAGGTTGCGGAGCATTCGTTCGGGGTTGACGCGCATGCCTTCGACGAGCCAGATGGTTTTGGCGAGGAGGTAGTCGGTGAGGATACAGGAGTCCGGGAGGATGACGCGTTCGACGGAGGAGTGGGAGATGTCGCGCTCGTGCCAGAGGGCGATGTTTTCGTAGGCCGCCTGGACGTTGCCGCGGACAACGCGGGCGAGGCCGCAGATCTGTTCGCAGGTGACGGGGTTGCGCTTGTGGGGCATGGCGCTGGAGCCCTTCTGGCCGGGGGCGAAGGGCTCCTCGGCTTCGCGGACCTCGGTGCGCTGGAGGTGGCGGACCTCAAGGGCGATCTTGTCGCAGGTGGCGGCGATGAGCGCGAGGGCGTTAATGAACGCGGCGTGGGAGTCGCGGCTGATGACCTGGGAGGCGATGGCGGCGGGCTTCAGGCCGAGGCGTTCGCAGATGCGTTGTTCGGCTTCCGGGCCGATGTGGCCGAAGGTGCCGACGGCGCCGGAGATCTTGCCTGCGCGCATGTCTTCGGCGGCATCGGCGAGGCGCTTGTGGTTGCGGCGGAGTTCGTCGTACCAGAGGGCGAGTTTCAGGCCGAAGGTGTAGGGTTCGGCGTGGATGCCGTGGGTGCGGCCCATCTGCGGCGTGTGCTGGAACTCGTAGGCGCGTTTTTTGAGCGCCTCCAGAAGCCGTTCGGCGCCGGCCAGCAGGAGCTTTGCGGCTTGGAGGACCTGGAGCGCCTGCGCGGTGTCGACCACGTCATTAGACGTCATGCCGTAGTGGAACCAGCGCGAGGCTTCACCCTTGCCGGCGGCGGCCATTTTTTCGGCGACCGTGGTGGTGAAGGCGATGACGTCGTGCTTGACCTCGCGTTCGATCTCAAAGAGCCGCTCGACGTCAACGGCGGCGTGGGCGCGGAGGGCTTCGGCGGCCTCGGCCGGCACCTCGCCCAGGCTGGCGAGGGCCTCGCTGGCGGCGAGTTCCACCTCCAGCCAGCAGGCGTATTTATTCTCGTCGCTCCAGATTCGCCCCATCTCGGGGCGCGTGTACCTTGCAATCATCGGTACCTACCAGTTTAGTAGGTGAAGACGGGGCACTGCTTCCGCGGTTCGGCGATGTGGAGGCGCGGGTTGACGCCGCGGGCGGCGAGCGCCTGGGTGGCCATCTGTTCGACGAGCGAAGGGTAGTTGGTGTTCTCGCTGAGGTGGCCGAGCACGAGTGTCGACACGGAGGAGTCCATGTCCTGCTCGATGAAGGCGGAGGCGGCGTCGTTCGACAGGTGTCCCTTGCGGCCCATTATGCGTTGCTTGATGGACCACGGGTAGGGGCCGACCTTCAACATTTCCAGGTTATGGTTGGACTCGAGCAGGAGCAGATCGGCGCCGCGGAGGTGCATCTTGATGGAGTCTGGCATGTAGCCGAGGTCGGTGGCGATGGCGGCGCGGACGCCTTCGGCGCGGACGGTGAAGCCGACGGGGTCGACGGCGTCGTGCGGGATGGTGAAGCTGCCGAATTCGAGGTCGCCGATGGAGAAGCCGGTGCCGGCGTCGAAGGTCTGGCGGGGAGCGCGGATCTCCTCCCAGTCGAGCGCCCCTGCGGTCAGGGTGGAGCAGAAAACCGGTTTTTGAATGGTACGGGCAATGACGGGCAGGCCGAGGACGTGGTCGGAATGCTCGTGCGTGATCAGGACGGCGTCGATTTTGTCGAGGCTTTCGCCGATGGAGGCCAGGCGGGCGGCCGTTTCCCGGCGGCTGAGGCCGGTATCGACCAAAACCCGTGTCCGCTCGGTACCGAGAAAGAGACAGTTGCCGGAACTGGAGGAGGCCAGGACGCAGAACTTGAACATAAGCGGCGTGCCATTTCAGAGTAGCGCGGCCGGAGTACTCCCGCATGCGCGAGTACCGATTTCCATTTGTATGCAAACAACGGTGAGATTTTTCCGGAAGGCCGGGCACATATGTTCCAGAGGTACGATCATGGCAGTCACGAAACCCCGCAACCGGTTGGTCAACTTCCGGGTCAGCGAAGAAGAGTTCAACAGCCTGCGAGAGGCTTGCGAGACGGGCGGCGCCCGCAGCATTTCCGACTTTGCCCGTTCGGCGGTGCTGACCAATCAGAGCGGCAGGCCCGAGACCGACGAAGTCCTGCGGCTGCGGCTGGCGCTGATCGAGGAGAAGATGGGCGAGGTGGACGCGAAGCTGATGTTGATCGCACGGATGCTGCGCGACACGCCGGAGCCGGCGGCCATGTCGGCCGGGGTGTCGCAATACAGCTAGACGAGGTTTTTGTGCGGGCGGTAAGGCTCAGGCGGCAACCGGTTCGGGTTCCGGCGCCTGAGCCTTTTCTTCGACCAGTTGTTCGTTGGGGTCGATGAGGGTGCACAGGAACGCGCTGAGCAGGAGCATGAGGGCCAGGGGGATCAACGGCTTGTTGTAGTCGCCGCCGAACCAGTTGACCATGTAGCCGAACAGGACGGAGCTGAGGAAGCTGCCGATCTGGCCGGCCATGTTCATGGACCCGCTGACGGCGCCGGCGTACTTGCGGCCGACGTCCATGCAGACGGCCCAGGAAACGGGCAACATGCAGTCCATGCTGCCGTAGCCGAGGGCGAGGAAGATAACGGCGGCCTCCTTGCTTTCGGCTTGTGACGTGGCGAGCATGAAGAAGCCGGCCAGGGCGAGGCCGGCCGAGCCGATGACCCGGCGGCCGATTTTGAGGCCGTATTTTTTGGTGAGGAAGTCGCTGGCGATTCCGCCGACGAGGTTGCCGCCCGCGCCGAGGATGAACGGGAGCGTGGACCAGAGCTTCATTTCGTTTTCCGAGAAGCCGCGGCCGCGCTGCAGGTAGGTGTGCAGCCAGCTGAGGTAGAAGTACGAACCCCAGCAGTAGGTGTGGTACATGAGCAGGATCATCCAGAAGTTGCGGCTGCGCAGGACGTGGCCCCAGGGGAGGGAGACGTGGGCGGCCGCCTGCTTGGGCACGCCGATGTGTTCAAGTTCCTGTTCGGTGATGCCGGCCTTGTCGCGCGGATTGTCCCGGGCGTAGAGCCACCACCAGACGCACCAGACGACGCCGACGGCGCCGAACACATAGAAGGTGGCGCGCCAGCCGAAGTTCTGCTGAATGGGCACGACCAGCAGGGGCGACAGCGCGCCGCCGAGCCGGGAGGCCATCCAGGTGATACCGACGGCGCGGGCGCGTTCCTGGGCGGGGAACCAGCGGGAGACCATGCCGGAGATGTTCGGGTACGCGCCGGCCTCGCCCGCACCAAAGAAGAAGCGCGTGGTGAGCAGGACCCAGAAGCTGGAGGCTGCGCCGGTCATGGCGGTGAAAGCGGACCACCAGAGGACGATGCGCGTGAGGATATTGCGCGGGCCGTACTTGTCGCCCCAGACGCCGGCGGGGATCTCAAAAGCGGCGTAGGAGATGGTGAAGGCGCCGACGACCCAGCCCCACTGCTCGGGGCTGATGGACAGATCGTCCTGCATGCGCTTGCCTGCAACGCTGATACAGACGCGATCGAGATAGGTGATGATCGACAGCAGAAACAGCAGCGACAGAATCCGGTAGCGATACGGCATAAGCCGCCTATTCTGTCACAGGTGAGAGGACGGTTGCAGCGGCGGCGGGCTAAGGGCGGCGGAGCGCCGCCTGGGCGGCGGTGGCGGCGGCGTCGCGCAACTCGGCCGGCTTGATCTGCTTCCGGACGACGAAGGAGAACAGCTGGCTGCCACGGGCCACCACCAACTGGCTGAGCGAGGCATTCCAGAAGGCCTTATCCCCGACATTGGGCACCCATTCGAGCTTCTGCGGCCGCACGGGCAACTGGCGCCCGTCGCGTTCCACGGTGTAGCCCTTGCTGAGCAGGTCGAAGCGGGCGTCGAGTTCGCGGACGGCGCTGGGGACCGTTTCAATCCGAATGCTGAGCGACTCATTGGCGCGCGGGGGCAGGCGCTTGCCGGACATCAACGCCTCGCGCAACTGCGGGCCGGTGGGCGGCAGTCCCATCCACAGGTAGCTGCAGCCATCGGCGCGCAGCATGCGGATGGGCGTGGTGGACGGAATCTCAAACACCTGCCGGACCTCCTGCTCGGGAAGATACCCGCAGGCGTCGGTGAGGGAAGCAAGGGCGAAGAGTAACTGCGGAAACATTAGGCTTTCAGGTGGCGTGCAAGGAAAGGGATACCGGCGCCACCGTGGAAGAAGTGGTCGCCTTCAAAGACTTCGTGTTGGGCGTTGTCGGCCGCGCCGAGAGCCGTATAGACCTGCTTGACGCGGGCGAACGCCTCGCGGCTGGCGTCGATGGGGAAGATGGGGTCGCGGTCGCCGCTTTCGACATAGAGGGGACGCGGGGCGATGAGGCTGGCGACGTCATAGTTCTCACACCAGTTCAGGATGCCCGGCACGTAGTTATCGATGCAGTGGGACATGGCCATGATGGAATCTTTGAAGGTATTGAGATAGCCGCTGATCATGGCCGCCTTGATGCGGGGTTCGAGGGCGGCGGCGAAAGAGGTGATGGTGCCGCCGCCGCTGATGCCCATGAGGCCGATGCGGGAGGCGTCGATCTCCTTGCGGGTTTCCATCCAGTCGATGGTGCGGATGACGTCGTAGGAGCGCCAGGCCACCATGGTCTCGCCGAGCAGGAGCGCGCTGCCGGCCGTGGGCTGGCAGGCGGAGTTACCGAGGCCGCGTTTGGCCGAGCGCGGGTCGCGGCGGCAGCCGAAGGCGAGCGGTTCGATAGCGACGGCAGCGAGGCCGGCTTCGACGACCTGGAGGGCGAAATCGTGCTGATAGCCGGACTTGTCGGTACGGTCACGGCCCTTGTCATCGACGCCGACGATGTCATCGACGCCGCGGCCGTGGCCGGGAACGCAAATCATGGCGGGCAGGGGGCCCTGGGCGCCAGCGGGGGTGAGGAGGTAGCCGAGCAGGGCCATGCCGGGTTGTGTCTGCAGGACGAATTTCTCGCGGCGGTAGTGGGGGAAGTCGCGTACTTCGAGGGTCTGCGGGGCGAGCGGAGTACGCTCCTTCGGGAAGCCGCCGATGAGTTCCAGGACCTTGGCGCGGAGCTTTTTCTGCCAGGCTTCGGTGGCGCGTTTGCTGGAGGGCTTGTAGGTGAGGGCAAGCGGCGCGCGGGCGTAGCGCTGCATGGTGTATTCCACGGCGTCGAAGGCGGGCAGGGACACCTTTGCGGAAAACCCATCGAGTGCGCTTGTGTAGCCCGTTTCGGCGGCGGGCGCGGAGGCGGCGGCCGAGAGCGCGGCGGCTCCCACGGCGAACTGGCGGCGGTTGATTTTCGTAGCCATTAGTCGTTGTCCTTCTGCTTGTTCTGGAGCTTGCTGACGAGGCCGGTGGGCGGTGTGATCAGCAAGGCAATGATAACCACAAAAATGACGGCAGCCACCATACCGCCGACGATGAGCCAGTTGACCGCAGGGAGGAATATCACCCCTCCAGTGTAGCCGCCGGGTGCGGAGGGCCGGAGCGGGGGGCGGTTTGCACGATAGCATGGGAGCGTGTTGACCCGGCGTGAGTTCGCCCTGGCGGCGGCGATGCAGAGGCGTCGCGGGCCGAGTATTCTCCTGGTGCTGGCCAGCGGGTGGCGGCGGCAGCTGCCGGCGGGGCTGACGCCGCATGCGGAGCGGTTGGCGCGGGAGGGCGTGGCGTTCCCGCGGGCGTATGCGGCGAATCCAGCGGCGGCGCCGTCGCTGGCCGCGCTCCGGACCGGCCGGTATCCCCACGCGGCGCGAGTGGCCTGGGCCGGGCAGCGGCTGCCGGAGGATGTGCCGACGGTGGAACAGACCATCCGCGGCCGGAGTTATTTGACGCCGGAGGTGGCGGACGCAGGTGGGGCTGTGGCGTTTCTGCGGGACAGCAGCAGGGGTGAGTTTCTGCTGACGGTCCGGCTGCCGGAGTGGCGCCGGCGCGGGAGTTATGACGAGCACTGCCGTGCGGCGGATGAGCAACTCGGGCTTCTGCTGGCCGAAGTGGACCGGCTGCGCCTGGCGGAGGAGACGATCGTGGTCTTCACTTCTGACCGCGGAGAGATGAGCGGACGTGAGGGACTGGATGGCGACGGCGTGTGGTTTGAGCCGGCGGCAGGGGTGCCGCTGGTCATGCGCTGGCCGGGCCACTTCCCGGCGGGAGCGACGCAGGACTGGTTGTGGAACCACGTGGACATGGCGCCAACGCTGGCCGCGCTGTGCGGGGCGGGGCCGATTCCGGAGGCGCAAGGCGTAGACCGTTCCGCGCTGATTCTGGCCGGCGGACGCGGCGAGCGGCCCGAGTCCACTTACGTGCAGGGCGCGCTGGGAACGGACGGGGAGTGGCGAATGTTGATCCGCGGGTGGGACAAGCTGGTGGTGGACGCCGGGATGAACGTGAGTCACCTTTACAACCTGGCGCTGGACCGGCTGGAGAGTGACAACCTGGCGGGCGACCGTGCCACGATGCGGCGGCAGGAGGAGATGCTGGCCCTGCTGCGCCGTTGGATACTGAAGACTGGCGACCGGCTGCCGTATCCGGGCCGCGCGCCGGCAGAGGAGCACAACGCATGAGCGAAAAGATCGACGTAGTGGCGCACATTCACGCGGCGCCGGGCCATGAGGCCGTGGTGCGCGAGGCGCTGGAGAGCTTTGTGGAGCCGACGCGCAAGGAAGAGGGCTGCCTGCGCTACGACCTGTTTCAGGACATCACCGACCCGCTGAAGTTCACCTTTATTGAAGAGTGGACGAGCGAAGCGGCACTCGACGCGCACTCGAAATCGGCGCATATCGCCGCGGGCCGGTCCAAGATGGAGGGCAAGCTTTCCGGGCCGAGCTGGGTGCAGGTGGTGCGCCGGATTCTGTAGTTAAACGAGCAGGTCCCTGACGACGTTGCCCGCTATGTCGGTGAGGCGGAAATCGCGGCCGGCATGGCGGAACGTCAGGCGCAGGTGGTCAAAGCCGAGCGCGTGGAGCAGGGTGGCGTGGAAGTCGTGGACGTGGACGGGCTTGTCGACGATGTCGAAGCCCGTTTCGTCGGTGGCGCCATAGACGAGGCCCGGGCGGAATCCGCCGCCGGCCACCCAGGAGCTGAACGCCGTGCTGTAGTGTTCGCGGCCGTTCTCGCCGGAAATCGTCGGTGTTCGGCCGAACTCGGTGGTCCAGACGACCAGAGTATCTTCCAGCATCCCGCGGCTCTTCAGATCCTGAATCAAGCCGCCGATGCCCTGATCGACGTTTTTCGCCAGCCTGTTCATGGACTTGATGTCGCCGTGGGCGTCCCAGTTGCCGGACGATCCAGTGTCGATCAGCTCAATGAAACGGACGCCGCGCTCGGCCAGCCGGCGGGCGACGAGGCACTGCCAGGCGAAGCCATCGGTCTGGCCGCGTTCGACGCCGTAGAGCTTGAGAGTCGCGTCGGACTCCTTGGTGAAGTCGAAGACGTCCGGCATCTCGCTTTGCATGCCGAAAGCGGTTTCAAAGCTCTTGATGCGGGCGGCGAGGGCGGGGTCACCGGGGCGCGCAGACTGGTGGCGCTGGTTGAGGAAGTCGAGCAGGCCAAGTTCGCGCGACTGCTGTTCGCTGGAGAGGCGGCGCTTGAGATCGGCGACTGGCTCCGGGCCATTGGTGATCCGGGTGCCGGCATGGGCGCCGGGGAGAAAGTCGGCCGACCAGACCTGGCTGCCGGCGTAGGGTAGGTGGGGGGCGAGGACGACGAAGCTGGGCAGGTTGCGATTCTCCGTGCCGAGGCCATAGCTGACCCAGGAGCCGATGCTGGGCCGCTTGACGGTGACCGAGCCGGTGTGGATGCCCATGGTGGCCTGGAAGTGATCGTTATGGTCGCCGTGGAGGGAGCGGATGAGGCAGAGATCGTCGGCGACGGTGGCCATGTGCGGGAACAGGTCGGTGATCTCCATGCCGCTGCGGCCGCGGGGACGGAAGTCCCAGCCGGTGGGCAGGTAAGCCTGCTCGGTGCCTTTGCGGGCGCGCTTCTTTCCCTCGTTGGCGAGGCGGCGGAGGGCTGGCTTGGGATCAAAGGTGTCGACGTGGGAGACGCCGCCGGTCATGAACAGGAAGATGACGCGCTTGGCCTTGCCGGGGAAGTGGGGCTGCTTGGGCGCGAGTTCGTCGATGGCGGGGGCGCCAGAGAGGTCGGAGAGAATGGCGGGCATCAGTGCCGAGCCGGCAATAAGAGAGCGAAGGGATTGGCGACGGTTCATGGCGGGGGTCTCTCAATCGATGAAAAGGAATTCGTTGCTGGCCATCATGGCGCGGAGCAGGCCGCTCCAGGCGTTCTTTGCCGGCGAGGCGGAGGCAAGGTAGGCGGTGGCCTTCTGCAACTCCGCGGGGGAGGGCGCGCGGCCGTAGAGTTGGCGGTAGGCGTAGCGGAGGCGTTCTACGTTAGTGGCGCCGGCCCAGGCGACCTGCGCGGCGAGCGACTCGGCGCGGCGGAAGACGAAATCGTTGTTCATGAAATACAGCGCCTGGACGGCGGTGTTGTTGGTGGCGCGGGCAGGGGTGGAGGCATTGGTGTCGGCGCCATCGAAGAGGTCCAGGAACGGATGGCGGCGGATGCGCTGCTGCAGCAGGTAGACGGTGCGTTTGTTGGAGTCGAACTTATCGATATCGCCGACAAACGGGCGGTGCTGCGTGAAGACATAGCTGGCGCGCGGGGGGAAGGGATGCTGCTGGCCGGGGAGGCGGTCGAGGTCGCCGGTGACGGCGAGCAGGGTATCGCGGAGTTCCTCGGCGGTGAGGCGGCGGCGGTCGAATTTCCAATAGAACTCGTTCTTGGGATCCTTGTCGAAGTTCGCTGCCAGGTGTGTGCTGGAGGACTGGAAGCCGCGGGCCAGGAGGATCTCGCGGTGGAGCTTCTTAATGGACCAACCGTCGCGCATGAACCGGACGGCAAGCGTGTCGAGCAGTTCCGGATGGGTCGGCTGTTCGCCTCGGGTGCCGAAATCGTTGGGAGAGTTGACCAGTCCGCGGCCGAAGTGCCAGAGCCAGACACGATTCACGATCACCCGGGCCGTGAGCGGGTTCGTGGGGTCGGTGATCCATCCAGCAAGTTGCGCGCGGCCGCTGCCGGCGGCGCCGGACGGGAGTTGCTGGCCGCCGAGGATGGTGAGAAATCCGCGCGGAACCTCCGGGCCGAGCGCCTTCGGGTCGCCTTTCACCATGATGCGCGCGTTCTGCGGTTTCCCTTCGCTGGCGCCGTAGATCATCGGCACATCCGGCCAGGTGCGGCGCGCCAGTTCCAGTTCGGCCTGCGCCTCGAAGAACTTCAGGCGTTCGAGCGGGTCCTGCGACGTCTTCAGTTTCGCGCCGGTTTTGACGATGCGGTAGTTCGCCGTGAGCTTCTCCTGCAGTTTGTCGAGCCGTTCCTGGTCCTTTTCGTTCAGGGCGCGATAGTGCTCCAGGTACTGGTGATGCTCAAGGCCGGCGTGGGAGTAGTTGGTGCTGTTGAAGATGCCGGCCAGCGCGTAGTAATCCTTCGTGGGGATGGGGTCGAACTTGTGGTCGTGGCAGCGGGCGCAGCCGGCGGTGAGCCCGAGCACGGATTTGCTGAGGTTCTCGATCGTGTCGTCGACGGTGAGGTGGAACTCGTTCATGGTCTGGCCGAAGCGGCGGGCGTTGGCCAGGTAGCCGGTGGCGATCAATTTATCGCGGCGGTCCTCCGCATTGGCGAAGGGCATAGTGTCGCCGGCAATCTGCTCGCGGAGGAAAACGTCGTAGGGCTTGTCGTCCTGGAACGAACGGATGACGTAGTTCCGATAGCGGAACATCTCTGGAACGGGGAAGTCGGAGGCGTCGCCGGCCGTGTCGGCGTAGCGGACAACGTCGAGCCAGTGGCGGCCCCAGTGTTCGCCGTAGGCAGGGGAGGCGAGCAGGCGGTCGACGACGGACTCCAGCGCGTTGGCGGAGGTGTCGGCGAGAAAAGCGTCCATCTCCTCGGGCGTTGGCGGCAGGCCGGTGAGGCTGTAGGTGACGCGGCGGAGGAGGGTGGCCCTGCCGGCCCGCGCCGCCGGTTGGAGATTCTTTTCGCGCATGCGGGTACGGAGGAAGCGGTCGATCAGCGTCCGGTTCCACTCGGGGTCGCTTTCCGAGGGCGGATCCACGGCGCGCAGCGGTTGGTAGGCCCAGTGCTTCCGTTCCTTCTCCCAGTCGTAGGCGGGCTTTTCGGCCAGCCGGGCGGGGCCGGTACGAGGGTCGGGGGCGCCCATGCGGATCCACTCGGCGAAGGCACGCACCTGCTCGGGGGGCAACGGCTTGCCCGGGGGCATCTTCAGATCCTTCGTCGTGTGTTCGAGGGCCCGCAGCAACAGGCTGTCCTCCGGCTTGCCCGGAACCACGGCGGGCGCCCCGGATTTGCCGCCCCGCAGCAGCCCTTCCCTCGTGTCCACGGCGAGGCCGCCCATTGGCTCCTTCGAGGCGCCGCTGTGGCAGCCGTAACATTTTGCGGCAAGCACCGGGCGGATGTTCTTCTCAAAGAAGTCGAGGTTCTCCTCAGCGCTTAGGGAAGTCGCCAGGATGCAGAGGAGGCCGGCGGAGAGGAGGTGTCGCATGGGTTGGGAAAGACTGCTTTTACGCTAACGAAAAGGCGAACTCCTTTTCAAGCGTGGTATGGGTGGAGGTATGGACCAGGAACGGCAGCGGCTGGCGAAAGCGGAGCGGCAGGAGGAGCACTGGCGGCGATGGGGAACCTATGTTTCGGACAGGGCCTGGGGGACCGTGCGCGAGGATTATTCGCCCAACGGAACGGCCTGGGACTACTTTCCTTTTGAACACGCCCATCTGCGCGCGTTCCGTTGGAGCGAAGATGCGCTGCTCGGGTGGTGTGACAATCACCAGCGGATCTGTTTTGGCATCGCGTTATGGAATGGCCGTGATCATATCCTGAAAGAACGGCTTTACGGCTTGAGCGGACCGCAGGGCAACCACTCCGAAGACGTCAAGGAGCTGTATTACTACCTGGACGGAACGCCCACCCATTCTTACTGCAAAGGGTTGTACAAGTATCCGCAGGCGGCCTTTCCGTATG
>CAZWDD010000093.1:0-17615 GCA_964632345.1 uncultured Solibacteraceae bacterium | reverse complement strand
GGCCAGCACCGTGGTGTAGAGCGTGACGCACCAGCCGACTTCGAACATGACCGAACGCGGGTTCCACATCACCAGGGGATGCCAGACGCGCCACGGCTGGCCGAGATCGAACATGAGGGCGACGATGACCAGCAAGTAGCCAAGGAATGCCGTCATGATGGCGGGCCGCACGATGGGCTTGAAGCGTTCGAGATGGAAGATGTGCACCGTGGCCGCCAGGGTGAAGCCACCGGCCGCGAGGCCGACGCCGCAGAGGACATCAAAGCCGACCCAGATGCCCCAGGGGAACTGGTCGCTCAGATTGGTGGACGCGCCGAGTCCGTAGTAGAAGCGCACAAACGTGGCGTAGGCGCTGGCGATCATCAGCCCGGCAAACACAAACTGCCAGAACGTTTTCGGGATAAAGCGTGTCATGACCGTTCCCCTTTCCGTGCGGCCGTACGGCCGTTTCCTTCCGCCGCGGCCACCTTCTGCTTGCGGGCCGTGAGCCAGTAGATGCCGCTGAGCAGGACGCCGCCGACGCCGACCGTGTCTGGGATGTGTTGCAGCACATCCCAGGTGTAGGCGGGCAAGGCGCGGGTCGGCAGATCGGTGCGGTAGCCGAGCTGTTCAAACTGGACACCGGAGAGCATCAGCACGGAGGTGCCGCCGACTTCCTGCACGCCGTAGGTGCGGTCCACGTACTGGCCGGGGTTCTCGGCGATGCGTTTCTTCGCCTCGCGGATGAGGTCCTCGCGTTCGCCGGTGATGGTGGCCTCGGCCGGGCAGGACTCCGAACAGCGGGTGGGCTGGCCGGAGGCGGCGCGGTCGCTGCAGAGATCGCACTTGGCTACTTTCGGGAGGCGGGAGTTCCACTCGTAGGCAGGCGCCTGGAACGGGCAGGCGGCCATGCAGTAACGGCACCCCATGCATTTGGATCCGTCGTAGACCACGGCCCCGGAGGCCGTTTTGGTGAAGGCGCCCACCGGGCAGACCGACACGCAAGCCGGCTCTTCACAGTGCATGCAGCTCTTGCGGACGAAGTGCTCGCCATGCGTCCGGATGGTCATCAACTTCTGGACCGACGTCTTTTCCACGGCCGCGATCTGGTCGTTGTATTCCAGGCCCCAACGGCCGGAACAGGCTTTCTCACATTCGCGGCAACCAACACAGCGGGTGCTGTCGTAAAGAATGGCTCGTGCCATAGCAGACCTCCCTCCTCAGTAATCCGAAATCGTCCCGTACGTAGGCCGCTAGCTCAGGAAGAACTCTTCGTTCACGCGACGCGCCGGCAGTGCGGGCAGCGCCTCGATCGCGTTCTCCACCACTTCGCCACCGTCGGCGGCGGTTGCACCGGCCAACTGCGGCTGCAGTTCGAAGAGATGATCCACCGCGTTGCGCATCCAGCTCCGGACCAGGTTGGCGGGCAGCAGGTTGCGGGCGGTGCCTTCTTCGTCGGGAGAGAAGACGCGGAACAGCCAGCCCTTGCCGTAGGGGTCGGTCTTCAGGAGTTCGGGGTTGGCGATCACCTCGTTGTTTATGGCGGTCACTTCGCCTTCCACCGGGGAGACGATTTCAATGGTCTCGCCATTGCGCTTGAAAGCGATGGCGCGCTGGCCCTGGCGGACCCAGTGGCCGGGCTTGGGCAATTGTACGGATTCGATGGGGCCGGCGATGATGGCGGCAAAAGCGTCGGCGCCGACGCGCAGGACGTTCTTGCGCTCGCGAGCCAGCCAGGTGTGTCCCGGGTGATAGCGCAGATCCGCGGGAATCGGGATACCGGAGACTTCCGGAATCAAGGGCGCCGCAGGCGCAGCCGCCACGGCCGCCGCTCCTTCCACGGCCACCGCCGGGACTTCGCCCCTGCGCCGGCTCAACAGATAATCGATGGCTAAGAAGATGCCAAATGTGAAAAGAACCAGGATGACGGTCATGGCTTTTTCCTTCCCTTCTGATCGGCTTTGCGCCGTCACACAGGTAAAGGCAATTCGGACGCCAAAACCGGAAGTTGTTTGATTGCAACGAATGGTGAAAGCCGGGCCCGGCGAGAGGTGTGGGGAAATCCAACAGACAGCGGAGCGAAATCCCGCAGTTTCGAGCTAACCGACTGAAAAGACGGAGCGCGGGCAGGTGTTGAGAAATCCCACATCGATTGTTGGAAAATCCCACAGAAATTCGGCCCAAACAGGCGGGCACGGCCGGAGCAGGGCCGGCTTCGCCACGTATTGACGGAGGCAGGAAGAGAGGTGAACCGCAAGCAGTGAGGCCAACGGGAGAAGGCCTGGGGCGCGGGAGCGTCACGCGCAGCGCCGGTCAAGACCGGCGGCCGGCCCGCGGGCAAACGGCACATAAGGCGGAGGCCACCGATAACTCTTTTGTTTCGCGCAGAATGGCGGGCCGTACGGGCCGTGCAGGGAAAGGTGGGGGCGCGGGTCGTGCGAGGTAGGATTGCACGAAATAGAGGAAAAAGGATGAACGATATTTCAGCAAACGTGCGGCTACTGTAACTGAGTTTCTATTGCCCGTACCCGGGAGTTGGGGTATTCTGGGACTTAAGTAGGGTAGGGCGATCGATAGCGTGATGGCTCTTCAGAAAGGTTAGCGGCCGGAGAGGGCGTATCTCCAGTTTGCCGCCGGTTTATGAAGAAACGAATTCAGGTTACTGAGTTAATCCTGAGGGACGCGCATCAAAGTTTGATGGCAACCCGGATGTCGATGAAGGACATGATTCCGGCATGTGAGGATATCGATCAGGCCGGATACTGGTCGGTGGAATGCTGGGGTGGCGCGACGTTTGACGCCTGTATTCGGTTCCTGAACGAGGATCCGTGGGAACGGTTACGGACGTTCCGGAAGTTACTTCCGAACTCGCGCCTGCAGATGTTACTCCGGGCACAGAACCTGCTGGGTTACCGGCACTATGAAGATACCGTCGTGGACCGCTTTGTGGAGCGCGCGGCGGAAAACGGAATGGATGTATTCCGTGTGTTTGACGCGCTGAATGATATCCGCAACTTACGGCGTTCGATTACAGCGGTAAAGCGAACCGGGAAACATGCGCAGGGGACGATCTGTTACACAACGTCACCGCTGCACACGGTGACGGGATTCGTCGACATGGCGCAGGAACTGGTGGAGATGGGGTGCGACTCGATCTGCCTGAAGGACATGGCAGCGCTGCTGAAGCCGCAGCCGGCCTATGACATCGTGAAAGCAATCAAGGAGACGTGCGGAGAAGGTGTCCGGGTGCATGTTCACGTGCACGCGACGACCGGGGTGACGCTGGTGAGCCTGATGAAGGCGATCGAGGCGGGGGCCGACTGCGTGGATACGGCGATCAGTTCGATGAGCCTGGGACCCGGGCACAACCCGACCGAGAGCCTGGTGGAGATGCTGGAAGGCACCCCGTATGAGTGCCATCTGGACAAGGAACGGCTGCTGCGGATCCGGGACCATTTCGCGACGGTACGTCCGCGCTACACGGAGTTCCTGTCCAATCTCACGGGCGTGGATACGGAGATATTCTCCAGCCAGATTCCTGGCGGCATGATCTCGAACATGGAGAGCCAACTGCGACAGCAGGGCGCGGCGGACCGGATTCGGGAGGTACTGGCGGAGGTGCCCAACGTGCGGCGGGACTCCGGGTATCCGCCGCTGGTGACGCCGACCAGCCAGATTGTCGGGACGCAGGCGGTATTCAACGTGATGATGGGCCGGTACAAGGTGCTGACGGGTGAGTTTGCCGATCTAATGCTTGGTTATTACGGGGCGACGATCGGGGAAAAGGATCCGCAACTGGTGGCGCAGGCGGCTGAGCAGGCGCGAAAGGAAGTGATCCGGTGCCGGCCGGCGGACCTATTGAGACCGGAGTGGGAGACGCTGCGAGCGACGGCGCTGGCGATGGCCGGATGCGACGGGACCGACGAGGATGTGCTGACCGCGGCGATGTTCCCGCAGGTGGCGCCGAAGTTTTTCGCGACCCGTGGAGACGGGCCAAAGGATCTGGGCCGTGACCCTGGCAAGGAACCGGCGGCGGCGGCGCCCGGTGGGCGCGAGGCGAAGGGGCCCGTGTCGTCGACGGTGTCTTACGAGATCCGGCTCAATGGCCGGACTTCGAAAGTAACGGTCACGCCGGCCTAGTCTGCCGCGCAGCTGAGGTAGCGACCAGGCGGCCGCCGGCGATTCGCGCGGCCGCGGAGGGAGATTGCGTTATGCCCGAATCGATGGAAGATAAGATCGCGGAACTGCGGTCGCGGCGCGAGGCGGTTCAGCTCGGCGGTGGAGCCGAGAAACTGGAAAAGCAGCGCGCCGGAGGCAAGCTAACGGCCCGGGAGCGGATCGACGCGCTGGTTGACGCTAACAGTTTTCAGGAGACCGGCATTTTTGCCGAGCATCGCGCAACGCAGTTCGGCATGGCGGGCCGGGCGTTCCCGGCCGATGGGGTGGTGACCGGGGCGGCGTCGGTTCGCGGGCGACTGGTTCATCTGGCCAGCCAGGACTTTACGGTTTCCGGCGGCTCGGCCGGGGAACTGCATTCGACGAAGGTGGCCGAGATCATGATGCGGGCGCTGAAGACGGGGTCGCCGTTCGTGTTTCTGAACGACTCGGGCGGCGCGCGGGTGCAGGAGGGAATCGACTCCCTTTCCGGCTATGGGAAGGTATTCCACACGAACGTGATGCTGTCCGGCTCGGTGCCCCAGATCTCGCTCATCTGCGGCCCTTGCGCGGGGGGCGCGGCGTACTCCCCCGCGCTCACCGACTTCATCATTCAAACGCGTCAGGCACAGATGTTCATCACCGGGCCGCAGGTGATCAAGCAGGTGACGGGCGAGGACGTGACGGCCGACGCGCTCGGCGGGCCGGATGCGCACATGGTCAACTCCGGCGTGACGCACTTTATCGCCGAGGACGACCGTGAGGCGATTCTGATCTGTCAGAAACTGCTGAGTTTCCTTCCGCAGAACAACCTGGAAGACCCGCCGCATCTGGCCGGGAGCCATGACTGTCCTCCCGATGAGTCGCTGAACGGGATCGTACCTGTGGACGGAAAGCGGCCATACGACGTGCGGGAGATCGTGGTGCGGCTGGTCGATCAGGCGGACTTTCTGGAGGTGCAGGCCGGGTATGCGCCCAATATTGCCGTCGGCTTCGGCCGCATCTGCGGAAGGACGGTGGGCGTCGTTGCCAACAATCCGATGCAGATGGCCGGCGTACTCGACATCAACGCGTCCAACAAAGCTTCCCGCTTCATCCGCTTCTGCAATGCGTTCAACATTCCGCTGGTGAGCCTGGTGGACGTTCCCGGGTTCCTGCCGGGTGTGGAGCAGGAGTACGGCGGCATTATCCGGCATGGGGCGAAGATGTTGTTCGCCTACTCGGCGGCCACGGTGCCGAAGATCACGGTGATCCTGCGCAAGGCTTTTGGAGGCGCATACCTGGCAATGTGCGCCAAGGACCTGGGCGCGGATCTCTGTTTCGCGTGGCCAACGGCGGAGGTCGCCGTGATGGGAGCCGAGGGCGCGGCCGAGATCGTCTTCCGGCGGGAGATTGCGGAGGCGGCCGATAAGGTGGGCAAGCGGGCGGAGCTGATCGAGACCTACCGCCAGACGTTCGCGAGTCCGTATGTTGCCGCGGCGCACCGGTTGGTGGACGACATCATCGAGCCGGCAGACACGCGCCGGCACATCGCACAGTCGCTCGAATTCCTGCTCACCAAGCGGGAGTTGCGGCCTGGCAAGAAGCACGGACTGATCCCGTTGTAGGCGGAGGCAAAGGAAACATCGCATGGAATCGTCCCCTGAGCTGGCAACGCAACTGGCGGAACTCCGCGCCCTGGTGGCAGACTTGTCGGCGCGCCTCGACAGTCTGGCCGCGGCGCAGCAACCCGCCCCTCCGATTGACGAGGAGACGCTGATTGCCATCTCGGCGGCGGTGGCGGCGGATCTGGGCAAGCGCGCGCCGGTGCGGCATATCCGGCTGATCTCGTCCGGCGCATGGGCGCAGCAGGGACGAGCATCGATTCAGGCCTCGCATGGGCTTGAACGGAGCCGTTCCATCTAGGAGGAAGCCGTGAAACTGAAGATCACGATCGACAACAAAGTCTACGAAGTGGAAGTGGAGGCCAGCGAGCCGGAGCCGGAGCCGCTGCCGTCCATCAGCTATTCGCTGCAGCCGGGCGGGGCCCGTGTACCGGCGGCAGCGCATGCACCGGTGGAGGAAGAGGGAGTCGACGAGGCGAAGGTCTGCCGCAGCCCGATCAACGGACTGGTGGTGCGAATCGTCGCGCAACCCGGACAGACGATCCAGCCCGGGGATCCGCTGCTGGTGCTGGAGGCGATGAAGATGGAGAACATCCTCACGGCGCCGTGCGAGGGGAAGGTAGCGCGGATTCGCGTGGAGCCGTCGGCGAGTGTGACGGCGGGCCAAATCCTCGTAGACTTCGAGTAAGGACCTAATATGCCGCTTCCCGGGTTTCAGTTCATCGATCATGTTGCGGTTTCCGTGCCGCAGGGGCATTTGGAAGCCGCCGTTGAGAAGTATCTGGCGCTAGGGTTCACCGAGATACACCGCGAAGAGGTCCATGGCGCGCATCAGGTGCGGGAGGTTCTGCTTCGCATCGGCGCCAGCGACAATCTGGTGCAACTGCTGGAGCCGCTTTCGCCCGAGTCCCCGATTGCGCGGATGATCGAGAAGAATGGCGGGCGGGGCGGATTCGCCCACCTGGCGTTCCGGGTGGCCGACATCCATGCCGCCTATGAAGCGATGCGCGACCACGGCTTTCACCTGACACAGGAGCCCGGGCCGGGCTCGCGGGGCACGACGATCTTTTTCGTCCATCCGAAGGATTTCAGTTTTCTGATTGAAGTGGTGCAGGAAGGAGTTTCCACTGTCTGACCAAATGCCTGAGTTGGGCCTAGCCGCGCGCTTCCCGTCGACGCCAACGGAGGCGTGGGAGGCGGCGATCCAGAACGATCTGAAGGGCGCCGATTATCAACGAAAACTGTACTGGTCGCCGTTCCCCGGACTCGCCGTCCGCCCATACTACCGGCGGGCGGATGTGACGGCAGCCACCGGGGTTGCGCGCACGCCCGGATGGGCGGCGGATGTGGAGCTGCCGGCGGGCGCCATCGACGCGTCGCGGTGGCACGAGGCCGGGGCGACTCCGGTGCAGGAGCTGGCCTTCGCGTTGTCGGAGATTGTGGAGCAGATGGCGGCGGGCGGGGTGGCGCCGGCGTTGCGGCTTGGGGTGGGCCCGTACTACTTCGTGGAGATCGCCAAGTTCCGCGCGGCGAGACTCTGTTGGGCGCGCGTGGTGGAAGCGTTCGGGCAGGGCGGGTTGCCGCTGGTGCTGCATGCCCGGACTTCGATGGTGAATAAGTCGGCCTTCGATCCGGAGACGAACCTGCTCCGCGCCACGACCGAGGCGCTGGCGGCGGCCATTGGCGGCTGCGACGCGATTGCGATTGCGCCCGCGGGATTTTCCCCGGCGCTGGCGGCCAATGTCCACCATATTCTGCGGGAAGAGGCGCATATCGGGGAGATCGAGGACCCGGCAGCCGGGTGCTACTACCTGGAGAACCTGACGGAGTCGATCGGCCGCGCGGCATGGGAGTTGTTCCAGTCGCTGGAATCAGCGGGCGGATTCTCGGCCGCGCAGGGCGAGATCGAGTATCAGCTCACCGTCACGCGAAGGACCAGGGAGCAGGAGTTTGCGCTGCGGAAGACGGTGCTGACGGGCGTCAACCAATACCCTGCCCCGGAGGGCAGCTTCCACGAACTGCCTGGGGCCGGCTGGCGGCTGGCGGAGCCGCTCGAAGCACTGCGCCGCCGAGTGGAACGGTCTCCGCGCACCGTGCTGCTGCTGACGCGCGGCGACCGGAAGATGAGCCTGGCGCGGGCGGCCTTCTGCCAGGGGTTCTTTGGCGCGGCCGGGTTGCGGTGCGTTGAGAGCAGTGAAATGGATGCCAGCGCGGGACTCATCGTCCTGTGCGCCGCCGATGCGGATTATCTGGCGCTGGCGCCGGAGGCCGTGGCCGCGGCCGGGGGGCTGCCGGTGGTGGTTGCGGGCAATCCGCGGGAGCAGATCCCGGCGCTGGAGGCGGCGGGCATCGCCGGCTTCGTCCATCTGGGGTCCGATCAACCCGCCACACTGGCCCAGTGGCTTGACCGCATGGGAGTACCCGCCTAATGCCCCGCCCCGACTTCACCCGCATTCCGTTTTCCGCCCCGCCGGCGCCAGCGATGGAGCCGCAATCCCCCGAGTACGCCGCTGGCATTCCCCCGTTCCTGCGCGGACCGTACGCAACGATGTACACGTTGCGGCCCTGGACGATCCGGCAGTACTCCGGGTTCTCCACCGCCGAGGCCTCCAACCGCTTCTACCGGCGCAACCTGGCGGCCGGGCAGAAGGGCTTATCGGTGGCCTTCGACCTGGCGACGCACCGCGGGTATGACTCGGATCATCCACGTGTCACCGGCGACGTTGGCGCGGCCGGGGTGGCGGTCTGCTCGGTTGAGGACATGAAGGTCCTGTTCGACCAGATTCCGCTGGAACAGATGTCGGTCTCGATGACGATGAACGGCGCGGTGCTGCCGGTGATGGCGTTCTACATTGTCGCCGCCGAGGAGCAGGGCGTGCGCACGGAGGATCTTACCGGAACGATTCAGAACGACATTCTGAAAGAGTTCATGGTGCGGAACACGTACATCTATCCGCCGGGTCCGTCGATGCGGATCATCGGCGACATCTTCCGCTACTGCGCGGCGGCGATGCCGCGATTCAACTGCATTTCCATCTCCGGATACCACATTCAGGAGGCCGGGGCGACGGCTGAACTGGAGCTGGCCTACACGCTTGCCAACGGGCTGGAGTACCTGCGGACGGGGCTCGGGGCGGGTCTGGCGATCGATGATTTCGCGCCGCGGCTGAGCTTCTTCTGGGGCATCGGGATGGACCATTTCACGGAGATTGCCAAACTGCGGGCGGCGCGGGTGTTGTGGGCGCGGATTGTGCAGGACTTTCAGCCGAAGCTGGCGAAATCGATGGCGCTGCGAGCGCACAGCCAGACGTCGGGATGGTCGCTGACGGCGCAGGATGTGTCGAACAACATCACGCGGACGTGCGTGGAGGCGATGGCGGCGGCGCTGGGGCACACGCAGTCGCTGCACACGAATGCGTTTGACGAAGCGCTGGCGCTGCCGACGGATTTCTCGGCGCGGGTGGCGCGGAACACACAGCTCTTCCTGCAGGAGGAGACGGGGATCTGCCGCGTGATTGATCCATGGGCGGGCAGCAGGCATGTGGAGGCGCTGACCCAAACGCTGATCGAGCGTGCGTGGGGCCTGATTGCAGAGATTGAAGCGATGGGCGGCATGACGCGGGCGATTGAGACGGGCATTCCAAAGATGAGGATCGAGGAGGCTGCCGCGCGCCGCCAGGCGCGGATCGATTCGGGAAGCGAGACGATCGTCGGCGTGAACCGGTATCGGCCCTCGACGCCGGAAACGGTCGAGATCCGCCAGGTGGATAACGCGGCGGTGCGGGAGTCGCAGGTGGAGCGGTTGCGCGAGTTGCGCGGCTCGCGGGATAATCAGGCCGTCGCGGCGGCGCTGGATGCCCTAACCGCTTGTGCGGCCGGGGACGCTGGGAATCTGTTGGAACTCGCCGTCAACGCTGCCCGCCACCGCGCCACACTGGGCGAAATTTCCATGGCACTTGAGAAGGAGTTTGGCCGCTACCAGGCCGTGAACCGGACGATTGCCGGCGTGTATGCCGATGAAGCGCACGGCGGCGAAGCATTCACCCGTGCGGCGCGCCTGACGGCGAAGTTTGCCGAGACCGAGGGCCGCCGTCCGCGGATTCTGATTGTGAAGATGGGCCAGGACGGGCACGATCGCGGAGCCAAGGTGGTGGCTTCGGCATTTGCGGATATCGGCTTTGATGTGGATGTGGGGCCGCTGTTCCAGACGCCGGCCGAGGCGGCGCGCATGGCGATCGAGAACGATGTCCACGTTCTGGGCGTCTCCTCGCTTGCGGCCGGACACCGGACATTGGTGCCGGAGTTGACCGCCGAGCTTGCCCGTCAGGGACGGCCGGACATTCTGATCGTCGTGGGCGGCGTGATCCCGCCCCAGGATTATGAGTTCCTGCATCAAGCCGGGGCGGCCGCCGTCTTCGGGCCGGGCACGGCGGTTCCGGAGTGTGCCACGCGGATCCTTGCCGCTCTGGGCCATGCCGATGCCGGGTGAAACGCGGCGCCGCCTCTCGCTCGAGGAGTACACCGAAGGCGTGCTGGCGGGCCACCGGCCGACGCTGGCGCGCGCCATCACGCTGATTGAGAGCAGCGTTGCGGCGGACCGCCATCTGGCCGCACAACTGCTGGCCCGGCTGCAGCCCCATACGGGCCAGAGCCGCCGCATCGGCATCACGGGGCCGCCTGGGGCCGGGAAATCGACCTTTCTAGAATCGCTCGGCCGGTACCTGACCGAGACGCTGGGCGAGCCGGTGGCGGTGCTGGCCGTCGACCCGTCGAGTCCGCTTTCGGGCGGCTCCATTCTCGGGGACAAAACGCGCATGCCGCTGCTTTCCGCCGATGCGCGCGCCTTTGTGCGGCCGTCGCCGTCGCGCGGACACGCTGGCGGCGTGGCCCGGCACACGCGGGAGACCATTCTGCTTTGTGAGGCGGCGGGATTCCGGAACGTGTTTGTGGAGACCGTTGGGGTAGGCCAGTCCGAGGTGGCCATCCGGTCCATTACCGATTTCTTCCTGCTGTTGCTGCCGCCGGCTGCCGGCGACGGACTGCAGGGGATTAAGCGCGGTGTGGTGGAACTGGCTGACTGCATCGCGATCAACAAAGCGGATGGCGAACTGCTGCCGGCGGCCCGGCGCGCGATGGCCGACTATGCGGCCGCGTTGCATCTGTTCCCGCCCGCGAGTTCCGGGTGGCGGCCGGAGGTGGTGCTGTGCTCGGCGCTGACCAATACGGGGGTGGAGGCGATCTGGCAGATCATCCTCCGCCACCGGCAGCAACTGGAATCGACCGGCGTGCTGGTCCGCCAGCGCCACGAGCAGGCGCTGCAGTGGCTGACCGAACTGATCCATCAGGGCCTGGAAAGCCGGTTCCGGGCGCACGAAGGCGTCGCCGCCGCCCTGACGGAATGGGAGCGCGCCGTTGCCACCGGCGCCGCCGCACCCGCTGCCGCCGAAGCGCTGCTCCGTATCTTTGACTCTCCTCCCCCCAGAAAGTAGGTCCCCATGCCTCTTCCGTATCCGATTTTTTCCGCCGCCGAGGCCGCCGCGATGATCGGCAATGGCCAAACAATCGGCTTTTCCGGCTTCACCGCGGCCGGCTCGGCGAAGGCCATTCCGCTGGCGCTGGCTGCGCGCGCCAAAGAGGAGCATCAGGCGGGCCGGCCGTTTAAGGTTGGAGTCCTGACGGGGGCCTCCACCGGACCGTCGCTCGATAGGGCGCTGGCCGCCGCCGAGGCGATCAGCTTCCGGACGCCGTACCAGTCCGACCCGGTGCTGCGCGGACAGATCAACTCGGGGCAGGTGCGCTTCGTCGACATGCACCTGTCGCAGCTCCCGCAGATCGTCCGATACGGGTTCCTGGGGCCAATCCACTGGGCTGTCGTCGAAGCGTGCGACATTACGGCCGGCGGCGGCATCGTGCTCACCGCTTCCGTTGGCGCCACCAATACATACCTGGAACGAGCCGAGAAGATTCTGATCGAATGGAACCACCGGCATCCCCCGTCGCTGCTGGGAATCCATGACATCTTCGAGCCGAAGGATCCGCCGGCACGCCAGGAGATTCCCATCTTTTCGGCTTCCGACCGGGCGGGCGCGGGGATGGTGGTCGTGGATCCGTCGCGGATCGCGGGCATCGTTGAAACCAACCTGGAAGACGAGGCCAGCGCCTTTGACGAGCCCAGTCCGGTTACCGATAAGATCGGACAGAATGTGGCTGAGTTCCTGGTCGGCGAGTTGCGGGCCGGGCGAATCCCACGCTCGTTTCTCCCCTTGCAGTCGGGTGTGGGCAACATTGCGAACGCAGTGCTCGCCGCACTCGGCAGGCATCCGGAGGTACCGGCGTTTGAGATGTACACTGAGGTGCTGCAGGACTCCGTGATTCCATTGCTCGAATCCGGCCGGTGCAGCTTTGCGTCGACATCGGCGCTGACGCTATCGCCCGAAATGATGGCGCGGTTCTATGGCGATCTGCCGTACTTCCGCAGCCGGATTCTGCTCCGTCCGCAGGAGATCTCCAACCACCCGGAAATTGTCCGGCGGCTGGGCATCATATCCATGAACACGGCCATTGAAGTGGACCTTGGCGGCAACGTCAACTCGACGCACGTCATGGGCCGGAAGATGATGAACGGCATTGGCGGATCGGGAGACTTCACGCGCAACGCGTATATCTCGATATTCTCGTGCCCGTCGACGGCGAAAGGCGGCAAGATCAGCGCAATTGTACCGCTATGCAGCCACATGGACCACTCCGAGCACAGCGTCCAGATTGTCATCACCGAACAGGGAGTGGCGGACCTGCGGGGCAAGGACCCGCACGAACGCGCGCAACTGATTATCAACAACTGCGCGCATCCGGACTACCGGGAGCAGCTTCGCGGGTATCTGAAGCTGACCAAGGAGGGGCATGCGCCGCAGTCACTGTCGCTTGCCTTCGCGATGCACCGGCACTTTTTGACAAACGGGGATATGCGGGAGATCGACTGGGCGGCGTGGAAGTAGGCACCTAAGGGGAACGACTGAGCATCTTCGCTAAGGCGAATCACGGACGCGGAATTTTTTTCGCTCTCAAGTCTAATGCGAAGTGCTTAGAAGGCCGATAGAACTCCTGAGCAAGGAAAACTGCCCTATGAGCGATCTATCGTTTCCGTCCCCGTCCTCCCAGAACATGGAACTCGCCGCGGCAAACCGCAAGCTGACCACGGCGATTCTCGGCATGACACTCCTCACGGGTCTGGTGGCCTGCCTGGCCTATCTGGCCGGCCGCACCGTCACGCAGATCCGTAACGAACCGGCGACAGTGATCCGCACAGAGATACCACCGCCACCGGTAATCGTGACTCCAACCCAGAAGGCATCGCCGCTGGTGGTGGCCGCCGCGGAAGCGCCAGTGGAGGCACCCGCCGTTGCGCCACCGGCCCTGCCGGCGCCGGCCGCCGGACTTTACCTGCAAGTGGGACTGATGAATCCGTCCCTCGACAACTCGATGCGGCTGCGGTTGCAGCAGGCCGGCTTTGAGGTGCATCTGGCCGGAATGGAAGGTTCGGCGGCCAGCCGCGTACTGGTTGGGCCCATCGCCTCTTCGGCCCAGCAGCAGGAATTCGAAACCAAGCTTCGCGAAGCGGGCTATCAGTACTTCCCCCGCCGGTATTAGTTTCTCCACCCTCCGGAGTCGCCAGCCACTGCCTGATTGCAATACAATCGGCAGTGGCATTTTTTGGCGTTATCACCACACATTCCGTAGGGGGACTGTATGAAGAGCCTGTTGTGCCTCTGGACGATTTTCGCGCTCGTTGCATTTGCGCCGACCGCTGAAGCCGCCAAGCGTAAACTGACTGTCGATTCCGAAACGGCCGAAGGCGCGTTGTTGAAGCAGATTGTCGACGAAGCCGACGCGGCAAAGAAGATCGCGTTGCTTGAAGAATTCACGAGCAAGCACGCGGCGCACGAGTCGGCGACGTGGGCGTTCGGGGAGTTGCAGACGGCGTATCTGGCCGGGGGCCAGTTCGAGAAGGCGTACGCGGCCGGGGAGAAGGTGCTTGCCGCCGATCCGGACGATGTGCCGGTGGCCAGCAACAATCTGAAAGCGGCCGAAGGGTTGAAAGACGCCGGGCGTATCCGGAAATCAGCCGTGCATCTGTCGGGCGCGGCGAGGCGAGCCGCCGCAGCGCCGAAGCCGGCCGATGAGGACGAGGTGAACACGTGGCAGGGCGCCGTCACCTATGCCAAGCAAGTGGATGCCTACGCCGACTACAGCATCTACACGCTGGCAGCGGGAGCGGCGGACCCGGCCCAGCGCATCGAACTCGCCGAATGGCTGGCCACCAACAGCCCCGGCTCGCAATACAACGCGCCGCTCCGGCCGATGCTGTTCGTCGCCTATCAGCAGACCGGCAATCACGCCAAGGCGCTAGCCATCGCCGAGGCGGAGTTGGCCGGACCCAGCCCGGACAATGATGACATGCTGGTCTATGCCGCCAGCAGGGCCTACGAGGCGAAGGACCATGCGAAGGCGGCCGGATATGCCACGAAGCTGGTGGAGACGCTGCCAGCCAAGCCCGCGCCGCGGGGAATGGACGAGGCTGCCTGGACGAAGAACCGGAACCTGAAGCTTGGCGTGGGGCATTGGATGCTGGGGCTGATTGCCAGCAGCGGGCAGCGTTGGGCGGATGCCGATAAGTCCTTGCGCGCGGCGCTGCCGCTGGTGCAGGAGAACAAGGACATGGCGGCCGAGACGCTGTTCCACCTGGGGCTGGCCAACTTCCGCCTGGGAGACGGGGCGAAGGGAGATAAGAAGCGAATCGTGGATGCGTTGAAGTTCAACCAGCAGTGCGCAACGTTGGCCAGCCCTTATCAGGCGCAGGCACGCAAGAACGTCGCCGCGATTCGCAGCCAATACCGCATTCAATGATGACAGGGCGGCTTAGTGGCCGCCCGCACCGCTGGCAATCGGCTGCACCGGCTTAGCGGCCGGGGAGATCTGCGTGAGCATCTGCTCCTTACGCATTATCAGGGTGGCCGTGTTGTAGCTGGCCGTCTCAAAGCCGTGGCCGTGGGTGATCGCGTCGGTCGGGCACGCCTCGACACAGAAGCCGCAGAAGATGCAACGGCTGTAGTCGATGTTGTAGACCTCGGCGTACCGCTCGCCGCCGCTCATGCGTTTGGCTTCGGTGTTTTCGGCGGCCTCGATGTAGATACAGCTGGCCGGGCAGGCGGCGGCGCACAGGAAGCAGGCCACGCATTTTTCCAGCCCGCTTTCGTCCCGCTGCAGGACGTGAGTCCCGCGGAACCGTTCCTGGAAGATTGCCGGCGCCGCCGGATAGTCTTCGGTGATTGTCGGCGCCATCATTTCCTTGAATGTGACGCTCAAGCCCTTCGCGATTGCTGCCGCGTTGCCGAGTACTTCCGATATCTTGGATGCCATTCCTTCTCCAGTGTAACGCGACTCCGGACCGGAGTCAGTTGCGCGACCCTCAACCCGGCTTGAACACCGGCGCCCGGTCGCCGGGCGCGAACAACTCGATGCCGAAGCGTTCGGCCAGGGCCGTCAGGTCCGCCTTTACGAACCCCTCGCTGGTCCAGCTGACTTCCCCGCCCGGTTCGACCAGCAGCAGCGACGGCACATGTGTGAGCCCATAGCGATTGCTGACGTGATAGCCGGCACCAACCGGGTCGATGACGAGTGGGAACCGGATGCCGAACGCCTCGGCAAACTCCGCTGTTCCCTCCGGACCATCCTGCGAGACGCCGACGATGCGCGGCCCGCCACGGTCCGCCAACCGCTGCAGAAACGGGAAAGCGAGCTGGCAGGTCGGACACGTAATCTTGAAAAACGCCAGCAAAACGGGCTCAACGGCCTCTTCGAGCGAGAAACCGTTCAGGGAGAAGCCGGGGGCCTTCTCTCCGACCCTGACCTTCATTCCCCGGCGGCTCCCGACTTCCGCTGCTGGAGGAACGCGAGAATGTCGAATTTCTTGATCTCGCGATTCGGGAAGAAGCTGTTCACCGCGCTCTGCTCGTCATCAAAGACCTCAAAAACAGTCTCCAGTTTCGTGAGCACGAGCAGTTCAACGTTGCGCCGCGTCAGGTTCAACAGCTTCAGACTGCCGTCCTTCTTGCGGAGAGCCGAAAAACTCATCACCAGCGCGCCGAGGCCGGAAGAATCGATATAGTCGACCTGCGCCAGATTGAGAATCGCGTTCACCTTGCCTTCTTCGGCGAGCGCTTTCATCCGGTCCCGCAGCCGGTCCGCCCCTTCGCCGGCGACGATCTGCCCCTTCAAATCCAGGATGACGATCCCCTCTTTGCTGCGCTCGGTGAGTGAGAGTTCCATTGCTCTATTGTCTCGCTTCGACCAGGGGAATGGAACCGGCGGACGGACGGAGGTCGCCCTCGCGACGCAGCGCCGGCAGCACGATGGTGAACGTAGTCCCCTTCCCGACGGCGCTCTTCACGTCGATGGTGCCGCTGTGGGCCTTGACAATCCAGGCGACGAAACTCAAGCCGAGGCCGAGGCCCTTGGCGGGATCGCTGCCGGGAACCCGGTAGAAGCGGTCGAAAATGTGCGGGATGCTGTCTTCCGGAATGCCCTTCCCGTTGTCGGAGACGGTGAGCGTTACCTGACCGGCGTCCTTTTTCACGGTCACGTTCACGTGGCCCCCGCGCGGCGTGTATTTCAATGCGTTGGAAAGGAGATTGGTTACCAGCCGGTCCAACTGCGTGCGGTCCCCGCGCACCACCGAATCGGGCTCGAGCTCCCAGGTCAGAGCCAGCCCGTCCTCCTTGGCGGTAGACCGGAACTGCTCCACGAGTTCCCCGGTAACCTCTGAGACATCCACCGGCTCATTGTGCAGCGCCAGGCGCCCTGTCTCGGCCTGGGAAAGCAGCAGGAGTGCTCGCACAATATTGGAAATGCGATCCACGTCCTCCAAAGCATTCACAATCGCGTCGCGAAACTCGTCTTCCGTGCGCGCCGTCATGAGCGCCACTTCCAACTGGCCGCGAATGACGGTGAGCGGCGTGCGGAGTTCATGAGAGACGTCGGTGGAGAACCGCCGCACCTGTTCGAAGCTCTCCGAGAGGCGGTCCATCATCTTGTTGAACGCCACGATGAGCTGATCCAGTTCATCGTTGGCATTCCGGGGGGGAATGCGCAGATGGAGACTGGAGCCGGAGATGCGCTGCGCGGCTTCGGCCAACTGATTCACCGGCCGGAGTGCCCGCGCGGCCATAAACCACCCCAGCACGCCGGTGACGAGCAGCAGCAGCGGCAGCGCGGTGAAGTAGTCTGTCATGAACGCGTTGGGCAGGCCCGTCACGTTCGTCATCCGGCGCCCGACGACAAGCAGGTAGGGCTTCCCCTCGCTTTGAAAGACACCATAACGGAGCAGGACGCGGTCCTGGCTCTGGTCCTTGATCACCAGCGCCGGGCTTCCGGGCTGGAAACGAGCGCGGAGTTCGGCCGCTGTCTCAACGCCCTGCTGGCGGTAGCCGTTCGACATTTCCAGAACGTTGCCGTCGGCATCGGCCACGAGCACAAAGCGGCGCAAGCGTTCGAGGAATACGGTCTGGTCCACCTCGCGCGGGTCGGCCGACCAGATCGCAAGGCCCTTCTCCACCTTCAAGAATCCGCGCGCGGCGTTCCAGTCCTCATCGACAGCTTCCCGCACGCGGTCCTGAATGATGGACATCAGTCGCGTCCGGAAGGTAAAGCCGACAGCCGTCAGCAGGATTCCAAAGATCACCACGTAGCTGATGGTGAGGCGGAACCGAAGACTCTGAATGCGCTGGCGCATGCCGGAAAGACAGGCGGCCGGGAGCTTATCCCTTACCTTCCGCCGGTAAATCGATCATATACCCGATGCCCCGCACGGTGTGGATCAGC
>CAZWDD010000092.1:12841-17643 GCA_964632345.1 uncultured Solibacteraceae bacterium | reverse complement strand
GGCGGATTCCTCCTGGAAAAAATGGAACGGCCCTCCGGGTGGGGAGGGCCGTTCGGCAGGCGCAGATGAAACTGAACCCATTTGCAACCTACCATGAGATGGCAACAAAACCAGGGTGGGCAAATGCGGGAAGTGGTTGAATTCAAGGCAGATAGAATTTTTCGCAGTGATGGGAACGCAAACGCCGGGAGTGCCGGAAATTGGCGGGACGTGCGATACACTATCGAAAATGCTGTTGGAAGTACTGTCAAAGACATGGCCGTGGTATGTGGCGGGGCCGGCAATCGGCCTATTCGTACCGGTGTTGTTGTGGGCCGGGGATAAGCGGCTGGGGGTGTCCGGGAACCTGCGCCACCTGTGCGCGGCGCTGCTGCCGAAGCGGGGGCGATTTCTGCGGTACGACTGGCGGCGGGAGGGGATGTGGAACCTGACGTTCCTGGCGGGGACGGTGTTGGGGGGCTGGCTGGGAGTGACGCTGCTGGGGACGGAGACGATTGCGATATCCGAGGAGACGAAGGCGGCGCTGGCGGGTTTGGGGCTGCGGGACTTTTCGGGGCTGGTGCCGAAGGAGTTGATCAGCTGGGAGGCGCTGGGGACGTCGCGGGGACTGATTTCGCTGGTGGCGGGGGGATTCCTGGTGGGATTCGGGACGGCTTATGCGGGCGGGTGCACGTCGGGGCACGCGATCAACGGGTTGTCGGATTTCCAGAAGAACTCGTTGATCGCGGTGGTGGGCTTTTTCGCCGGGGGGCTGGCGGGGACGCATCTGGTGCTGCCGCTGGTGGTGGGACGATGATGGCGGCGTATCTGGTGTTGGGGATCCTGTTCGGGGTGACGCTGACGAAGGCGGAGGTGATCTCGTGGTTCCGGATCCAGGAGATGTTCCGGTTCCAGGCGTTCCATATGTACGGGATCATCGGGTCGGCGATTGCGGTGGCGGCAGTGGGGCGGCGGCTGGTGGAGCGAGGGCCGGTGGAGCGGGTTGAACTGTGCGGGGGCGTGGTGCAGGAGGAGCAGGAGCGGGGCACGCGGTACTGGGCGGGCGGGGCGATGTTCGGGCTGGGGTGGGCGCTGACGGGAGCGTGCCCCGGGCCGCTGTTTGTACTGCTGGGGGGCGGGGTGAGCGTGATGGTGGTAGCGGTGGCGAGTGCGCTGGCCGGGACGTGGGTTTATGGGGTGGTGCGGGAGCGGTTGCCGCATTAGCCGGGGGCGTTCACGTGTTCGGTGTTCGAGCAAGCGCCTGCACGGGGTAAATGACGGAACTGTCCACAACCTGGGTGTGGATGACCAGAAGATAGGAACGCTTGGTGGCGAAGACCACCAGGACATTGGAAAGCAGGGACCGGGATTCAAAGGCGTCGTAGGCGAACCGGGCGATTTCGAGCGATTTCCGCTGTTTTTCCGGGACTGGGAGCGCGGAGAGAGAGGAGTTGATGACCTCGATGCGCAGGAGGTTTCCGTTGACGATGGTCAAGCCGATTTGCGCATGACCCAGCTTCCGCGACAGTTGTGCCTGCAACTTCATGAGGTCGGCGAAGGCGCCGCCGGCATTCTTGATCTGTTTACAAGCGCTGAGGCCGGCGCACAGGGGCGCAACGGAGCAGGCGATCCAGTGGCGGCGGGAAACCGGCATCATAACCATCCCGCATTATAGGGCTCTGCGCGAAGGTCAGGAAAGGGCTCGACCGGCGGCGACGTTCGTTTTCGCAAAAAGCGGCGGGTGAGTCGTATAGATGAGTAACCATCCCAATCGCCTACGCCGGGCCTTGCGCCGTAGCCGGTTTGCCGGTTGCGGGGGTGCCGTCAAGGGGCGATTGCTTACTCTGTTTTGCCTTGAGGAGTTTTCGAAATGCGCCATTGGAGATTGCGCCGGCTGTTGTTCCAGGCCTCCGCGTTCCTAATGGTGCCGGCCGGCCTGCTGATGGCCCAGCAGGCCAGATACACTTTTCGCAAAGTGGCGGACAATGCGCCGGGGACTCCGTTTCTGGTGGCAGGGTTTCAGCCCGTTTCAGGCTGCTGTTGCGATCAACGATGACGGGACGGTGGCCTTTTCCGGCCTCCCCGCGAGGAGAGTTGACCCGGCTATTCGCGTCAACGGGGCAGGTACTCCCGCCGCGGGTACTCGGATTGAACAATCGCGGCGCAGTGCTGCTCATGGAGGGAACCCGGTTGGCACTGTGGTCTGGCGGGCGATTGACTACGGTGTACAGCCAGAGCAGCAACGTTGCGAATCTACTGCACGTTTCCGTGAACGATGAAGGAACCGTTGCGTTGCGTGCGACAACCCGGATTCTGACCGTCGACCGCGCGGGCACCCAGAGGGAAGGGGTGGGAGAGAATGAAGTTCCGCGCGCCAACGTGTTTGTCGCCCTGTTTTTGCTGGGGCCGACGATTAACAATAGCGGCGAAGTGGCTTTCCCTGCAACCGGGGTATCCCAGTGCGACGGATGCACTTATAAGAAGAGCGGCAGCCGGCTGCTGGAGGTGAGTGCCCCGAGTGGGCCGGCGCCGGGTGGTTCGATTGGGAGCATCCGCTATGGGATGATCAACAGTTCAACGATCAAGGGCAGGTGGCCTTCCTGGGTTCGATCCAAACCGGAGGGGCGGGAATCTTGACCGGGGGAGATCCGGCGCGAGACGTTGTGATCCGGGTGAACGATCCGCTTTTCGGATCGACGGTGAGAGAGTTGGGACTCGCGCTTCCGTCGGGCAAGCGACTGAGTAACCGGGGCGAGATCGTATTCCAATAGACGTTGTCGAACGGGTTGAGCGGCGTGGCGGTTGCGAGTCCCGCGTTGGCCAGCGCGCCGGAGGCCCCGTCGATTGCCGGGACGGTGAACGCGGGGTCCTTCCGGTCCGGCGGAGGATTCGATTCTGCTCCAGGGGCGGTGGTGTCGATCTTCGGCCGGAACCTTGGGGCGAAACTCGCAACGGCGTCCCGTGTGCCTTTGCCGGACGAGACCGAAGGGACGAGGGCGCTTGTGAATGGGACACCGGCGCCGCTGTACTTCGTGTCTCCGACGCAGATCAACGCGCAACTGCCGTACGGACCGGCGGCCGGCCCCGTGACGCTGCAGGTGACGACTGCGAGCGGGTCCCGTGGGACCGAGCGCCTCGAGTTCGCCGAACAGGCGCCGGCGCTCTATAGGCTTTCGCGAGACGGACGGGGGCGGGCGATGTGATCGTGCTGTATGGCAACAGCACGGGCGCGGTGGGCCCGCCGGTTCCGGCCGGGTGGAGCTTGTGCGCGGAATCGGTTTGTGCGCCGGGACTCTCGAATGTGAAATTACGGCGGTTGATCCGGACGCCGCAGGTGCTGACCGGCTCCGTGCCGGTTCCGCGGGAGCGGATTCTGTTCGCCGGACTCGTGCCCGAGTATCCGGGCCTGTATCAGATCAACCTGATTGTGCCGGAAGGGGTGGCGCGCGGACCCGAGGTGCCTTTTTCCGTGTGTCCCGCGGGTGCTCCGCAGCCACGCTCCACGCTGACGAGCGTTGCCATCGGCTAAGGAGGCCGGCCGGCTCAGCCCTTGAGGAAGCGGAGGAACTCCTGGGGGTCGCGGGTGAGGCCGGGGAAGGAGCGAAGGGTTTTGCCGTCGGCGTCGAGGATGACGTAGTAGGGGATGGCGACGGTCTGGTGGGTGGTTTCCTGTAACTTCTGGTTGGCTTCGCTATCGGGGTCGAGGCCGTCGGTGTAGAGTTCGACGAGTTCAAACTTACTCATTTCGGCGGCGATTTCCGGGCGGGGGAACATGTTGGCCTTCATGAGCTTGCAGTTGGTGCAGGTGTAGCCGGTGAAGTTGAGGAAGACGAGTTTGTTGGCGGCCCTGGCGCGAGCGAGGGCTCCGGGCAGATCGTTCTTGGCGAAGGCGAGGGCGGGGGCGCCGGGAGCACCGCCGGCGGCGGCGCGGGTGGAGGCGGGGACATAGGCGTCAATCTCGCCGAGCGGGGCGCCGAAGAGGCCGGAGAGGAGGAAGAACGAGAGGGCCAGGACGAGGCTGCCGATGAGGAGGCGGGGGATGGAGACGGGCTCATCGTGCCGGATGCCCTCGAACTTCAGCCAGCCGAGCAGATAGAGAGCGGGCATGGCGGTGAGGACGACCCAGAGGGCGAGGAAGCGCTCGCGGCTGAGGAGTTCCCAGTGCAGGACGGCGTCGACGTTGCTGAGATACTTGACGGCCATGGCGAAGACAAAGAACGATAGGACGACTTTGACGCGCATCATCCAGGCGCCGCTTTTGGGGAGTTTCTTCAGGTAGGCGGGGAAGAGGGCGAGGAAGAAGAAGGGGCTGGCGAGGCCGGTGGCAAAGGAGGCCATGCCCATGGCGGGTTGGAGGCGGTCACCGGTGACGGAGGCGGCCAGCAGAGCGCCCATGAAGGGGCCGACACAGGCGAAGGAGGTGAGGGAGAAGGTGAGGCCCATGAGGAGTGCGCCGAGGTAGCCGCCGCTGCCGGAGGCGGCATTCATTTTGGTGAGGAGGCCGGAGGGGAGGGTAATCTCAAAGGCGCCGAGCATGCTGAGGCCGAAGGCGAAGAAGACGGCCGCGATGACGCCATTGACCCATATATTGGCCGAGAGGGCCTGGGCGCCGAAGGGACCGAGGAGGGCGGAGGCGGCCAGGCCGATGGCGGTGAACAGGACGACGATGCCGAGGCAGAAGACGATGGCCTGGCGGAGGCCTTCCCCCCGGCCGCCCTCGCCGCGGTTGATGAAGTAGGAGAGGGTGAAGGGGATCATGGGGAAGACACAGGGGGTGAAGATGGCGGCGATGCGCCTGGTCGAATATTATGCGCGTAGAAATG
>CAZWDD010000092.1:428-12831 GCA_964632345.1 uncultured Solibacteraceae bacterium | reverse complement strand
GTTGGCGGCTGCGGCCCTGCCGCCTTTTGGGGGTGGGGGGGGGGGGGGGGGGGGGGGGGGGGGGGGAGGACTTGGCGGGCGGGTTGGCCTCCATGTAGCCGTCCGGAATGGCGGTGGACGCGAGGGGCGGGGCGGCCGGGTCGGCAACGAGCGAAGCGGTGACGGTGCGGCGGCGCGGGGGCAGGCAGATTTTGTCGTTACAGGCGGAGGAGCGGACCTGGAGGGAGATTTCGAGCGGGCCGGGGGCGGCGGAGTCGCTGAGGATGGCGTCGATGAGGAAGGCTGCGTTGTCCTCGTAGCTTTCGGTGGAGGCGCCGGCAGCGGGGTCGAACTTCGCCTCGACTTTGGGTTGGAGAATGCGGGTGATGGTGAGGGGGGCCCCTTCGGGGACGGTGATGCGGGTGGCGGTGGCGGTGACCGGGGAGGTGGCGGAGTAGAGGTGCCAGCCCTTTTCGATTTCGGCCTGGAGGCGAAGGCGGAGGGGTTTGCCGGGGGCGGCGGAGGGTTGTTCCGGCGCAAGGGCAAAGCGGACGGCGTTCTGCTGCGCGGGGAGGGCGAGGGCCACGAGCAGGGAAAGGAGTAGGATTCTCACCATTTTCAATGTATCCCGAATCCCGCCGGGGCGCGCTGCGCCGGAGGCCGCGTCAGTGTCCGGCGGCGTGGCCGCGGACGTGGGCGAGGCCCGCTTCGAGACGGCGGTTGAGATCGGACTGGGCGAACTCGGCGGCGACGCGGATGGCGTTCTTGATGGCGTTGGCGTTGGAGCGGCCGTGGCAGATGATGGTGCAGCCTTTGACGCCGAGCAGAGGCGCGCCGCCGTACTCGGAATAGTCGACGCGGCGCTTCATTTCGGAGAGGGCGCTGCGAGCGAGCAGGTAGCCGATTTTGCCGCTGACGGAGGCCTTTACGGCGTCCTGCATGAGGTGCTTGCCGACTTCGACGAGGCCTTCGCTGACCTTGAGGGCGACGTTGCCGACAAAGCCGTCACAGACGATGACGTCGGCATGGCCGGTGTAGAGATCCCTGCCTTCCACGTTGCCGATGAAGTGAATGGGGAGTTCCTTGAGAAGCGGGGTGGCGGCCTTGGTGAGTTCGTTGCCCTTGTGCTCTTCCTCGCCGATGGAGAGGAGGCCGACGCGTGGCCGGTCCGTATGGAAGATCAGGCGGGAGTAGAGCTCGCCCATGAGGGCGAACTGGGCGAGGAGATCGGGAGTGACGTCGACATTGGCCCCGACATCGACCATGACAGCGGGCTTCCCCTTGACGGTGGGGAAGACGGAGGCGAGGGCGGGGCGGTCCACGCCTCGCACCATGCCGTTGACGGTTTTCGAGGTGGCCATGACGGCGCCGGTATTGCCTGCGGAGACGACGCCCTGGACGGCGCCATCGTGCATGAGGCGGCAGGCGACGCGGATGGAGGAATCCTTTTTCTGCCGGAGGGATTTGGCGGCGCCGTCATCCATGGTCACCACCTCGCTGGCGTGATGGATGCGGATGGGGAGGCGCTGCCAGCCGGGGTGGTGGGAGTCGAGTTCGGCGCGCACAATCTCCTCCCGCCCGACGAGGACGACCTCGACGGGCAGGTGGCGAGCGGCGCGGAGCGCTCCTTCTACTTCCGGTTTCGGTGCGTGGTCACCACCCATCGCGTCAACGGCGATGGACACCAACGGTTCTGGCACAGGGCCGCTTCCCGTTACTGCTCAGCGACTTCGATGACGGCGCGTCCCTTGTAGAACCCGCAGGAGGGGCAGGCCCGGTGCGGCATCTTCGGAGAGTGGCAGTTCGGGCACTCCGACTGCGCCGGCTTGGCCAGGTGGTCATGCGCCCGGCGCGTCGAGGAGCGGCGTTGGGAATGGCGTCGTTTGGGATTCGGCATCGTATTTCCTTACTTGCGGGATTTCGTTAGAGGTTTTTGAGGGCGGACCAGCGGTCATCGACGATCCGTTCTCTACACTGACAGGCGGTTTCGTTCCGGTTCTGTCCACAGGTGGGGCAAATTCCCTTACAATCGGCGCGGCATAGCCGCTGCAACGGGATTGCGAGAAGTACCTGCTCCTGCAAAATATCGTTCAGTTCCAACCCATTCCCTTCGAAGAAGGCGATGTTGCTGTCACTGGGGCCGATCGCGATCTCTGCTCCCGGGTTGGTTTCCGGCGGCGGAGCGTAGATCAGATCAAATTCCTGGTCAATCTTCTGTTGAAACGGTTCCGCACAGCGATCGCAGGTCATACCGAGCGTAACCTGCAGGGAGCCCTGGACCCGAATTTCATCGGTAGAGGACTGCAAATCGGCCCGGCCGGTGGATTCCAACGGCGTCAGCTGTTCAAAATCCGCATTGAAGGGGACGACCCCGGCTGGAAGCGTCTGCGAAAAAACAACCGGCTTTTGCTCCAACTCTCGGATATCAATGAACATACAGACGACCGACGGTTACCCTACTGCTACTCACACTGCTGCCGCTTCGCGGAAGCGAACCCTCTCAGTATACGACACGGCGCCGGAGCGGTGCAAAATCGGAGGGCGGGACGGTCAACGGTTGGAACCATAGGGGATGGAACGGGTTCCTTCGTCGAGGCCGCTGATGCGGACGAAGAGCTTTTTCGGCGGGGCGGGATGGGGTGTTTCGGTGTCCGGGCGGAGGCTGGGCATGTTGTGGGCGGGGACATTGGCGCTGACTTTGGCGCGGACCTGGACGACGGCGGGAGAGGGGGGCGGGGCGGCGTCGACCGGGAGGCCGAAGGCGGCTAGCAGGGGGGCGACGCGGGCGGTGGCGGCGGGGTCGTCGAGTGGTGAGGCCAGGGAGAGGGTTCCGCCGTCGAGTTCGCCTTTGAGATTGGAGAGCCAGGGTTTCAGCAGGAATGGTTCGGCGGCCGAGTCTCGCAGTTGCTGGAGGACGAATTCGGCGGTGGCCTCGTTGGAGGTTGCAATGGTGAAGTTCGCGGTGGGCGACTGGTCGAGCCGGAAGGCGATGTCGAGGCCCTCGACCCAGCCGGGGTTCTCCGATTCGTCTTCCGAGAGGAGGGAAACCGCTTTGGGGCCGGCGCCGAGGGGCATTCCTTCGCAGGCGACCCAGACCGGAAACTGCGAACGCAGGGCGCGGGCGCGTTTGAAGATGGGGTTGACGGATTCGAGCGAGTCAAGGTGGGCCTTGCTGCGGTCGTAGGCGGCCTGGACGGCCGGCCGGGTGCCGATGAGGACGACCGTGCTGGCGGCGGCGGGCTGCCAGGCGAGATGGGGGTCCTGGGCGCGGGCGCCGGCGGGGGCGGCGATTTCGAGGGTTTTGTAGGAGGAGATTCTGGCGCCCTCCTTCATGGCCATCCTGCGTAGATTGGCGAGCGTGAGGTTGCCGGACAGGATTAGGACGTCGGCGCGTTTGCCGCCGGCGATATCGACAGAGGACAGCAGAAGCATTTCCGCCTGTTCGATGAGGGAAGGACCGAGTGCGGCGGCGAACTGGGATCGCAGGTGGAGGCCGGCGGGGGAATCGGCGAGCCGGGCGAGATTGACGCCGGCCAGTACCTGGGCCTCGGGGTGAGCGAATCGCCAGGCGAGCGGCTCGGCGCCGCCGGTGACCGGTGCGCTCGCCGCCGGCAGGTGCGCGAGGGCACTGAGGGCGAGAAGGAAGAGACCGGTGCGTTTCATGGTGTCGCTACGCGGCATGGAGTTACTCCACAGGCAGGACGACGGTGTTGGTTTCGACATCGCCCTGGCGCATGCGCAGTTCGATGAGTCCGGCTGGCCAGTCCTCCGGGATCTGGAAGCGAATGATGGTAACGCCGACCATTCCGGGCGCGGCGCCGGCGAATTCGACCTTGAGAGGAGCGTTCTCCCCGACGACGACTTGCGGTTGGACGGCGAGCGGATTCGGGGGGTTCTGGGGCGCGGGGAAGCCATCGAGGAGCGGGCGCTGATAGGCGCCGAAGCCGGTGCCCATGAAGGTAACGGTCTCGCCGCGTTTCGCCGGATGGTCAGGGGAGGCGAGCGAGCCATCGGGCCGTTGGACGGCGGCGATGAACTTCTCCTCAATCAACTGGCCGAAGATGCCTGGCGCATGACGGGCGATGACGAGCTTGCCGGGGATTTCCGGTTGGGCGCCGTTGCGAACGGCGACGTTGTGTTCGCCATCGGCAAGATCGGAAGGCAGATAGGCGTTGACCTGCTCCGGAGAGACGAACAGGAGGGGGAGGAGGCGGTCCCCGATGCGCGCCGTGACGTTACCGAGCGTCTGCACGAGTGGGGCGTTGGGGCCGAGGACATAGGCGTCCGACATGCCGGAGCCGAAGATGGAGATGATGGAGCCGGGGGCGACGGCCTTGACCGGGGTTTCGCCCGCGGCGTTCCGAATGCCGGCCGAGGAGATGTGGGGCACCTTATCCAATTGGGCCTGCAGGAGGCGGGGCGAGGTCATGGAGACGACGACGGCGGCCTGGGTACCGGACAGGTCGCCTTCCCAGCGGCGGAACTTGTAGCCCTCCCGGGGTTCGACGATGACGCCGACGGTGGCGTCCTCGGCGTAGAAGGAGTCCGGGGAAGCGGGATTGACCACGAAGTCCGCGCCGGCGCCGGGGTCGGCGACCAGTTCGAGGCGGTTGAATTTCCGGTAGCGGAAGACCAACTGGCGATCGGCGGAAAATGTGATGGCACGAGTGGCCGATTCGCCGTCCGACCAGCTATCGAAGTGGAGGCGCGAGTTCGGGCCGAGATTGACGAGGTCTGGGACGGAGAGCGTAGCGGCGGCGCCGTTGGGACGGTCCAAGGTACACGGGAGCGGGCAGACGGCGTCATCGACCTGGAGGCGCACGCCCGGGTTCGAGCCGGAGATGACGATGCGGGGGTAGATTTCGTAATTGGCCACGAGGCGGACGCCGCCGAGTTCGTTCTCCGCCGGGACAACGAGTTCCTGGGTCGGTTCGCCGCCGCCGGCCCAGCCGAGGAACCGGTACTTGCGTCCCCGGGCGTCCGTTGTTTCCAGGGGAGCGGTGATGATATGCCGGGACCCGACGCCCCAGACGAAGTTGTAGGACGGCCAGTTGGTGCGTCCGTCGATGGTGAGCCGGAGGCCGACCGGGTTGGTGAGGATGGAGACATGCGTACCGCGGACGAACCGCGCCGTGATGGTGACCGGGATGTTGGCGCCGACGGCGCGGAAGAGGGTGCCCTCGCCTCCGATGGGCGCACCATCGATGGCAAAGCTTTCGAGGACCCAGAGCCGTCCGCTGAGATCGTACTGCGAGGGCGGGGCTCCCAGAATGTGCGTGGAACCTTCGGCGAAGTCGAATTCCCAAGGTGGGGTTAGGAAGGGGAGGTTGTCGGTGGGATTGCGGGTCGGGATGACGTTGCGGTCGACGGTGATGTTCAGCCCCGGGGGATCGCTCTGGAAGGTGACCCGCTTGGCTGGGGCGAAGCGCGGGGAGAGGACGGCGGGGCCGTTGACGATGTAGTTGCGCAGGAAGCTGTCCGGCGGCGGGCCGCCGTTTAGGACCCACCCTTCAAAGACGAAACCGCGGGCGGGAAAGGCGTTCAGGGTCAGGGTGGCACCGTTGGCCGCCCAGACGGAGACGGAGCTTGCCACGCACTGGCCGTTGATGAATAGGACGCCGGGGCCGTTGCCGTTGAAATTGCCCGGGACTCCGTTGCTGGTGGGAGAGCCGCTGGCGGGACAGGGGATGGTCATGTTCTGGGTTATATCGGGAAGGTCGCCGGCGAACTGGCTGTTGAAATGGAAGTCGATGCGATGTTCGACGCCGAAGTTGCCGCGGAGCGACAGGAAGCTGGGGTCCGCGGTCACGGTGATGTACTCGCCGCCGGCCTGCAGGAGGCCCTTATCGTCCACCCAGCCCTGGAACGACATCCGTGTGGTGCCGCCGGTGTTCTGGTTGACGTCGGTCCAGACGGTATGGCGGCTGCCCTTGGGCCAGAAGAAGGTTGCTGAACTCGTGTATTTGGTCCCGTCCACAAAGAACGATGCGCCAGGAGGATCGGTGAAGATCCGGGTCTGGGTGGTTTGTCCACTGGCGGACACCGCGGCGAAGGCGGCGACGGCCAATAGTGCGATCCATACTCGATTCATAGGGTGTTGCGGGACACTCCTTCGCCCCTACGATGTCTTTCGGCAGGAGGGGAGAGAATCTGAATAGTTGAAAAACCTTAGTTACATTAGAAGGAGGAAAATATGACAACCCCTGCCTCGCTGCCGGCCATGCCTCTGACCCTGGAAGGGTCCTGGGTGATGCACCAGTTCTTCCGTCTGAACCGGAGTGTTTGGAACACGCTCGATACGGGGAGGAAAAAGCTGATGCTGCGAGAACTGGGCGGGCTGCTGGCCGGGTGGGAGGGGGACGAGAAATTTCCGTCGGCGATCTTCACGATGTTCGGCCACAAGGCGGATCTGATGGTGATCCATTTCCGGGAGCATGCCTCGGAGCTGCACCATTCGGAGATCCAGTTGGCGGATCTGTCGATCGGGACGCTGCTGGAACAGGTTCACTCTTATGTGTCGGTGGTGGAGTTGGGACTGTATGAGTCGACGGTGAAGAACTACCGGGGGTTGCTTGACCGAGGCCTGACGCCGCATACGGAGGAGTGGAACGCGGAGATACAGGCGATCCTGGGGCGGCAGCGGGAGGCGATGGCGCCGCGGTTGTTCCCGACGTTTCCGGACCGGAAGTATGTGTGTTTCTATCCGATGGACCGGTTGCGCGGGGAGGTGAACAACTGGTATTCGGCACCGATCGAGGAGCGGCAGCGGATGATGCACGAGCACGGGATGGTGGGGCGGCGGTACGCCGATGACGTGAAGCAGATCATCACGGGATCGATCGGGGTGGACGACTGGGAGTGGGGTGTGGATCTGTTTGCCGACGACCCGCTGGTGTTCAAAAAGCTGATCTATGAGATGCGGTTCGACGAAGTGAGCGCGAAATATGCTAAATTTGGGCAGTTTTTCGTTGGCCTCCGCGTGCCTTCGGCGATGTTGGAGGAAGTGCTGATCAGCTGACCGCCATATGATACTTTTCCTGGGCCTGATTGTCGCCGCGGTAGTGGTTCTGTGGGTGCGCGGGCGGCTGCAGGAAATGGAGGCGCGGATTGCTGTATTGAACGCGCGGATCCGGGAGATGGAAGTGTGGCTGGCCGGGGGCGGTGGGGCGGCGGCGCCTCCGTTGCCTCCTCCTCCCGCGACGGCGTCAGGGGCTGTGCCGGTGATGCCCCCGCCGGTGCCGCTGGCGCCGGCCTGGCAGCCGCCTATGGCGCCGCAAGCGCCGCCTTTAGCTCCGCAAGCACCGCCTGTCGGTCCGCAAGCGGCGCCGGTGGGTCCGCAAGTGGCGCCGGCCGGGAAGAGCCTGGATCTGGAGTCGCTGATCGGGGGGAACTGGCTGAGCAAGCTGGGGGTGCTGCTGCTGCTGATCGGAATTGCTGTGTTCCTGGGCTTCTCGTTGACGGCGATGGGGCCACTGGGGCGGATTCTGACGGGGGCGGCGACGAGCCAGGCGCTGCTCGGGGGCGGGATGGCGGCCGAGCGGAAGGCGGCGTACCGGACGCTGGGGCAGGCTCTCATTGGGGGCGGCTGGGCGGGGCTGTACTTCACGGTCTTTGCGGCGCACGGTTTGGAGGCGTCGCGCGTGATCGAGAGTCCCGGAGTGGGGTTGCTGCTGCTGTTGGGGGGTGCGGGTGGGATGATCGTGCATTCGCTGCGGTACCGGAACCAGACGGTGACGGGGCTTGCGTGCCTGGCGGCGTTTGTGGCGATTGCGATCTCGTCGTTGACGCGGTTTTCGGCGGCGGCGTCGCTGCCGCTGCTGCTGGGGCTGCTGGCGGTGGCGTGGAAGTTCGGCTGGCAGGGGTTGAGCGCGGCGGGGGCGCTGTTTGCGTATGCGGCTTACGGCTTCGACCTGGCGACGGGAGACAAAGACCGGTATTTCGTGGCCATTGGCGAGCCGGTGTTGTGGCTGTACTGGGTGATCCTGGAGGCCTACGATCTGGCGATGAAGCGGCGCGGGGCGCGGTTCCCGATAGCGCCGTTGAACCTGACGGGATTTCTGTTTGCGACAGTGGCGGTGTGGCCGTCGGGCGGGGGGTGGAATCCGTCGTGGATGATGGGATCGATGGCGGCGGCGCAGTTGGTGAGCGGGGCGCTGCGGGGGCGTTGGAACGCGGAGCGGGAGTTGGAGGACGACTCGGTGTGGGGCGGGTTCCGGGCCTCGGTGACGTATTCGGCCGGATTCACGGCGGCGCTGATACTGGAGCGATTCACGGGGATGGAGCGCGGCTTTGCGCTGGCGCTGCTGGCGCAGACGGTGGCGGCGGCGGGGTGGCTGTTCGGCAGCGGGTATCTGCGGGGCCTGGGGGCGGTGTTGTTTGCTGTGACAGCGGTGGCGGGGGAGGGGCGGTACCGGCCGCTGTACTGGTCGCTGGCGGGGGCGTTTCTGTTCAACCGGCTGTTTCTGCGGGGCGGCGCCTGGTACACGGTGGGGGTGGTGCTGACGGCTGGTGGACTGTTGGTGGACTTCACGCCGAAGCATCTGCGGCCGGTGCTGCTGACGATTGCGGGCGGGGCGACGGGACTGCTGCTGCGTTGGCGGGGGATGCGGGAGGGCCGCTGGGCGGGGCTGGCGCTGGCGGCGCTTTCGGTGTGCTTGCTGGCCGCCCGGGTACCGGAGGAGATGTTGTGGGTGACGATCGGGCTGCCGGCGGTGCTGTATGCGGCCTTCGGGTATGCGATTCCGGAGAGTCCATCGCGCGGGGTGACGTTTCTGTTGATGCAGTTCTATGTGGGGGCGCTGCTATACCGCTGGATCGGGGAGACCAACTGGTTGCCGGCGGCGTGGGCGTGGGCGGCGGCGGTGAGTTGGGTGGCGGGCGTGACGCGGACCGGGGCGTCGCTCGGGTGGAGCGCGCTGCTGCCGCAGGTGCTGGCGGTGCTGTACTGGATGTTCCACACGGCGGGGCGGCAGCAGGACCTGGCTGCACAGGTGGTGGTGGCGGCGGCGTTGCTGGCGATGCACGTGGCGCCGGCGAAGGGGGCGGCGCGCGTAGCGGGGGCGGCGCATGGGGTGGTGGCGGCGGTGTTTGTGACGGCGGTAATTCAGGATTTCGTCAGCGGCCGGAGCCTGACGCTGGCCTGGAGCGGGGAGGCGGCGGCGTTTCTGGGGGCGGGCATTGCGGTGCAGCGTCGGCAGTTGCGGATTACGGGGCTGGTTTTGTTCGGGCTATGCCTGGCAAAGCTGTTTTTCCACGATTTCTCGCAGTTGGATACGCTGAGCCGGATTCTGTCCTTCATTGTGCTGGGGCTGCTGCTGATCGTGGCGTCGTGGGCGTACTCGCGGTTCCGGGAACAGATTCGCCGAATTCTGTGATCTTCAGGCGGTGAGAATTCACAATTTCGACCCTGGAAATGCCCTATAGTGGCAAAGACGATTCATGGGTCCGTTTCCAGTGCGAGTTCTGCTATTTCTGATTCTTGGCGCCGCCGGGGGCATGGCGCCCGCCCAGCCCGCCGGGGCGAGGGCGGAGTATGTGGGCAGCGCCGTCTGCCGGACCTGCCACCCGAACGTGGCGCTCCCGTTTTTCCGGAATCCGCATGCCAAGACGCTGGTGGCGAAGAACCTGGAGGCGGCGGATACGGGATGCGAGGGGTGCCACGGGCCGGGCAAGCGGCATGTGGAGGCCAAGGGCGGGAAGGACTCGATTGTGGCGTTCTCCGTTCTGCCGGCCGGGAAGATTCTGGACGCCTGCCTGCGGTGCCATGAAGGGGATGTGAACAGGAGCAATATCCGGCGGAGCCCGCATACGGAGGCCAATATTGTGTGCACGTCGTGTCACTCGATTCACAAGGCGGAATCGAACCGGCATCTGCTGGCCAAGCGTCAGGAGGAGGTGTGCTACGGGTGCCATGCGGGCGTGCGGGCGCAGTTCTCACTGCCAGTGAAGCACCGGGTGAACGAAGGGTTTATGACGTGTGCGGACTGCCACAATCCGCACGGGGCGGATGCGCCGGTGTGGAAGATGGGGCGCCGGCCGCGGATGGTGGTGGCGGGGCTGCAGAATGAACAGTCGTGCCTGAAGTGCCACACGGATAAGCGGGGGCCTTTTCTGTTTGAACACGCCGCGGTGCGAGTGGATGGGTGCGAAGCGTGCCATTCGCCGCACGGGTCGACGAATGCGCGGCTGCTGAAGCGGCCGGTGGTTTTCACGTTATGCCTGGAGTGCCACAACGGGGCGGGGAGTTTCGGGAGGCAGGCGGACGGCGTGGCGCTGCAATCGGCGTCGCACAACATGGCCGACCCGCGCTACCGGAACTGCGTGACGTGCCATGTGCGGATACACGGCTCGAATGCCGATAGGACGTTTCAGCGATGAGGCGCCTGATTCCGTTCTCCGGGCTGTTGGCGGCGGCGCTGGCCGTGATGGGGCAGCCGGTGGTGGCGCCGACGCCACAGGCGGCCGGTTCGCCGCTGGGCGACAATGCGGGCCCATACAACATTACGAACTCGTGGGAGATGGGCTACCGTTTCCACGATGTGACGGGGAATCGCGGCAAGTACCGCAGCGATGTAAATTTCGGCAACGGCATCCGGTTGCTGGGCGGCACGCTGGGGGTGCACTCGCGGAACGGGAAGGGCAGCGCGTTTGATGAGATTCTGCTTTCGCTGCGGGGAATCGGCAACGATCCGTACCAGTTCAGTTCGTTCCGGATTCAGAAGAACGCGCTCTACCGTTACGACCTGCTGTGGCGGTCCAACGAGTTTTTCAATCCGGCGTTGACGATTTCGGGTGGGGACCGCTTCCTGGCCACGAACCGGCAGATGCAGGATCATGACGTGACGCTGCTGCCACAGGGGCGGCTGCGGATCCTGCTGGGGTACAGCCAGAACGGGCAGACGGGGGCGGGGCTATCGACGGGGCAGTGGTTCGATACGCGGGGCGATGAGTTCCGCCACTTTGCCAACGTGCGGCGGATGCAGCGAGAGTACCGGGCTGGAGCGGCGCTGGAGTTGAAGCGGTGGAAGGTGTCGGTGACGCGCGGGTGGGAGACTTTCAAGGACGATACGAATTATGCGAACGGCGCCTTCGATGCCGGGGCGAATCCGGAGGACCGCACGACGTTGCAGTTTCTGCGGCGGGATGAGCCGGTGCGCGGGCGGACGCCGTACTGGCGGGGCTATCTGCGGGCCGACCCGGCGGCGTGGTTTTCGGTGCAGGGGCGGTTCACGCATTCCGACGGACAGCGGAACTTCGTCTTCGATGAGTTTGCGCGGGGGACGGAGCGGTTCAGCGCGGACCGGAACCGGCAGTTGCTCGTGGCCGGCAGCGGCAACCGGCAGGTGACGACGGGATACCTGACGCTGGCGTGGCGCCCGGCGGAGAGTTGGACGGTGACGAACCAGACCGGGTACCACCAGACCCGGATGGAGGGCGACGGGCGGTACACGGAACTGAACAATGGAGATACGGGATTCGCGCTGGCGTCGTTCCAATCTCTGGGCATTCGGAACCTATCGAACGCGAGTGAAGCTTCGTGGCAGCCGCGAAAATGGGTGGGGCTGTTCGGTAACTATCAATACTCGCAGCGGCGGATCCGGTCGGTGGAACTGCTGGACACGGAGATCGCGAGCCTGCCGCGGCCGACCGAACAGTTCAACCGGCAGCACGCCGGGGCGGGCGGGATCCGGCTGCAGCCGGTGAAGCCGCTGCGGGTGCTTTTCAGCGCGGAGACCGGGCGCAACGACCGGCCGTTTTACCCGACGAGCGACAAGGACTATCAGGCGATCCAGGCGCGGGCGGATTACCGGGCGGCGAAGGGGGAATTGTCGGCGTCCTACCGGTCGTTCACAAACACGAATTCGGCGAATCTGTTTGTGCACTCCTCGACGGGGCGGACGTGGGCGGTGGATGGCGGGTGGACGCCGGTGCCGGGAGTTCGGCTGGACGCGGGGTATCAGTTTGCGCACCTGGATACGTTGACGGGGCTGGCGTATTTTGCTGATTTTACGCTGGTGGAAGGGGAGCGATCCTATTATCTGAGCCGGCTGCATACGCTTCACGCCGGGGCGCAGATACAGGTGCGGAAGCGGGTGGATTTCTACGCGGGAGTCGTGCGGACAGAGGACCGCGCGGCGACGCCGCGACCGCAGGCGGGGCTATTGCAGACGCCCGGAACGCTACCGCTTTTTGCCGGGGCGCAGGTGTTCCCGGTATCATTTCTATCGCCGCAGGCGCGGGTCTCGGTGGTGTTGCGGCGAAATCTGCGGTGGAACGCCGGATGGCAGTACTACGACTATGCGGAGCGGTTACTACGGCTGCAGGATTACTCGGCTCATACAGGATTTGTCAGTCTGAGCTATTCTTTCTAAGAGAATGTCCTTCCGCTTTACGGATCTTGAACTGCTGGCGCTGGTGGTTTGCG
>CAZWDD010000092.1:0-418 GCA_964632345.1 uncultured Solibacteraceae bacterium | reverse complement strand
CCGTACGTGGAAAGTTGGCGGCGGAGGATAACTGGCCGCTGATTTACTATTTGGGGATGGTTTTCTACCAGAAGACGGTGGGGTCGTTTCTGGAGGCGAACTTCATCTATGGCGGGGTGGTGTGCGCGATGATGATCCGGTTCGAGTTCATGTCGCAGACGTTCTTCAAGATCTTCCGATTCATTGAAGGCGTGTGCCTGATCTATGTGATCTGGCGGTGTCTGGACTACGTGCTGTTCCGGTAGGGAGCTACTTTTCGACGGGGAGGCCCGCGTCGTTCCAGGCACGCCAGCCGCCGGCGAGGGAGTGGACGTTGGAGTAGCCCATGCGCTGCATGGCATCGGCGGCGAGGACGGAGCGGTAGCCGCCGCCGCAGTAGAGGACGACGGTGGCGGAGCGATCCGGGATGCGGGTTTCG
>CAZWDD010000091.1:0-17745 GCA_964632345.1 uncultured Solibacteraceae bacterium | reverse complement strand
TTTGATGATTCGACTATCGGAGATTTCCACCATGGTGGTCGGCGTGAAAACCGTGCCGGTGCCGTTCAGAGCGGTGTTCAAGGCCGCGGCGTAGACGAAGGGCTTGAAGCTCGATCCCGGCTGGCGCTTGGCCACGGCGCGGTTCAACTGGGACAGACCGTAGTTGCGCCCCCCCACGAGGGCCTTGATTTCGCCGGAGAGCGGATCCATGGCGACGAGCGCGACCTGGGCGCCGCCGGGATTCGGCTTCTTGCGCCGCGCCAGTTGTTTCTCGACCTCAACCATGCCGAGCCGCACCGCCTCCACCGCATCGCGCTGCAGGTCGGTGTCGAGCGTGGTGTAGACGCGGTAACTGCGGGCGGTAAAGTCGTGTTCGGACAATGACTCCTGGAGGAAATCGTTGACGAGATCGACGAAATAAGGGGCATCGCCCTGATCGGCGCCGCCTTTGACCACATTCAAAGGCTCTGCACTGGCCTCGGCATACTGTTTGTCGGTGATGTAGCCGTTGTCGCGCATCAACCCCAGCACGACGTTGCGGCGCGCCCTGGCCCGATCCGGCCAGCGGAGCGGGTTGCGGTAGCTGGGCAGTTGAATGAGTCCGGCAAGGGTGGCCGACTCAGCGAGGGTCAGGGAGCGAACATCCTTCCCGAAGAACGCCTGCGCGGCCTCGCCGACGCCCCGAATTTCGAAGCTGCCGCGGCGGCCGAGGTCGATCATGTTGGCGTAGTACTCAAAGATCTGCTGTTTGGTCAGTTTCTGTTCCAGGACGAGCGTGATGAGCGACTCTTCGATCTTGCGCTTCCAGTTCTTGTCAAGGTTGAGCCAGAAGTTGCGCGACAACTGCATGGACAGCGTGGAGGCGCCCTCTTCCTTCCGGCCTTTCTTCACATTGATATAGACGGCCTTGGCAATACGGAGGGGATCAAAGCCGGCGTGCTCAAAAAAGCGTTTGTCCTCGACGGAAACGATGGCCTGGACGAGCGTCTTAGGCATGTCATCGAAGGCCAGAAGGCGGCGTTTTTCGCGTTTGCGGTCGAAGAGGTTGGTGATGAGTTCCGGTTCGAGGGAATAGGCGGTGCGCTTGGTGTTGTCGCGCAGCGAGATGATGCTGTCGATCCGGCCATCGGAGAACCGGAGGACGCCGCCTTCGTTATCGAAGTAGGAGTCAGGTCCGGGAAGGATTTCGATGGAGTCGCCCCGCAGGTTGTACCATCCCATCCGGTTGGCCTTGGATTCTCCATAGCCGGCGTTTCGCAGGGCGCGAACGATTTCCTCGCGGGAGATCTCATCGCCGACGGACACCATCTTGGGCGTGGCGAACACCATTGCGGTATTCGGGAACGGCCCGGCGTTCAACTTTTCGTCAATCAGGTTCGAATAGTGAATGTAGGCGAAGGAGCCGAAGACGAGAAAAGAGACGCCGACGAAGGTGACCACATAGATGAGGTAGCGGCGCCACGGAATACCGTGCGATGCCTTTCGGGGGGTGCCGCGGCCCTGTTGCTTTACGAGCGGCTCGCTCTTCGCCATAAATCGCCGGTTTTATTTTCTCACAGCCGGCACGCTGTCCCCGCAAACGTTACACAGACGTAATCTAGTCGCGGCGGTCTCCGGACAAGCTCTCCAACTCGCGCCAGATGTTGTTGTCGTGTTCGCGCCAGTTGTCGCTTTCGCTGCCATTGAACTTGACCAGTTTGACATTCAACGTTCCGTGCCCGAACGGGCAGATGTATTCGACCTGTGGCTCACCGATGCGCAGCATCTGATCCCAGGCGCCGGAGTTCACCGGCATGCGCAGGCGGCGCAGGCATGTGCGGCAGCGGTAGCGCTGGTCGAGCACGATGAGGTAGAGCGTCCCCGCACCCGCCAGGAAGAGGAAGAAGATGGCTGTTGTCCAGGTGAGGTCCTGTCCGAACCGGCCCATTTTTACATCCCGGAAGGTTGCCGGCTCCGGAAGCACGGCTTCCATGATCGCCCAAACCCCGAGGAATAGCATGGCAGCGGCGGCGAGTTTGGCCAGGAAGAACAGCCAGTACTTCATATGCGTATAGACTCCGGCGATATCGAATTGGTTGCTAACGTTGGGAAGCTTTTTCCGGCGTTGGCCGGAAACCTCTCCCCTGCCCAAACTATCGGCCGGAAGGGGCGGCGGACTGTAGAGGATTTCCCCGGTCTCCCGCTATCGAAACATTCCGCGGAGGACAAAGGCGACGTTGGCGGGGCGCTCGGCGAGGCGGCGCATGAAGTACGGGTACCAGGCTTCGCCATAGGGCACGTAGAGCCGCAGGCGCCACCCGCCGGCGAGCAGACGATCCTGCAGGTCCCGGCGGATGCCGTAGAGCATCTGGAACTCGAACTGATCGGGGGCGGGGCGATGGGACAGGACATGGTCGATCATCGCCGGGTCGTGGGTGGCAAAGGCGGGGTAGGAGCCGTCTTCGAGCAACCGGGTGGCCATGCGCCGGAAGTTTTCGTCCACGTCGGATTTGCGTTTCATGGCGAGGTCCGGCGGTTCGTTGTAGGCGCCCTTGCACAGGCGGACGGGAATCCCGAGCGCGTTCAAGCGGTCAATATCCTGCGCGGTGCGATGCAGATAGGCCTGAATCACCGATCGGACGGGTCCTTCGGAATGCAGCGTTTCGATGATCTGAAGGGTTCGAGCGGTGTAGGCGGAGGACTCCATGTCCACCTCGACGCGAGAGCTGTGCTGGCGAGCGAGCCGGACCAGGGGGCGGACGTTCTCCAACGTCAGGGCTTGGGAGAAGTCCAGGCCGAACTGGGTGAGCTTGATGGAGACCGTCGCGGCGGCGTGGGCGGCAATCGCGCCCTCAAGGGTGGCGAGCGCGTTGCGCGCGGCCACAGACGCCTCCTGCTCGGTGGTCACGTTCTCCCCCAACGGATCGAGGGCCGTCAGGATGCCCCGCGCCTGCAGCTCCCGCATCACCGCGAGCCCGTCTTCCAGGCGGTTGCCGGCAATGAACCGGCGGCTGAGCACGCGGGCCCGTGGCGACTCCTCCATCCACCGCCGCAGGCTCCGCTGCCCTGACAGATATAGGAAGAAGTTCTTCAGCATGGCTCCCTACCCCTGCGGAACATCCAGCCCTACTGCGCGCATCAAGGCCAGCGCATTGCTGGTCTTCACGACGCCGGGCTTCATGCGGTAGTCGAACTGAATGCGTCCATCGACAATCTGGTCCTCAAAATGAACGTTCACGGCCCCGGCCGATTCACCGATGGCGGCCAGGGCCAGGTCGTGCGTCGTCACCAGGCCGATGGCGCCGCGTTCGAGCAGGGTGGCCACAATGCCTTCGGCCCCGATCTTGCGGTCATGCGAGTTGGTGCCGCTGAGCAATTCGTCGAGCAGGAAGAGCAACTGGCGGTTGCCGCGGGAAAGGTCGACGATCGCCTTCAGGCGCTGGAGTTCGGCATAGAACCGTGAGGCGCCTTCCTGCAGCGAGTCCACGGTCCGGATCGAGGCGCCGAGGCGAAGCGGGGACAGACGCAGAGATCCGGCCGGGACCCTGGCGCCGGCGTGAGCCAGCACCACGTTCAACCCGATGGTCCGCAGATAGGTGCTTTTGCCGCTCATATTGGACCCACTCACCAGTAGCAGGCGCTGGGTGGCGCTGAGTGACGCGTCGTTCACGACGGCTTTGGCGCGGTCCAGCAGCGGATGGCGAAGGGCGTGACCCTCAAGACAGACGGTCCCCTCGACCCATTGGGGAGCGACGGTGTCTGGGTTCTCAAACTCCCAAGCCGCCAGCGAGCATAGGGCTTCAAACTCGCCGGTAGACCGCAACCAGGTATCGACCATCGCGCCGTTTTCCCGGCGCCACCGGTCGGCGGCTTTAGCGAAGTGGAGGGAGAAGAGGAACAACAGATCGAGAACCTTGAAAATCGCGTTGTCGAGGGAATCGATCCATTCGGCCAGATGGGCCAGGCGGGCGATGCGGCGGCTGGCGGCCTCCCCATCGCGGCGGATGCGGGACTGGATGTCCACCAACATACCGCTGGTGAATGCCGAGTCCTCGATGAGGCGGAGTGCTCCCTCCAACACGCGCAGGTCGAGGCCGGCCTGCGAGGTGGCATGGAGCGTCTCCTCGACACGGCCACGGTGGCCCCAGGCGACCGCGGAGGAGACGAGAGCAGCCAGGGCGAGAGGACCCAGGATCCAAAAGTACGCGGCGGCCGCGACGCAGAGGAGGGAGAAAAGATTCGCCGCCCACAGCCAGCGGTCCGCCCCTGGGAAGAGCCGGGACTCATCGGCCGCCCAGGAGCGCAAGGCCCGCGGATGGAGCGCCGACTTCAGATCCGTTCCGAGGACGGCGAGCTTCTCACGCAGTTCCAGGCGGCCGGCGAGTTCGGCCGCCGCCTCCATGCGCCGTTCGGCGGCCGGGGGTCCGTCCATTTCCAGAAGCCAGGCGGCCAGGATGCCCTCGCCCTCGCGCGTCCGCGCATGGCAGAGGCGCTCAAACAGTCCACCGGCACCAAACAGGTCTAGGTCGCCAGAGAACGGGTGGTGCGGATCGACGTAGCGGTCGCCTTTGGACGAGGACTGCGAGAAGTCACCGCTAAGCCGGGCCAAGCCGCGCTCAAAGTGTTTCACCGCGCGCTGGGCGAACTCCATGCGGCGGATGACCTGGGAGTGCAACATGGACGCCGCCAGCAGAAGGGCGAGGTGAATCAGGAACGCCCAGGGCACCTCCTCCGGCCGGGCGAGCGCGCGCCAGCCGCTGTAGGCCAGCATGGCGACGATGGCCAGGCGCAGATAGCCCCACCAGTGATGCCGCCGCTCCTGTTCCCGCGCCGCCGTTTGACGCTCAACCAGCAGGGCCGCGAACCGCTCCCGGGGAGTAGATAGGATGTCCAATCTCCTCTATTGTGTCACCCCCGGCGCACTGTGGCATGCTGAAGGCTACGTCCGAACCGAAACAAATCGAAACGATTCTGATTTTTGTGCTCACCTTCCTTGTTCTTGGAGTGGGGCGGCTGCCGGGGCTCCGGATCGACCGGACGGGCGCGGCGATTATCGGCGCCGGGTTGATGCTGGCGATTGGCGTCATGACGGTGGATGAGGCGTGGCAGGCGATTCACCACGACACGATTCTGCTGCTATTCGGCATGATGATCGTCATCGCTAACCTGCGCCGCAGCGGCTTCTTTTCGCTTGCCGCACAGGCAATCGTGAAGCGGGCGCATCATCCGCTGACGCTGCTGTCGGCGATGTTCGTCAATGACACGATGTGCCTGGTGATGACGCCGCTGGTGTTGGAAATTACGCTGACGCTTCGCCGGAATCCCTTGCCGTATCTGATCGGAGTGGCGGTGGCCTCCAACGCCGGCTCGGTAGCCACGATCACCGGAAACCCGCAGAACATGATGATCGGCTCCTACTCCGGGATCCCTACGCGGAGTTCTTTCTGCGGCTGACGCCCATCGCGGCGGAGGGTTCGGCGATCGCGATTCTTCTGATTGTGGTCCTGTATCGGAGCGAGTTCCGCGCGGCGGCGCGACTGGCCGTCCCGACGCGCCCGGCGCCGGTGGACCGGATGCTGCTGATCAAGCCGCTAACGGCCTCGGCCGCGCTGTTCGCCGCCTTCTTCCTCGGCGTGCCGGTGGCGAAAGCGGCCATGGTGGCCGGGGCGCTACTGCTCATCACACGGCGTATTCATCCCGAGGAGATTTACGCGCAAATCGACTGGTCGCTATTGGTGATGTTCTCGGGGCTGTTCGTGGTTCTGGAGGGCGCGGAAAAGACGTCGCTCGACGAACAGTTTCTGCAACTGGCTGCTTCGCTGCGGCTGCAGAGCGCCGGGATGTTGTCGCTGCTGGCGGCGATACTGTCCAATCTGATCTCCAATGTCCCGGCAGTCATGGTGCTGAAACCGGTGGTGCAACGGTTGCCGGACGCGACATCGGGATGGCTGGTGCTGGCGATGTCTTCGACGCTGGCCGGGAACCTGACGTTACTGGGATCGGTGGCGAATCTGATTGTCGTCGAACAGGCGCGCGAGCATGTCGAGATCTCCTTCTGGGAGTACACATGCGTGGGGTTCCCGCTGACGGTGCTGACGATTGCGTTCGGCGTGTGGTGGTTGGGCTGAGCGAGCGGGAATTGTGATAACGTCCCTCCATGCTCGTTTTCCGACTTGCCGCCGCGGCAGTAGCCACCGCTTCGCTGGCGTCCGCCCAACTCCCCGTAATCGTCAAAAACGATTGGGTGCGAGTGGTCCGCGCCGCGAATGTTCCCAGCCAGTTGAGCCGGCCCCACGTGCATCTGATCAACCGGGTGATGATTCATCTGGATCGCGGGGTGCTGCGGATCGACAACAAGGAGACGGGGATTGCGCGCGATATCCCGTTTCGCGCCGGCGAAGTGCGGTGGGACCCGCGGGTGGGCCTGCATACGAGCGAGAATACGGGCGGCTCGCCGATCCGCATTATCGAAATTGAGTTGAATGACAATCCGCCGCGCGCTGCGGGGGCCGACCCGAAGGCGAAGTTACCCGCGCCGCCCGCCGCTTTTGGAATTGAGCTGGAGAATGACCAGGTCCGCATTCTCCGCGTAACTCTGCCGCCCGGCCAATCCGTGCAGGACCCGACGTTCCACGGACCATCGGTGGCCACGCGGCTCGGCGACGGGGAGACGATATGGCGAGGCGACAACAGCAGTCCGCTGGCGAATTCGCTCGACAAGCCAGCGGAGTGGATTCTGGTGGAACTTAAATAAGCGCCACGCCACCGTAGCCGAGCAGTACGCCGAGGATTGCGCCGGCCACGACATCGCTGAGGAAGTGCATACCGAGCAGGATACGGGAGGTAGCGATGCTGGCGGCGCAGAACAGTAGCCACGGCGCAAGTTCGGGATAGTGGAGCATCAGCGGAGTGGCGACGGCGAATGCCGTCATCGTGTGGCCGCTGGGAAAGGAAAACTGATCCGGAGGAAGCAGCGTGGCCCAGGCATGCGGAGCGATTGCGCAGGGACGCGGACGGTTTGCCGCCTTTTTCAGGAGCAGAAATACCCAGATCCCCACGCCGGCCGCCAGGCCGGAAGCAGCCGTCGCGGCGAAACGTTCCTCGCCACCAAACAGCAGAATGGCTGCCCAGATGGCGTACCACAGCCAACCGTCACCGCCGCGGGTTGCACAGATCATCCACAGCCGGATCCAACGGGGCGCCATCCAGTTGTTGCAGCGGCGCATGACGACCAGATCGCGGTCGGCAATGTAGCCCACCAGGCTGTTGTTGAGCAATCGGCTATCGCGCATGCCTGAGTTTTAACCCGCTTCCGTTACAACCAGTTGAAAGATCGAAAAAACAATCGTGAATCAATTTGTTTCCAGCTTCGGCCCGGTACAATAAAGCTGAAGACACCCTCGTGGCCAGACGTCCAGCCGTTGATCTCATATTTTTTGATGCCGGAGGAGGCCACCGCGCTGCGGCCACCGCCCTTGATACCATCATCCGCCAACAGCAGCGCCCTTGGGAAGTGCGGCTGGTGGACCTGCAGGATGTACTGGACGAACTTGACATCTTCCGCAAACTGACCGGGCTGCGGCTGGAGGACATCTACAACCGGATCCTGGAAAACGGATGGACGCTGGGCTCGACACAACTGCTGCCGCTGATGCAGGCCGTGATCCGCCTTTACCACCCGGCACAGGTGCGGGTGCTCACGCGGTACTGGCGGGCGAACCCGGTGGACCTGGTGGTGTCGCTGGTTCCGAACTTCAATCGATCGATGTGGCAGGCGCTGCAAAAAGCCGACTCCCGGATTCCGTACCTGACCGTCCTCACCGACATGGCCGACTACCCGCCGAGCTTCTGGATCGAGCGGCAGAAGCAGCATTTCGTATGTGGAACCGATAAGGCCCTACAACAGGTACGGGAGATCAGCCCGGAAAGTTCCGCGCACCGGGCTTCGGGGATGATTTTGAACCCGAAGTTTTATGAGGTAACGCCGGTGGATGCGGCGGAAGGCCGGCGCGGACTGGGGCTCGATCCGGCGCGGCCGACGGGTCTGGTTTTGTTTGGCGGCATGGGATCGGAGAAGATGGCTGAGATCCTCGACCGGATCGACAACTCTCCGCTCGACGTCCAGTTGATTCTGCTGTGCGGCAAGAACGAGAAGCTTCGCCGGAAACTGGCGGCGCGCCCGGCGCGTATCGCGCGCTATGTGGAGGGGTTCACGCGCGAAGTTCCGCGATATATGCAGCTCGCCGATTTCTTCATCGGCAAGCCGGGGCCTGGGTCCATATCGGAGGCGATCCATATGGGGCTGCCGGTGATCGTGGAAAAGAACGCGTGGACGTTGCCGCAGGAGCGGTTCAACGCAGACTGGGTTGTAGAGAACAACGTCGGGGAGTCGCTGGGCTCGTTCCGGGAGATTGTCCCGGCGCTGGAGCGGTTGCTGGCGCCCGGGCGGCTGGGGGAGTTGCAAAAAAACGCACGGGCTATACAGAACCGCGCCATCTTTGAAGTGGTTGACCATATCGCCTCCCTACTGCCGGCCGATACCCGTTAAAATCCGGAGATGCGCTTCGCCGCCTCTCTCCTGTTGACTACGCTGTTTCTTCCTGCGCAGCCGTATCTGGACTGGATTGACCGTTTGGCACAGGAACAACTCTCCGCCCGGAAAGCGAAGATTCGCCAGATCCGTTCCCGAGCCGACGCCGAGGCGCACCAGCGGAGTGTCCGCGCCCGACTGATGGAGGTCTACGGCGGACTGCCGGACTACCGCGGGCCGCTGAACGCGCGGACGACCGGCACGCTTGACGCGGGGCAGTACCGCATCGAGAAGGTGATGTTTGAAAGCCTGCCGCGCTACTGGGTGACGGGCAATCTCTACGTTCCGAAGCGCCCCGGCAAGCACCCGGCCATTCTCTACGCCATCGGCCACTGGAACGAGGGAAAACCGGCCGCGCAACGAATGGCGGCGAACCTTGCCATGCAGGGCTTCGTGGTACTGGCGTTTGACCCGATGGGGCAGGGCGAACGCTACCAGGGCTACTGGACGCGGGCGGGAGTGTCGATTGTCCCGCCGGGGGTGCCGCAACACTGGACGGCCGGCACGGCAGCCATCCTGATCAATCAGACGCTGGCCGCTTACTTCGCCTGGGACGGAATCCGCTCGCTCGACTACCTGACCTCGCGCCCGGAAGTGGACCCGGAACGGATCGGCTGCACCGGGTGCTCCGGCGGCGGCACGCAGGCCACCTACATCTCGGCGCTCGACCCGCGCGTGAAGGTGGCCGCGCCACTATGTTACATGCAGTCGTTTGAGGTGCTGTTCAAAGGGTCGATCGGCGACTCCGAGCAGAGCCTGCCGGGATTTCTGTCGAATGGCCTGGACCAGACGGACTACGTGGAACTGTTCGCACCGAAGCCATGGTTCATCGGCTCGACGAAGGAGGACTTCTTCACGCCAGCCGGCGCCAAGCCGCTCTATGAGGAGGCACGCAATTTCTACGAGATTCTCGGGGTGCAGGACCGGATCAAGTGGGTGGTGGGACCGGGAGGGCACGGCACGCCGCTGGAGATCCGGGAGGGTGTGTACGAATGGTTCAACCGCTGGCTGAACAACGGCAATCCGGATTGGAAGGAACGGCCGGTGAAGATGTTCGCGAACGAGGAACTGCGGGTGACGGCGACCGGACAGTTGGCCACCGAATCGCGGGATCTGATCGAGATTCTGCGCGAGCAGCGGACGGCCCGGCCGGTGAGCGGGGAACTCGACGAGTATGTTCGCAAGCTGGCCGTGGTGGCACCGGCCTCGGCGCAACCGGAGGTGGAGGCCGAAGAGATCCGCGACGGCCTGCGCATCCGGAAGGTCAGGCTGGCGACGGAGCCTGGCGTGGTGGTTTCGGGGTGGATGCTCCGTCCGACCGGCGCGGCGGCGCTTCCGGCGGTGGTGCACGTGGAGAGGAACCAGACGCTTTCGGCGCGGGCGGTGGAGATTGCCAAGGCGGGCGCGGAGGTGTTCGCGGTGCTGCCGCGGGCACTGCCGGCGCCGGTCCAGTTCATGGAGCACGGGGACTGGCAGGCCGCCACGCGGGCATGGATGACGGGCCGGAATCTGCCCGCGATGCGGGCGATCGACATCGCCTCCGCAGCCCGTGCTCTGTCGGCCAACGGCCCGGTCCGCGGGGTGGCAGACGGCGTTCACTCCGTGGCGCTGCTGCTGGCCTCGCGACTGGAGCCACGCCTGGAGCGGCTGTGGCTCGAACGCGCCCCTCACAGCTTTGCGCCCGTTTTCGAGGCGCCGCGCCACCTTGGGCTGCATGACGCAGTGATGCCGGGCTTCTACACCCGATGGGACCTGGCCGACCTGGCGCGCAACCGGAACGTTGTCTGGATGCAGCCCAACGACTGGAACAATAACATCGTCGCGCTGCCCGGTCCGCTGTACCGCTACCGCGTCTTCGATGAGCGGGACGAGAATATGATCCGCTGGCTGTTGCATTAGCGGGCGGGCTCAGTGGGTCATGGAATAGACGATATAGTTGATCCCGATCCGGTAGGCGAGCGAGGCGAAAGCCTCCGGGTACTCCGGATCGTCGGCCCACTCCCAGGCGTCGCCGAGATCCATGTTGTGGCAGATGCCGACCTGCACGCGGCCCTTTTCGTCGAGAATGGCCCGCCACTTCGGTTCGACGCCATCGCGTTCGTAGGTCTGTCCGCGCCAGACGTATTGATGCCCCGGCACCTGGAACCGTTTGTCGAGATCGTAGAGGACGTGGAAAATCGGCTCGCCGTCATCGAGGTCGATCACCGTACGATCCGGAAATATGCGTTGCAGGCTGTCCATGAACACCTCCCATTCGGAGGAGCCATGAAAGTCATCGACCATTAAAAACCCGCCGCGGTCCAGATAGGACCGCAGGCGTTTGGCGTGGGCATCGGTCAATCGCCAGCGCCCGACCTCGACGGCGTACAGCCAGGGCCAGTCGTAGATGTCGTCGCTTTCGACGTCGATGATCTCCTCCACGCTGCGGGCGTGGATGCGGGTCAACCGCCGGACGCCCTGGGTGAATACCCGCTCGGCTTTGTTTGAGTCCGTCCCCCAGGACCCGCGGCGCCAGCCACCGAACGACCGGTAGCGCAGCCGGGCGAACGCCCATTCCCCCGGCACGTCGGCATCTTCGGGATCTTCGGCCGGATTCTGCATCTCGCGCTCATACATATACGAGGTGCGGCGGCTCTGGTATGCCCACGCCACCCCGCCGAGCGAGAGGATCGCCAACAGCACACCAGCCTTGCCCGCCGGAGTCATGTGGAAACGCTATCACATCAACCGATCGATCCGGACGCCGCGGGCGCGAAGTTCCTCCAGTAACACGGCAACGGCGGGCGAGGCCTGCCGATCGCCCGGCACAACGACGGCCCACTCCAAATCCTCCCGGAAGGCCTTCGTTCGGATCTCCCAGCCGGGAATCGACGCTACGCCGCCTATCTGAATCACGGACCACTGGCGCACCAGCGCCCGGGCCTGAGCGTGGTCGGGCCGCGGACCGGCCACGATGAAGTGATTGTCGCCATGTATAAGAATACCGATCACGGTCAGGCCTCCAGGCGTGGATCGGCCACCGGATAGCCGATCGCGAAGTGATAAACCACGCGTTTCCGCTCGACGCCGAGGTACTCATGAACGCGGTCGTCAAAGAACGCCCCGATACCCGTCGCGCGGAGGCCCAGCGCCTCGGCCCCCACATAGAGGCGCTGGCCGAGTGCCCCGGCCTCCATATGCGCGTAACGGTATCCACGCGGGCCGTAGCAATCATCGGCCTTATCCAGATCGGCGAGCATGGAGAGCGCCACGCAGGCGTTGCCGGCTAGGTTCTGGCCGAGACTCAGTCCCGCCGCGACGACGCGCTGGTCCCCGCGGCGGAGGCATTCCAGGTGTTCGCGGGCCCGGTATAGCCCCGGCGGCAAGCCGTCCACCCGATGGACGTAGAGATACAGTTCGAGGAGCTGCGTGCGCGCCACGCTCAGCAACGCGAGCAACTGCGCGAGCGATATCGCCTGCGTTCCGCCGATAAAATCCAGCGCCGAGCGCCGCCGCCGGACCACCTCGCCGATGGTGACGCCGCCGACGGACTCGCCGTCAACCGGCGGCGTTGCCATCGTCCATGACGTTGTTGTCGATGCCATGGTAGCCGCATGAACAGCGGCGATCGAGTCCGGCAGGTTGGGAAAATCCGACAAGGCATTCGGCGTCCCGCCAGACCACTCGATTACCTTGACGGAGGGGACCGTCCGTTCGCCAATCCGCGCCACGAGCAGCGGCCACTCCTCATCGGGCAGCCGCAACCGCTCCGCCAGCGCGGTGTCATCGAACAGCCCCTGCGACTCACACGGCCAGCCCATAGCCCGCGCGGCGAGTTCTAACGACTGCCAGGCGTGCCCCATGTCCAGCAGGCAGTAACGATAGGCGCGATCCCGGTACTTCCACGCTTCCCGCCAAGCAATCGACGTCAACACGACCTCGACTTGGGCTTCGAATCCGAAGGCCCCGCGCCCGCGCCGTTCCACCATGTGCTGGGAAGGCCGGTAGTGATAGACGCCGTCCTCCCACCCGGCAATACCCCGCGCCGCGAAGTGGAACTCGGTGGGATGCAGGTTTCCCGATGACGGATTGACCCGCAGCGAATAGCGCACCCCGCTCGGCGCCCGCTTCGTGGCGCTGATAGAGGCGGAGTAGAAGAGCAACCGGGAGAAGAAGTCCGGCCCCTCTATCGCCACCCGCGGCCCAAGCCGTCCGCGGAGAACATCCCAGGCCGATACTGGCGGCGCCTCCGGGTCCGCCGGCAGATCGACGAGCGGCGCGCCATCGTAGTGGCGGAACGGATCCGGCATGTTCGCCCAGTCGAGCGAATGGGAACTATGCCGCAGCCGCTCGGCGGTGTGCTTGGTCGCCTCGTGGTATTCGCGCCAGTTGCGCTGCGTCATGCCCGCAGGTCGTAGCAGAGCAGCCGCGGCCCCTTGTTCCGGAGCACATCCTTGCTGTGCTGCACCACATACAGCAACCCGCGGCTCAACACGGGCAGGGACCACGTCTCCCGCGCGGCGAACAGCCATGCCCGTGAACCTTCGCGGAAGCCCTCCGGGGTCAGGTCCATCCACAATAGATGGCCCAACTCACCGAGTACCAGATAGCGCCCGTCGACCGCCAACAAGTTCCCGCGGTAGGTGCTCATCATCTGCTCCCGCATCTGCCCGCCGGCTTGAAACGTCTCCCGCCATTCGAGCGAGGTCCGCCACTTCACCTTCCCGGTATTCACCTCCACACACGCCAGCGAGGCATCCGGTTCGTTGCGGCCGTCGAAGCCGTACAGAAAGCCGTCCTTGTGGATGGGCGTATTGAAGTGCAGGCCGAACTCGGGCGTGGTCCACAGCACTTTGTGCTTCATTTCCGGCGTAATCTGCAGCATGGCGCCACCGGTGCGGTAACTGGCCGAGATGAACACCTTGTCCCCCATCACGACGGGGCAGGAGGCGTTTACCGACTCATAGCTCTTGCTGCGCCACGGGAAGGTGAAGTCCACGCCGCCCGTAGCAGGGTCGATCATCAGCAGTCCGCCCGATGGCGGCTGGCTCTCGCCGCCCGCGAAGACGAAGATGCGCCGCTTGCCATGGATGACGGCCGGGACCGGTGACGCATAACTGGGGCCCCACTCCTTGCCGGCCGTCCACCGCGTCTTCCCTGAAGCCTTATCCAGCCCGACAACGCAGGGGCCGCCCGGCGCACCGATGTTGACGATCAAAAGTTCACCTTCCACCAGCGGCGTGGAGGCCACGCCGAAGAAGTCCTGCGGCACCTTGTATTCGTCGCGCAACTGCCGCCGCCACAGCACCTTGCCCGTGGCCAGTTCCAGGCAATGCAACACTCCCTCGGCGCCCATGGTGTAGGCGCGCCCGCCATCGAGAACCGGACTCGAACGCGGCCCGTTGTTGTACCCGTAGCGGTCCTCAAACGAAGTGGAATATGTGTGCTGCCAGTAGCGTTCTCCGTTCTCCGGATGCAGGCACTCCACCACTTCCTGGCCTCCCCGCCGGTGCAGAAAAACCAGGTAATCCCCGGCGATGCCCGGCGACGCATACCCGGTGCCCTTGCCCATCTCCCAGACCAGCGGCGGTCCGTCGGAGGGGAACTTGGCGGCCAGCTTTGTTTCGCGTGAAGTGCCGTCGTGGCGGAGCCCCATGAAGTAGGGCCAGTCCTCGGTCACCGCGCCCTTGGGCAGTGGCTTCGGCCGCTTGTGCAGGGTCACGTCCGCGTTCGCCTTGCGCTGCGCGGCCCAGGCGGGCAATGCTCCGAGAAGAAGGGATCGTCGATTCATGTGGCGGCGCCCCCCATTCTCTCATTACACTGGCATCAACTCCATGCGCGCCTTCCTCCTCCTGCTCGCCGCACTTCCACTTACCGCCGCCGACCCAGCGGCCACCCTGAACGAACTCCTGCGCCTGCTCCGTCCTTCGTCGGTACCGCCCGATGGCCGGTTGAATCCGCTCGACAAGACCTGGGAGGACTGGGTGCACCGCACCGGCGAACTGCCGCCGGATTTCGACAAATTGCCCTCCATTCCAGGCCTTCCGGATGCGCTCGAAGGGGTGAAGACACCCGCGCAATGGCCGGCGCGGCGCCAGCAACTGCGTAAGGACGTGCAGCACTACATCTACGGCAGTTTCCCGCCCACACCGGACAACCTCCGCGCGACGGTCACCAACACCCGTCGGGAAGGGCGGGCCACGATCCGGGAAGTGCGCCTGGAGTTTGGTCCGGACCACCGCGCGACACTCCGAGTGGAACTTATCATTCCGGACGGCAAGGGCCCTTTCCCTGTCTTCCTGACCAACCACGCGCACAACCGCCCGTGGGTCTATACAGCGGTGCGGCGAGGCTATATTGCGTGCATCTACCATGCCACCGATCCCCGCTACGCCAACGGCGACGACTCGGACGCGTGGCTCGACATTTATCCAGGCATCGACTTTCCGGTGCTTGCCCGATGGGCGTGGGCGGCCTCCCGCGCGGTGGATTACCTAGTCACGCTCCCCGAGGTCGACAAGGCGAAGATCGGTATCACGGGCCACTCGCGCAATGGAAAGATGGCGTTGCTGGCCGCGGCCATGGATGAGAGGATCGGCGCCGCCGTTCCTTCGAGCGGCAATAGCGGGGAATCGAATCCCTGGCGATTCACAAGCGAGCCTTTTGCGAACGAAAGCATTGAACTGCTGGCGGGCGCGCAGTCCCACTGGTTTCATCCGCGGCTGCGTTTCTTCTCCGGACGCGAGGACAAGCTACCGGTCGACCAGAACTCGCTGATGGCTCTGATCGCACCACGCGGGCTGATGCTCTATACCGGTTATGCCGAGTCCGCTTCCAGTCCCGTCGGATTCGAACAGGCCTACCGCGACGCCCTGCGGGTCTACCGTTTCCTGGGCCGCGAGCAGAACATCTGGCTGCATCTCCGGTCCGGCGAACATGGCACGAACGCCGAGGACATCGAGAAGTTCTGCGACTTTTTCGACTCGGTGTTCGGCCGGCGCATCCGGCCGAAACTGGAGACGTGGACGCACGGCTACACCTTTGAGAACTGGCGAAACCTTTCCAGGCAGACCATCGACCCGCTGCAACAGGCCGCCATCGCCGATCCCCGCAAACAGATTGAATGGGCACTCGGGGAGGAGCCTGCCTACGCGCGCAATATTCAGCTCGAACGGTCTCCGCTGGAGGTTTCCAATACCGATCACGCCATTGCCGCCCAACTTCGCCGTCCATCGGTTGACAGTGCTGTCCGTGACCGCATCGCCGCCGAGGGCATGGCCTGGCGCCAGGTGCCGATCGGCGATGGTGTAATTGGCGACCTCTTCTACCCGGCCAGCCACCGGTCCGGACGACTTCCGGTCGTGATCTGGCTCCACGGCTATAGCCATCAGGGCGGATGGTCCATGTATGCGCCGTGGACCGACAAGATGAATAGCCTTCGCGCCGACCAGCGCCCCTCTATTCCCAGCCTTGTGCGCCGCGGATTCGCGGTGCTGACGTTCGACCAGATCGGCTTCGGCACCCGCGTCCTCGACAGCCGGGACTTTTACCACCGCTATCCCCAGTGGTCGTTGATGGGCAAGATGGTGGCCGATACCCGGGCGGCCGTCGACGCCTGCGAGCAGGTGGACATTCTGGATCGGCAGCGGATCTCGCTGATGGGTTACTCCCTCGGCGCGAAAATCGGCCTGCTTACGATGGCGCTTGACAGCCGCGTGAAGGCGCTCGCCGCCGCGTCCGGATTCGAGTCCTTGCGCCGGGCCACGAAGGACAAGGGCGTGGAGGGCATCCGGCACTACTCCCACATCCACGGACTGATGCCTCGGCTCGGGTTCTTTGATGGGCACGAGGCGCGGCTGCCGTTTGACTTCGATGCGGCTCTCAAGCTGACTGCGCCACGCCCGGTGCTGCTGATTGCGCCGACGCTCGACCGCTACGCCCGCGCCGCGGATGTCGCCGCGGCATTGCAGCCCGTGCAGTATCCCGACCTGACGGTCGAGACGCCGGTTGACTTTAATCGCTTCTACCGCCTTACCCAGGAGCGGATGTTCGAATGGCTCGCCCTAAGGGCCCGGTGAATTTGCATGGCACCCATCCTGTTTCTACTCCTCACCCTTTCGCTACCCGCCCAGCAGTGGATTCCACTGTCCGGCTGGCAGGAGACAAAGTTCACCGGGCACGGCGCGGCAAAGGTCCAAGACGGGCTCATTGAACTCGAAAACGGCCATCCCATGACCGGTGTCACCCGGCCAGGTGAGTTCCCGAAGACCAACTATGAGATCCGCTACAAGGCCATGCGCGTCAAGGGAGGCGACTTCTTCGCCAGCCTAACGTTCCCTGTTGGGAACGCCTTCTGCACCTTCGTCACCGGCGGCTGGGGCGGCGACATCGTCGGGCTGTCGAGCATTGACGGATGGGACGCGTCGGAGAATGAGACACGCACCTACTTTCAGTTCGAAACCGGCCGCTGGTATCAGTTCCGCATCGCCGTTACACCCGCACGGATCCAGGTGTGGATCGATGACAAGCTGATCGTCAACGCACCGATTGCCGGCCGCGAGATCTCGCTGCGCCGCGGCGAGATGCACCTATCGACGCCGATTGGACTGGCCAGCTACAACACTGCGGGCAGTATTCGAAACATCGAATACCGCCCGCTCGGAAAGCCTTAGCGTTCGCGGACCGGGGTCCAGGCACGGGAGGCGGCAGAGGCCAGAACGGCATCCGTCACGTCGTCCGTCGCCAGGCCGTCGCGGAACGTGGGGGCGGCAGCGTTGCCGCCGCCGGCCGCTGTCAGGAAGTCCGCCACCTGGTGAATGAAGGTATGCTCGTAGCCGATCTGCAGGCCGGGCACCCACCAGTTACCCATGTAGGGATGTTCGCGATCGGTGATGTGGATGCTCCGCCAGCCGCGCAGCTTTCCCTCATCCCTGTGGTCGAACCACTGCAGGCGGTGGAGGTCATGGAGGTCCCACATGATGGAGGCATGCTCGCCGTTGATCTCCAGCGTGTAGAGCGCCTTGTGGCCGCGGGCGTAACGAGTGGCTTCGAAAGTTGCCAGGGAGCCGTTGCGGAAGCGCGCCAGGAATAGGCTGGCATCGTCGATGCCGACGGGGGCCACTTCACCGGTCAGCGAATGCTTCCGTTCCTTGATAAAGGGCTCGGTCACGGCGGACACCTCCGCAATGCCGCCGTTC
>CAZWDD010000090.1:6372-17748 GCA_964632345.1 uncultured Solibacteraceae bacterium | reverse complement strand
CGCCGACCCACGGCGGCCGAAACGCCGCTAAGACGAGGTGCGTAAACTGTCCGGCGACCTGCTTGCCAGGGATGCCCGCTCCGTTGCCGGGCTCCGTCTGCGGGGCGAACTCGCGCTGCTGGACCGGTCCCCCGTCGACGCCCTTCCCCTGTTTCGCCAGGCGCACGAAATCGATCCCGCCGATCGTGACGTTGTCCACGGCCTGATGCAGGCGATGCTCGGAGTCCGCCAGTACGCCGAGGCCGAAAAGGTCGCCCGTGACTTTCTGGCGCGGGATAAGACCTTTGGCCTGGTCTATGACGACCTATACTCCGTCTATGGCGCCGCCGGCCGCCCAAAGGACGCCGAACAGGTCTTTCGGGACAAAGTGGCCAATAATCCCGCCGAGGTGATTTACCGGCTCCAGTTAGCCGCCCACTATACCAACACCAATCAGCCGCGGGAGATGGAAAACTCGCTGCAGCCGCTGCTCACCGACGCGAAGACCTTCCCCGAGGGCCGTTTAGAAGCCGGGCAGTTCTACGCCCGCCTCGGGATGTGGGAGCAGGCCCGCGCCGTCCACGAAGAGACGGTCCGGACCTCCCCGCAGCTCAAGCTCAAGGCGCAGAAGCTGCTGATTCAGGCCGCGCTCGCCCGCAACCAGACTGCCGAGGCGGAGAAGATCGCCGATGCCACCGCCGCCGAGTTTCGCGACGACGACGAAGCCCGTTTCCTCCGCGCCTCCCTCTGGGTCGATTCCAGGGAGAAGGACAAAATCAAAGCCGCCATCGCGGAGCTCAATCAACTGCGGGACCAGCGCGGCAAACTGCCCACCTACTGGTATGTGCTCGGGCAGGCGCATCAGCGCAGCGGCGATGACCGCGCCGCAGAGACCGCCTTCCGCGAATCCGTCAAGCTGGACCGTAGCTTCAAGGATGGCTGGATCGCGCTCACCGAACTGAACCTGTCGCGCGGACAGGCCAAGCCCGCGCTGGAGGCCATTCAGCAGGCAACCGTGTTTCATGGCGATGATCCGCGGGTCCAGCTTCTGCTCGGCCGCGCTCTGCTCGAAAGCGGACAGGCCACCCAGGCCCGCGCCGGTCTGGCCACCCTCGCCGCCGCCCAGCCCCGCTCCGTGCCCGTTCAGTTGCAGTACGGCAGGGCGCTGCTGGCCACCGGCCAGTACGATCAGGCCGAGGCAATCTTCAAGCGCTTCTATCGCCCGGGGCAGAAGGACCTGGCCGCCCTCGACGGTCTGGTTCGCGTTCTCGGTGCGCGCGGCCAGGGTCGTGCCGCCTTCGCGCTCGCCGAATCCGAATGGAAGCGCGATCCGCAATCCAAGCCCCTCAGCCAGTTGATGGCTCAGGTGGCCATTGCCGAACAGCGCCCGGAACTCGCCGTCGATATCTACCGCCAACTCGCCCGCTCGGAACCCGATACCGGTATTCATCACTACCAGCTCGCCCAGGCCCTCCGCCTCACCGGTGACCGCGACAACGCCATCGCCAGCCTCGAGACCGTGGAAAAGCTGGAACCGGATAACCCGGTGCCGCTCTCCGTTCTGGCGTTCCTGCTCCAGGAGGCCGGGCGAAATGAAGAGGCCGGCAAGCGCTGGAGGCGTCTGCTCCAGTTGCGCCCCGACGACGCCAACGTGCAGAACAATCTCGCCTACGTCCTGGCCGAATCCGGCGGCAGCCTCGACGAAGCCATGGCGCTGGCCCAGAAGGCGCTGCGCTCCAGCCCTGCCAACCCCAGTTACATGGATACCCTCGGCTGGATCTATCTGAAACAGAAGAAACCAGCCGCCGCCACACAGACCTTCCGCGCCGCTGTCAACCGCAGCCCCGGGCAGTCCACCTACCTCTTCCACCTCGGCCTTTCACTCCTCGAAGAGGGCAAGAAATCGGAAGCTAGCGCCGTTTTCAACGACGCGCTCAAATCGAAGCCCGATAAGCAGGAGGAAGCGCGCATTCGGGAGGCGCTACAGCGCGCCAGCTGAGTCACGCCACTTCCGGACTCTTTTCAGTTCCCCCTAAATCCTTACCCGGCAATGGGTTAACCCAGCTTGTTCCATTCCGGAAATCCCCCGATCCCCTTGCCGTCCATGCCATCCTGCCCGTGTGGGCCATGCTCGCTCCCACGGCGGCGCCCGGATGCAAAAAAACGCAGGACCGTCCCAGAAGTTGTTGAAAACACAGAGGCGCATGTCGGACGGTCCGACGAAAAAAAGGCGGGAAGGCCGTTGAGCCCTCCCGCCGTATGGAGTCAGGATGCAGACTTAGTTCACATCGGGCAGAACGAGAAGTTCAAAACCACCGCCCGGCTCGGCCGAGTCGATCGCAACAACCGTCCGCGACGTGTTCCCCATCAGCGGGAAGCGGCCGGAATCGATCGCCACCGTCTTCGTGCCGGCCACCGCCACGCGAGCGTGGTAGACACCGGCGGGCACCGTCAGGTAGCCGCTCGCCAGCGGGAACGGAACGTTCGTCAACGCGGCCGGGCCGGTCAGCGGAGCGTAGGGTGTCGTGGCGTAGACGTCAACGTTCGGAGCCTTCGAGGCGCCATGCACCACACGGATCTTCGACATGCCCATGCCCGGCGACGTCACATCGTCCCCAGCGCCCATGATCTGCAGGTTGCCGTCCGCCAGTTTGCCAAGCGCGAAGAAGGTGTAAGCCGTGCCGCCAGCCAGCGTGTAGGGTCCACCGGTGATCGCCGTCGTGCTCGTGCCGCTCACGTTCACGCTGAAGGTGTAGGTGCCGGGCGGAACCGGGGTGTATTCGGTGAAGCCCTTGAAGGGAAGGCCCTGGAACACGATGTTGCCATTGGCCAGAATATCTACGGCCGGCGCGTCGGACGCGGCGTGCACAACGCGCACCCACGCCGTGTTGGAAGGCACCTGGGCCATCAGGCCGCAGCTGAAGATCGTGGCTGCGACAGCGGATAGAAAGAGAGATTTCATCGGGTAAGCTCCTTGGGAAATAAGTCGACATCCGGCTCGTTGGCCGGAGAAACTGTGGTTGGAACAGGACGCGAGCGGCTTAGAGCGCCTTAAACTCACGTCTTCGGAAACCTCGCTGGTTGCCGTTCGTATTCAGTCAGACTTAAGTACATCGACTGGTGATTCATTTTCGTCACGAAAAATTTGCATGGCGCTCTGATACCCTTTCCCCATGCCGCGCCTCTGGATGTTTCTCGCCCTCGGGTTGACCCTCGCGCTCGCGCAACTCCGCTTCACCGCTGCCGAGTGCACCCTGCGGGTCTCGCTCAACCATCCCGCGCGTATCTATCTGTTCAAGAACGATCGTCCCTTCCGGCTCCACCCCGTCGATGCCATCCTCCCCATCAAGGTGGATACGTTCTACCGCGACACCGTATGGCGCCGCGGCACTCCCGCCCGAGCCCTCGAAGTCACCGCCCACGACCAGTCCCACTTCATCCTCCTCGATGGCCGGGCCGATTTCTCCCTCCCGCCCGGCGATTACCGACTCGAAGTCTGGCGCGGCCTCTTCTTCACCCCCATCCGCCAGTCCTTCCCACTCAAGCCCGGCGAGACCCGCGCGCTTCAACTCACCCTGGAACGCTGGAGTCCTGACTCCCGCCTCTGGCTCTCCGGCGATGACCATATCCACCTGCCGCGCACCATTGCCGACAATGAAATCTTCCTGAAATGGATGGCCGCCGAGGACCTCTCCGTCGGCAACTTCCTCCAACTCCAGCGCCAGGTCGACGCCGCTCCTCAATACGCCTTCGGTGACGCCGGCGAGGCCCGCCGTCCCGGCTTCTCCATCCGCTCCGGCCAGGAGTCCCGCTCCGAGTACTACGGCCACGTCAACATGCTCGGCGGCAATCAACTCATCCGTCCCTTGAGTGTCGGCGCCATGTACGCCAACGAGCCCGCCGCCGCCCCCTGGCCCGCCGAACTCTTCCGCCGCGGCCGCGCCGCCGGCGCCCTCACCGGCTTCGCCCACTTCCACGGCTCCATGGCCCACTCCACCCTCTTAATGGATCTCGCCCTCGGCAACCTCGACTTCCTGGAAGTCTTCCAGTTCGGCAAGCTTTGGACCGACGAGTGGTACGAACTCCTCAACGCCGGCTTCCGCCCCACCGGCATCGCCGGCAGCGACTTCCCCGTCCCCCTCGGCCGCTTCGCCCCCTGGCCCGCCCGCCTCCCGCTCCTCGGGCCCGAACGCACGCTCGTCAAGGCCGCGCCCGGTCCATCGGCCTACAAGGCCTGGGCCGAGGGCGTCCGCCGCCGCCAGGTTGTCGTCTCCAATGGCCCGCTCGTCGAGATCGAAACCTCCGGAAACACCGTCATTGCGCGCGCGTCCTTCCATGAGCCGCTCGAATCCTTCGAACTGGTTCACAACGGAGCCGTCATCGCCTCCGCCGCGCCGGGTGGCAGTCTTCAACTCTCCGCTCCAGCCGCGCCCGGCTGGTTCGCCGCCCGCGCTCGCGTCAAGAAGGCGGAGGGCGAACCGCTCATCCAGGCCCACACCAACCCCATCGACATCGGCCCGCCAACGCCCGCTCCCGCCGCTCGTGCCCTGCTCGCCCGCCGCTGGCAGGCCGAACTCGATTACTACCGCGGCGCCAACCTCCCCTTCGCCTCCCCCGCCGAGCGCGACGCCTTCCTCGCCGCCGGCGAAAAGGCCCTCGCCATCCTCCGCCAGGGTGTCAACTGAATGAAATACAACGATTCACGCCCTCGCGGCATCTAACGAGTCGTGACTCGATCCGTCTCGCTTCTTGCCCTCCTGGCTGCCTCCTCCCTTCTTCCCGCCCAGGACACCACCGCCGTCGGCTCCGTCGCTGGCTCCGTCCGCACCAATGATGTCCCCGTCGCCGGTGTGAAGGTCTGCGTCGCCGGTCTCGACCGCTGCGTCACCACCGATGCCAAGGGCGAGTATCGCCTCGTCGATCTCCGCTCCGGCACCTACCGCCTCACGCTCACCGCGCCTAATCGCCCCGCCACCGAAAGCGATCCCGTCGAAGTCCGCGCCGGCCTTGAGGCCCGCGTCGAGTTCGCCCTTCCCGCCATCGACGCCGTCTCGCAGTCGATCACCGTCTCGGAAAGCGTCTTCATCGCTCCCGAGGAGATCAAGAACTCCGGCTACCTGATTCAGTCGCGCGAAGTGTGGAAGTCGGCCGGCGCGCTGCAGGACGTCGCCCGCTACGTCCAGACGCTGCCCGGCGTCGCCATCGGGTCCAATGATCTCCGCAATGACATCATCGTCCGCGGCGGCAGCCCGCTTGAGAACCTCTTCATCATCGACAACATCGAGATCCCCAACATCAACGCCTTCGCCAACTTCGCCTCCGCCGGCGGCACGGTCAGCCTGCTCGACGCCAACCTCATTCAGGACGTCACCTTCCTCACCGGCGGCTATCCGGCCCCGTTCATCAACCGCACCTCCAGCGTCATGCAGATCGCGCAGCGCGAAGGCGACCGCCAGAAGTTCGGCGGCCAGGCGACGGTCGGCTTCGCCGGCGCCGGCGGCGTCTTTGAAGGACCGATCCGCAAGGACAAGGGCTCCTTCGTCACCTCCTTCCGCCGCAGCTTCCTCGATCTGGTCACCGATGACATCGGCTTCGGCGGGGTGCCCGTCCTCTACACCTGGAACACCAAGGCGACCTACGATCTGACGGCGCGGGACCGCATCTGGGTGGCCAACATCTCCGGCTGGGACAACATCCGCCTGGGCCGCCGCCGCGATGGCGAGAACGATGAAGAGGTGAACAACCTGGACATCAACTACTCCGGCAGCCGTTCGGCCACCGGCTTCAACTGGCAGCGGTTGTTTGGCGACCGCGGCGTCGGCCTGTTCGGCGTCACGCACTCCGACGCCCGCGTCAAGTCCCAGGTCCGCGACCTCGCCCGCGGCGGCCCGATCCCGCCCGGCGTCGACTTCGACCAGTTGCTGACCGGGTCGCCAACCGTCTTCGCCGATGACTCCAGCGAGCGCGAGACCACGCTCAAGTTTGACTACACCGGCTACCTTCCCGCCTTCGAAAAACTCCAGGCCGGCGGCAGCTTCAAGAGCTTCGGCATCAACTACCGCACCGAGGCGCCCTTCGGCAGCAACAATCCGTTTTCGCCGGTGGCCGATGTAAACCCGTTCTTCGTCCGGCAGAACTACCGCGCGTCGCAGACGGGCCTCTACGTCCAGTCCACGCGCTCTCTCGGGAGCCGTGTGAACCTGACCGCCGGCGGGCGTTTCGACCGTTACTCGATCCTCGATGCCGTCCGCTTCTCCCCACGCATGGGGCTGAGCGTCCGGCTGACGGACCGGCTGAGCTGGCGGGCCTCCTACGGGCAGTACTTCCAGCAGCCGTTCTTCCTGTTCATCTCCGCATTCCCGGAAAACCGCGGGCTGACGCCGTTCCGCGCCGATCATTACGTGACCGGCTTCACCTACGTCGCCTCACCCACGCTGCGCTTCACGCTGGAAGGCTACGCCAAGGAGTACAAGGACTATCCGGTTTCGACGCAGTTCCCGCAGCTTTCGCTGGCCAACGTTGGCGATACGTTCAACGTGCGCGACCTGCTGTTCCCGATGACGTCGGCCGGGCGCGGCCGGGTGGCGGGCGTCGAGCTGTTCGTCGAAAAGAAGTTCCAGGACAAGTGGTTCGGCCAGGCGAACCTGAGCTACTCGCGCACGCGCTACTCAGGGTTGGATGGCGTGCGGCGGCCGGGTGTGTTCGACTATCCGATCATCGCCAACGTGCTGGGCGGCTACCGGCTGAACTCGCGATGGGAGGGCTCGATCCGGTTCAACTATCTGCAGGGCCGGCCGTTCACGCCGTTCGATCTGGGCATCTCGACCGCGCAGCGGCGTGGCGTGTTCGACACCAACCGCGTGGCGGCCGAGCGGCTGCCGGACTACTTCCGCACCGACCTCCGCATCGACCGCATCTTCATGGTGCGCGACAAGCCGCTGATCCTGTTTGCCGGCATCCAGAACATCACCAATCGCAAGAACATTGCGGGCTTCTCGTGGAACCGGAGCACGAACCGTCAGGAGTTCGCCGACCAGCTGGGGGTCTTCCCGATCCTTGGGCTGGACTGGCGGTTCTGACCGGCGATCACCTTGGACAGATAGCGGTTCCAGTACATGAGGAGGCCGGAGACGGCGAGAGTAGGGGGCGCAAGGCCGAGCAGCATCCAAAGGACTTTCACGGCGATGCCGGATAGACCTTCGCCGCCGAAGGTGCCGAAGTGGAGCGGGCCGATCCAGTCCATGACGATGTCGCCGGCCGACTGATCCAAGCCGCGGCGCCAGACGGCGAGGTGTTTGCCGGTAAAGGGATCGAAGTAGTGATAGTCGGCGAGGTCGTAGGTGCGTTCGGGGCCGCGGGCCATGAAGACGCGGATGTGGCCGCGGTCATCGGCGGGGAAGGAGACGCTGAGGAGCGAGCCGCCGGGGGTGCGCTGGCTGGCCTCGGCGAGGAGGCCGCCGAGAGCGGGCGGCGGGAGTGTCCCTTTTTGCGAAATGTCGGGCGGTGTGGCCTGGGCGGCCGAGACGGGTGAGAACCAGTTGACGAGGGTGCGGAACTCGGTGGGCCAGGCGAAGTAGGCGCCGGAGACGGCCCAGGTGAGCAGCAGGGCGAGGGTCCAGAAGCCGGCGGCGCTGTGGAGGTCCCAGTTGAGGCGCTTCCACTGGCGGGCGAAGTCGACGGTGAGTGAGCGGCGCCAGTTGCGGAGGCCGGGCCACCAGATGACGATGCCGGTGAGGCTCATCAGGAGGAGGCAGAGGGCGCCGGCGCCGTTGACGATGCGTCCGGTGCGTCCGGTGAGCAGATTGAAGTGGAGGTCCTGGAGCCAGTGGAGGAAGCCGCCCTCGGGGACGGCGCCGAGCAGGGCACCGGTGACCGGATGGACGTCGACGGCGGTGTATGTCTCCTCCTTGCGGAGGTAGCCGCGGATGGTGGGATGGTTCGGGGGGAAGGGCGTGAGCAGGGAGGCGAGTTCGCGATCGGGGTAGGCCTGGCGGATGCGAGCGGCGACGGCGTCGAGGTCGGCGAGAGGGCCGGCGGCCTCGGCGGGGCTGATGGGGGGAGTCTCCATGGCATGTTCGATCTCGTCCCGGAAGACGAGGGCGGAACCGGTGACGCCGATCAGCAGGATGTAGAGGGCTACGCCGACGCCGACCCAGAGATGGACCTGGAAGAGGAGGCGGCGGAGCCATACATTTTGGGGACGGTCGAGGAACTGGCGCCAGTTGGATGCCATGGAGAGAATCCTTTTCGGTCAGAAGCGGTAGCTGAGGCCGCCGATGAGGTTGCGGCGCGCGCCGTAGAAGCAGTCGCCGCGGGCAAGGCAGGTGGTGACGTGGATGTTGTCGGCGAAGTTGGAGGCGTTGAGGCTGACGCGCCAGGGGCCTGTTTCCCAGGCGAGCATGGCATCGAAGAGCGTGTAGGAGGGGGTGCGGAGGGCATCGTTGCCATCGAAGGAGGAGCCGGTGTAGCGGATGCCGGGGCCGGCGAAGAGGCGGGAGTTGGGGCCGGTCTGCCACTGTTTGGTGAACCAGAGGGAGGCGAGGTGGAGCGGCATGGTGGGGAGGCGCTTGCCGAGGTCGGCGGAGTTGCTGCGGGAGACGCGGACGAGGTTATAGGAGTAAGACCCGATGGCATCGATGCCGCGGAGTAGGCGCATGCGGAGTTCGAGTTCGCCGCCGCGGCTTTGGACTTCGCCGACCTGGATGCTGTTGCGCGGGTTGGCGGGGTCCGGGGTGCGGCGGTTGGTTTCGCGGATATCGAAGAGTGCGGAGTGGAGGAAGATGCGGCCGTTGGGGGCCTCATATTTGACGCCGGTTTCCCACTGTTTGCCGCGCTGGGGCTTGAAGGGCTCATTGAAGAAGTTGAAGCCGGCGATGGGGAGGAAGGACTCGGTGTAGCTGAGGTAGGGGGCGAGGCCGAAGCTGGTGGAGTAGACGAGGCCGGCGCGGCCGGAGGTGGCGCCGGTATCGAGGCGGGAGTTGGCGTTGCCGGCGGTTTCGGCAGTGGCCCAATCGCGGCGGATACCGAGCATGGCGGACCAGTGTTCGCCGAACTTGAGCTGATCCTGCGCGTAGACGCCGCGCTGGCTCTGGCTGCTTTTGGCGATGGGGGTGAGGGGCGGGACGGTGTAGTTGCCGTAGACGGGGGCGAAGACGTCGATGGGGGTGGAGTTGGCGAAGGCGGTGGTGCCGGTGATGGAGGCCTGCTGGAAGTCAAAGCCGGAGAGGAACGTATGGCGGATGGCGCCGGTGCGGAAGCGTGTTTCGGCGTGGGTATCCATGGTGGGGCTGTTGGCGGTGGGTTTGTTGAGATAGATGACGCGGTTGATAGTGCGGTCATCGGCGTTGAAGGTGGGGCGGGGAGAGAAGGCGGGGTAGAGGGTCTGGTAGCTGACGCGGCTGTGGGAGTAGTTGAAGTTCTGGCGGAGGGTCCAGCGGCTGTCGAAGTGGTGTTCAAAGAGGTAGCCGACGGTGCGTGCGGTGGAGGTGTACTCATCGATGCCGGGTTCGCTGATGAAGGTACCGGGGTGGATGCGGCCGAGGGGGTGGGGCTGGAGAGTGCCGCGCCAGGGGAAGAAGCCGACGGAGGAGCCCATGCGGTCCTCCTGGAAGTTGCCGAGGAGGGTGAGGCGGGTGCGGTTGGTGGGGCGCCAGGAGAGGGAGGGGGCAACGAGAAGGCGATCGTCGGGGACGAAGTTGACCTGGGTGCCGCTGTCGCGGCCGACGCCGACGAGGCGGTAGAAGAGGCGTTGGGAGGAGCCGGCGGGGCCGGTGACATCGAGGCCGATCTGTTTGCGGCCGAAGCTGCCGAACTGAGTGGCGATTTCGCCGCGGGGGATTTCGAGCGGGCGTTTGGAGACGAGATTGATGACGCCGCCGAAGCCGCCCTGTCCAAAGAGGACGGAAGCTGGGCCGCGCAAGACCTCAATCTGTTCCAGGGCGAAGGGCTCGGGGCGGACGTTGTTGTAGAAGCCGAAGAGGTTGCGCATGCCGTTGAGGAACTGGCCGAAGGAGCCGCCGCGGATGGTGGCCCAGTCGCCGCGGGCGTCAAAGCCGTACTGTTCGGTGCGGACGCCGGGGGTGTAGCGGAGTGCCTCCTGCATGTTGACCGGGGCGCGGGAGGTGAGCTCCTCGCGGGTGACGACGGAGATGGACTGCGGTGTTTCGAGGATGGCGATGGAGGCCTTGCCGATGGAGCCGCTGACCTCGCCGGCGCGGGCGACGACGTCGAGGGTCTGGCTGACGCGCTGCACGTCGAGGTAGATCTGCAGGGACGGTTCGGTGGCGGTGAGGGTGCGGGGGGCGAAGCCGCCGGCGGTTACTTCAAGGTCAACTGGGAGGGGGATGGGGGCGGGCCAGGAGAAGTGGCCGTCGATGCCGGTGAGGGTGCGGGCGACTTCGCGGCCCTGGCGGAGGGCGCGGACCTGGGCGCGCGCGATGGGGAGACCCGACCTGTCCTGGACCTGCCCGGAGAGCTGCGCCGGCGGCTGGGCCGGCAGCGTGAGGCCGGCGGTGGCGGCAAGCAGGAGCAGGGCGAGAGGGCGCGCGGGGTTATCCATAGACGGTTCTCCTTGGCAGAGCCGTCCGCTTCCCTGTATGCTGAGGGTACGCGGACCACTCCGGTGGTTTGTGATGCGGGGGCCCGCGGGTTGCTCGGCCAAGAATGGCCCGCAGGCTCCTGTGGAATCGATGTGTTTGTCTGCAATTGAATTGCAGAAGCAACTTTTTGATGATAGGACCAAAAGGGTCGTGCGTCAACAGCGAAACCGCAAATCGAAACAACAGGCCGGGCCGCGCGGGCGGGGGCACTGATGCCATTCGTTTACGCTCCGCACCACCGGGAGATTGAGAAGCTGCCGGCGGATCCCAATTCGTACGTGATTCTAACGCGAAACGAGGCAAAGGCGGCGGTGGTGTTCGTGCACGGGTTCACGGGGAAGGCGCGGGAGACGTGGCAGGGCTTTGAGGAGGGCGCGACGCAGTCGGCGGCGTTCCGGCATGTAGATCTGTACTTCTTCGGGTACGACGGGTTCCTTTCGAATACGCTGGCGGCGACGAGCTTCCTGTATAGTCTGTTGCAAGGACTGGGGACGGACCCGGTACCACTGCTGGGGACGCTGGCCGACGAGACGGACCGGGACAACCGGGCGAAGGGGTATGAGCGGATTGTTGTGGTGGCGCACTCGCTGGGGGCGGTGGTCAGCCGGTGGGCGCTGGTACGGGCGGCGGAAGAGCAGGCCGCGTGGGCGAACAAGATCCGGTACCTGCTGTTTGCGCCGGCGCACCGGGGGAGCGACCTGGCGCGGCTGGCGGCGGAGGGGCTGGGAGGATTGAGCTGGCTGAAGCCGCTGGTGGAGGGGTTGAAGGCGGGATCGCCGCTGATCCGGGAGCTGGACCG
>CAZWDD010000090.1:0-6362 GCA_964632345.1 uncultured Solibacteraceae bacterium | reverse complement strand
GCAGGAGTTGGAGGCGCGGACGCGGGAGTTGCTGCCGCAGAATCCGTTTTTGAAGGCGACGCGGGTGGTGATTGCGGAGCGGGAGGTGGTGGTGAACAACTGGATCTTCGCGGGGGATCCATTTCCGCAGGCGCTGCGGGGCACGACACATGAGACGGTCTGCAAGCCGAGCGCGGTGCAGCCGGAACCCTTGCGAATTCTCATGGAGTTGATCGGGTGATGGACGCGGCGACGAAGCAGCGGAATCTGGAATCGCTCTGGCGGGGGATTCTGAACCGGGAGGAGATACAGGCGGCGCTTGCGATTTTGGAGAGACGAACGGAGGCGGAGTTGGGGGTGCTGCTGCGGCATCACTCGAAGGGAACGGTGACGGGGCATGAGATTACGGAGCGGGACCGGGTGGACGCGTTTCTGGGCGTATGCGGGCAGTTGACGGTGGCGACGGTGGCGGGATTTGTGCCGCGGGAGTGGAAGGGGGAGATTGCGGCGCAGATCGGGACGATTCTGAACAAGCCGGCGGTGCGGGCGTACTACGTGGACCACTATCCGCTGCTGCTGCCGGCGCTGCTGCGGGAGGCGTGCGTGGAAGGCCGGCTGCTGCCGGGGGAGGATGCGGAGGCCAGTTGGGGGGCGTTCCAGTGGTTCTGGCGGTTTTCGACGCGGTTCCTTGGTGACACAGAACTGTGGTGGTTCCTATCGCTGCTCGACGGATTCCACTACGGGGCGTTGAACATTGATAGCTTCGCGGAGTTTCTGGCGGACTCGCAGCGGGCGCTGGCGGGCGTGCAGAAGCCGCCGGGGGAGCGGACGATGCCGGAGACGTGCGCGATGGGAATGATCCGGTTTCTGGAGTTTTCGCGGGAGTTCGGGGACGGGCTGCGGCAGATGGAGGGGACGCCGCTAACGCAATCGGCGATCTGGTATTGCTACGCCTACTGGTATCGGGAGTTTGCCGATGTGCGGGAGCACGGAGAGAAGTTTCTGACGGCGATGCTGGCGTGGATGGATGCGCCGGGGGCGGGCTTTGCGACGCGGCGGGAGGCGGAGGAGGCGGTGGCGAGTACGCGGCGTGCGCTGGAGGAGTTGAGCGGGAGCGTGTATGCGGGAGCGCTGCTGGAGGGACTGACGGGGAAGGTTTCGGGGGATAAGTTGACACACTTTTCGACGTACCTCTAGGGAGGTGCGGCCCTGTGGACAGGGGTGGGTTCGCACTGCTATATAATCGCCGCGTAGTTAGACGGTAGATAGAGGAGCGAACCCTATGTCCCCAGCAATGGCACTGTTGCCGAAAGATGTGAAGCTGACCAAGAGTGGAGAGTTTCTGCAGGGGAAAGTCCCCGCGGAAATCAGCGTGCGGGTGGAGGACGCCGCAGCGCTGGCGCAGGCGATTGCGGGAAACGATGCGTTTCCGGCGGACGCGGTGATCGACCTGCGGGGGAAGGTGGGCGCCTCGACAGGGGACGTGAAGTTCGGGGACGCGGCGGCGGGCGGCACGGTGAAGTTCCGGGCTTCGGTGGGGGGCGGCGTGTTGGTTGCGCGGTCACGGCAGGCGCTGGAAGAGGCGGTCGATAGCGAGAAGGAGCTATGGGCGGCGCTGGAACTGCCGGAGACGGGAGTGGCGCGATACACGCTGCTTGATTGGGGCTACGACATGAGCGGGGCGGCGAAGGGATCGGTGGCGCTGGGTGTAGGCGGATCGCTGCAGTTCGGGGTGGAAGGGAAGGCATCGGGGACGTTTGTGGTGGTGCGGGCGTTCGGGGCGGAGCCGCGGGCGAAGGAGGCGCTGGAGTCGCTGGTAAGCGCGTGGCGGCTGCCGCGGCAGATCTCGACGCCGCTGGACCTGGAGCCGGGGACGTGGGTGGCGGCGGAGGTGGACGGGGAGTTTGCGGCGAGCGTGGGGGCGAAGTTCGGATACGACTACAGCTGGGTGCGGAAGGTGACGGGGACGGAGCTGAGCGGAGATATCGGGTTGCGAATCCAAGCGGCCGCGGCGATTACGGTGGGGATGAACGCGGCGGGGAGGTTTCTGGTGGTGGTGGCGCGAGAGTCTCTGCGGCCGGAGGACCAGGTGCTGCGGGTGCGCGTATCAAAGATGGCGCGGAAGGGATGGAGCTTTGCGGCGGACGCGAGCGCGAAGATCACGCCATCGACGGGTACGCTGCTGCCGGCGCAACTGGACGACTTCGTGGCGGCGATATTCGGGGTACACGGCCCGCAACTGGTGAAAGACCTGCAGACGTTCCGGGAGTGGGTGGACCCGGCGACGCCGCTGCCGGAGAAGCTGGGCGGATTCGTGGCGGCGTATGCGACGAAGCGGCTGGGAGGAGCGGGAGGCGCGGCGCTGGAGGCGGCGCGGGGGCGAATTGCGAAGGTGTTGAAGGCCTGGGAAGCGCTGCCGGCGCGGGTGTCGGGACTGATCTGGGACCGGTTGGGCGATGCAGGCGTGCCGGAGGAGATGAAAGGGTGGCTGGAGGAGCTTGCGAAGGGCAAGAATGAGAAGATCCGGGAGGAGATCCAGAAGGCACTGGGGCGGGTGGCGTTTTTCTCGACGCCGAGTGGGGAGTGGCTGAGCGGGGTGCTGGAGGGGGCGGCTCTGGACGCGCTGCAGCGGACGGCGGCGCTGGCGAAGGTGCGGGAGGCGGCGAAGCAGACGCTGGCGGTGCTGGATGGGGGCGTGCTGGAGGAGTTGTCGGCGTTTGCGAAGGAGAAGTTGGGGGTGGGGGCGATCGAGAAGGCCGTGCAGTTGGCGGACCCGAAGCAGTTGGAGCCGTGGCTGGCGGCGAAGCTGTCGGCATTTGTGGGGAAGGCGATCGATGGGAAGGGAATCGAGCAGGTGCGGAAGATGCTCGACCTGTTCCTGGGGAAGGGCGAGGAGCTTTACAAGGCGGCGCTGGAGGCGCTGAACCGGCAGTGGGAGTTCTCCTTCCACTATGCATATGCGCGGGCGACGACGAAGACGGCGCTGTTCGATGCGGAGTTTGACTTTGGAGTGAACCCGGCGCTGGAGACGGCGGTGCGGGCGGCGGTGCAGGGCGACTGGACATCACTGCTGCTGCGGGAGCAGGAGGGGGTGACGTTGCGGACGGCGGAGCTGACGCATGGGATCAAACGGACGAGCTATGTGGAGTTCACGCTGCCGTACTTGAAGGGACGGGTGGACCGGATGACGGATTCGCTGGCGAAGATGAGCGTGCAGGCGGAGGGATCGCGGCTACTGCTGTATGAGGTAAAGGCCAAGGACGAGATTGTGGCGCGGAACCGGTGGCAGAGCGCGTTTGCGGTGCAGGGGAAGTTTCTGGCGGGAGTGGAGGGGATCCGGGATTTCAGCGGGACGGAGGCGGATGAGGCGTTCCGGGTGGGGTATACGTTCCGGATGGGTGCGAAGGAGATGCGGACGGTGCAGTTGGAGCGGCGGATTGAGCCGCTGGTGGCGGACCTGTTTCCGAAGGCGTTCCAGGAGCGATCGCTGCAGGAGTGGGTGATTGACCTGGACAAGCTGGCCGATGAGGCGGAGGCGAGGGCGAACGGGACGCCGAATGGGTCGGGCGAGATCGGGAGCGTGCTGCTGGGGCTGGAGGTGGCGGCGCCGGGAAGAGCGCTGGCGGCGTGGCGGAAGGCGCCGGGGGCGGGCGCGACCGCGGCTGACAAGGCGGTGTATACGGCGCTGTCAAAGCAGATCCAGCGGACGCTGCGGCGGATGCTGCCGGTGTGTTATTTCGATTCGCCGAAGCGGTATGTGGGACAGGAGATGAAGATCGCCGCGCCGCTTCTGGTGTATTCGTGCCTGCCGCTCTCGACGAAGGCGAGCGTCCGGAACGGGGAGTTGGTATTCGACACAGGGAAGGACCCGGCGGAGGACTTCTACTGGGATACGACGGATGCGAAGTTGCTGCTGGCGATGGTGAACCATCCGGGGACGATCGCGCGGCTGGGAGCGGCGATGGGGAAGATTCACGGAGTGCTGGTGGACGCGCGGGACAAGTTTGCGGAGGACTATAACCCGAACAACGAAGCGTCGGTGCGGAAGGTGATGGATCTGGCGGTGCGGTCGAAACTGCTGGCGGGGAGCCTGCTGTTTGCGGAGCGAGAGGCGATTGGAGCGGCGATCGGGAGCGCGCTGGAGATGGCGAAGTTCACGAGCGGGGCGGGGGGCGACGCGGAGGAGGCGCTGGAGGCGCTGGCGAGTTTCGGGGAGAAGCTGACGCGTACCTTCCACGGGCGGCTATCGACGCTGTTCGGCGGGGAGACGATCCGGCAATTAGGCAGCGTGGTGTTTTTGGAGGCGTCGCGAGTGTTCGATGGGGAGGTGGCCGGGGCGAAGCCTGTGTCGCGGCTGGTGGTGACGCTGTTGCGGTCCACGGCCGGGGAGGACGTGATTGCCGACTACGTGCAGGGGACGGAGCCGAAACCGGTTTCGATAGCGATTCAGCAGCCGATTGTGGAGGCTTGAAGAGGCGTCAGGATTGGCCCTCCGCGAGGCGTTCGGCCGGCCGGGCGAGGACATAGCAGAGCATGTGTCCGGTGGCAGAGGCGGGGAGCGCGGCGCGGAGGAGGCGGCCGAGGGGCGTGAGATCGACACGGAACTGGTCGTTATTCCAGGAGCCGGCGAGGCGTCCGAAGGTATGGAAGAGGCCCTCCTCGACGAAGGCGGCGAAGCGGTGTTGGATGACGAAGCCGGCTTCGGAGACAAAGGCGTCCAACTGGCGGCTGTTGAACTCGTATTCATAGAATGACCAGCCGTCGTGGTTGAGGGCGAACTGGGGGTGCCAGGCGGCGACGGTGCCCTGGCGGGCGTCGCGGAGGGAACGGGCGGAGGGCGAGAGCGGCGTCTTGCCGGTTAGGCGGCGGAGGAGGGGGATGCCCTTGGCGGCGTGGTAGGGCCGGGCGAGGGCGCGGGACCAGCGGCGGAGCGGGGAGCCGTAGGGGACGGTGACGACGGCGACGCCGTTTGGACGTAGAAGGCGATAGAACTCGGCGAGGGCTTTGCGGGGGCCTTCGACGGTGTGTTCAATGGAACCGAGAGCCATGAGGCCGCCATAGGCGCCGTGGGGCAGGCCGGTGTCGGACATGTCACAGGCGAAGAAACGGCTTTGGGGGATTTCGGAGGCGGCGCGGTTGCAGAGGCCGCGGGACCAATCGACGCCATCGGCGGCGATGCCCTGGGACTGGAGCCAGCCGCACCAGCGGCCGCTGCCGCAGCCTGCTTCGAGGACGGGCTGGGCGGAGGAGAAGAGATCGCGGAAGAGCGGCGCGAGTTCGTAGGAGTCGCAGGCACGAATCTGTTTCGAGAGCGGGGAAGAGAGGAACGACTGTTCGAAAGAGTCGGCAATTGCCTGATGCATGTCTGGATTATAGCTATAAGTGAAGAGATTAGTTCCAGGGAAATGCTACTAAGTTTTGTGAACAGAATAATCCCATGCCTGCCGGTTTGTAAAGCAGTCTGACGATTGTCAGGTAAGACAGGTGTCGGCGGAATCGGCGCTATCCGGAAAAAGTGTCGAGAAAAACCACTATTTTCCGGCACTCCTAAGAAAGAACCTGTTCGAGAAGCGAATTGGTTGATGAGTTTTCCACTAATGCTCTTACATCCTAAACACCTGCTGCCGTTCTTAGCAGAGAGAGTCCAGGTAAGCGGCGTGTCTTACACGGAAGATATCTGCGGGAAGGACCGGAGTTATGCGAGCCGCCATGGGCCGGGCCGGGTGAGGGGGATGGTGCGCCTGGTGGCGGCGGCGTTGTGCGTGGGCGTGCTGGCGGCGGCGGGGCCTGGGGGAAGTGGCGGCGGGGCGACGGTACCGATGGATAGCTGGATGTATCCGGCGATGGACCGGCTGGCGGCGTTGGGGTACGTGCCGTCGCAGATTGCGGGGCTGCGTCCGTGGTCGCGGGCGGAGTTCCGGCGCCAGTTGGAAGAGGCGCGGGGGATAGCGGAGCGGCAGGGTCCGGATGTGGACGGGCAGGCGCTGGAGCTGATGGAGGCGTTGGGGAAGGAGTTTGTGCGGGAGGGGGACGGGGGGACGGTCGCGTCGGTGGACAGCGTGTATGTGCGGGCGGGGGCGATCGGCGGGGAGGCGTTGACGGACAGCTACCGGCTGGGGCAGACGTGGCGCGGCGACTTCGGGCGGCCGTTCGGGGAGGGGGCGATGGTGAATGCGGGCGTGTCGGCGCGGGTGGAGGTGGGACCCGTATTCGGATTTGTGCGTGGGGAGTATCAGCGCGCGCCGGGGATAGCGGAGGCGTCGTATGAAGTACGTGAGTGGATGCGGCGTGAGGATCAGGTGCCTGTACCGCCGTCGGTGCGGCGGGACGAGGTGAACCGGTTCCGGCCGCTGGAGGCGTATGTGGGGATGCGGGTGCGGAAC
>CAZWDD010000089.1:12845-18154 GCA_964632345.1 uncultured Solibacteraceae bacterium | reverse complement strand
GGACGCAGACGGGGATTGAGGTGGCCGACTCGACGCGGGCGGCGTCGGAATCGGCGCAGATCGGGCTGACGCTGGACGCCGAGCGGATCCGGTCGCTGCCGCTGAACCGGCGCGACTTCCTGCAACTGGCGCTGCTGGCGCCGGGGATTGCGCCGCCGGCGCAGGATTCCGAATTGTCGTCGCGGGGGGCGTTTGCGATGCACGCCTCGGGGGCGCGGGAGGAGTTCAATCAGTATCTGCTGGACGGGGTCGATAATAACGACCCGTACAACGGGCGGTTTGTGCTGCAGCCGCCGGTGGAGACGATCCAGGAGTTCCGGGTGGAGACGAATAGTTACGGGGCGGAGTTCGGGCGGTCGGCGGGCGGGCAGATCAATATAGTTACGCGGTCCGGGTCGAATATCTGGCACGGGGAGGTGTTCGAGTACTTCCGGAACCGGTCGCTGGACGCGCGGAACTTCTTTGAATCGCCGTCGGAGCGGGCGCGGTACCAGCGGAACCAGTATGGGGGGGCGCTGGGCGGGCCGGTACGGCGGGACAAGGCGTATTTCTACGCGAATTTCGGCGGGCTGGTGGAGCGTCGGGGCTTTTCGCGGTTGGGGGTGGTGCCGTCGCCGGCCGAGCGGCGCGGGGACCTGAGCGGGCTGGGGCAACCGGTGATCGATCCGTTCACGCAGCGGCCGTTTCCGGGCAACGTGATTCCGCCGTCGCGGATTCATCCGCTGGCGGGCCGGGTGCTGGACCTGTTTCCGCAGGCGACGGTGTTTCAGCCGGTGCTGCGGGACAATCTGCCGCAGGGGTCGGGACGGCTGGATACGCACGGGTTCAACTTCCGGTACTCCTACGGCATGCAGGATCTGTTTGAGCCGTACGCGGAGGAGGCGCAGTCGATACCGGGCTTCGGGAACCGGGTGAACAATACCGGCCACAACGCGATGGCGCACCACACCCATGCGTTTACGCCGCATGTGCTGCATTCGCTGCGCGCCGGGTTCACGCGCAGTTTTCGCCAGGTGCTGCCGGAGAACAATCAGCGGAATATCGGCCAGGAGTGGGGTGTCAACTGGTTGAATGTGCGGCCGCGCGACTACGGCTACCCGCTGTTCAATATTCAGGGCTACTCGACGGTGGGGGATGCGGCGCCGCTGCCGATTGAGCGGCGGTCCAACACCTACCAGATCACCGAGAGCCTGCAGATCCACCGCGGACGGCACCTTTTCAAGCTGGGCGCCGACCTGCGGCGGCAGGAGGTGAACGGGTACCTGGACTACTTCGCGCGCGGGCAGTTGATCTTCGGCGGGGCGTTGACGGGGACCGGGATCGGGGACCTGTTGCTGGGCTTTCCGCAGACGGCGATTCAGTCGCAGTTCGATAACCCGCAGACGCTGAAGAGCTACTTCTCCGGTTTCTGGTTGCAGGACGACTGGAAGGTGACGCCGCGGCTGACGCTGAACCTCGGGCTGCGTTACGAGTACTTCCAGCCGCCGGTGGACCGCTTCAACCGGATGTCGGCGTTTGACCCGGCCACCGGCACGCTGGCGCAGGTGGGGACCAATGGCATCCGCCGCTCGGTGATGGCGCCGGACCGCAACAACTTCGCGCCGCGGCTGGGGCTGGCCTATTCGCTGGACGCCAATACGGTGGTTCGCGCCGGGTACGGGGTTTTCTACGACGCGGGGATGTTCGTGGTGAACTCGTCGCAGTATTTCAACCCGCCGTATTTCAACATTCGCGTGTGGTTCCCGACGGCTACTTCGTTGATTTCGCTGACGAATCCGTTCCCGTCCGGGGGAGGGTTTGAGCCGCCGGCGACGCTGAACACGGTGAGTCCGGATGCGGTGACGTCGAACCTGCAGCATTGGAGCCTGTCGGTGGAGCGGCAGGTGGGGCGGACGACGACGGTGTCGGTGGGATATGTCGGGTCCAAGGGGTCCCACCTGGTGCGGGCGCGGGACTTGAATCAGCCGCTGCCGGGGCCGGGCAATCCGCAGGAGAACCGGCCGCAGCCGCAGTTCGGGGGGATTTTCTTCAGCGAAACCGGCGCGAACTCCAGTTTCCACTCGCTGCAGATGAACCTGAACCGGCGGCTGGCGCGGGGTGTTTCGGTGCTGGCGTCCTATACCTACGGCAAGTCGATCGACGATACGTCGAGCTTCATCACCTCCGGGCCGGACAAGAACTTCCCGCAGAACAGCCGGAACTACCGGGCGGAGCGGGCGCGTTCGAGCTTCGACATGCGCCAGCGGTTCGCCGGGACGGCCACCTGGACACTGCCGGGGCGCCATGTGCTGGCGCGGAACTTTGAGATGCGGGGGATCTTCACGGCGCAATCCGGGCAGCCGTTTTCCCCCTACCTACGGTTTGACAATTCCAACACCGGGAACACGGGCGGGACTTTCGGGTACGACCGGCCCGACGTGGTTGGAGACCCCCAGTTCGGAGGCCAGACGGCCGAGCGCTGGTTCAACCCCGCCGCCTTCGCCGTTCCCGCTCCCTACACGTTCGGCAATGCCGGACGGAATATCCTCAGCGGGCCGGCCCTGGCCACGGTCGACAGCTCCGTCGCCCGCGTTTTTGCCATTCAGGAGCGTTACCGGCTCACCGCCTCGTTCGAGGCGTTCAACCTGTTGAACCGCACAAACTTCCAGTTGCCGGAGCGATTCCTCGACGAGCCCTCCACCTTCGGACGGATTCTTTCCGCCCGCCCGCCCCGGCAGTTGCAGTTGTCCCTGCGATTGCAGTTTTGAGGCCGTTTTGCGGCCGATGGCGATGATGGAGACTGGCCGCCAGGGCAGGTAAGCGTCGATCCGGCGCCAGAGCCAGACAAGCCGGTCGAAGTTCTTCAACTGAAAGCGGCTGATTCCGGTGCGGCGGAGGATCTTGCCGTTGAGCCACCAGCCGGGCCGGGAAATGCGGTTGAAGCGCAGGATGGTTTCGACGAGAAAGCCGGCTTCCTCCATGCGGTCGCGCAGCAGCGCCTCCGAATAGCGGAGGTGATGGCCGAGCGCTTCGTCGAGCGAGCCGTAGATGGACTGTCCTTCGGGGACCAGGATGATGGCCCGGCCGCCGGCTTCGAGTGCGGAATGGATGTTGCGGAGGGTACCGAGGTCATCCTTGATGTGTTCGACGACGTTGAGGCAGACGACGGTATCGAGCTGCTCCTCCATCCCCTTGAAGTGCGCCGGATCGGCCGCGTCCATCCACTTCACCTCCAGCGCCTGGCGGTGGGAGAGACGGTTCTTGAGCCGCTCCAAATGCTCACGGTCGATATCGGTGGCGACATAGCGCTTCCGTCCGGTGATCAACTGCCGGGAGAGATTCCCCATGCCAGCGCCGATTTCCAGAATGCGCCGGCCGACGAAGGGGGCGATGGTCTCGGCCATCCACCTGTTGAAGTTCGGCGCATCGGCGAAGGCATCGAGGATCGCCTTGTCGGAATCGGCATAGATATCCGACGTGAAGGAGTTCCGCAGAATCACCCAGAACGCCTCGAAGGCATCTTTCAGGCCGATTTTCTTGCCTTCCTCGTAGGTGCGGCCGTTGTAGCTGATGGGGGTTTCGTAGATCTTGGCCTGACGCTTGGCGAGCTTGATGGTAATTTCGGGTTCGAATCCGAAGCGGTCCGACCGGATGGGGATGCTTTGCAACAGCGGAGTGCGGAAGGCCTTGTAGCAGGTCTCCATGTCGGTAAGGTTCAGGTCGGCGACCACGTTGCACATGGTGGTGAGCATCCAGTTGGCCAGCGAGTGCCAGTAGTAGAGCACCCGGCGTTCCCCGGCGGCCAGGAAGCGGGAGCCGAATACGGCGTCGGCGCGGCCGTCGAGCAGCGGGCCGAGTAGTTTCGGATACTCGCGGGGGTCGTATTCTAGATCGGCGTCTTGAATGATGGAAAAACTGCCGCGGGCCGCCGCGATGGCCCGCCGGAGCGCCGAACCTTTGCCGCCGTTCCGTTCGGTGCGCAGCAGCCGGATCGTGCCTGGATACAACGCCGCGATCCGCTCGACAATTTCGACCGAGCCATCGCTGGAGGCATCATCGGCGACGATAATCTCGCGATCCATTCCGTCCGGCAGCGGTGCGTCCAGAACCCGCTTGAGAAGCGTCCCGACGAACTCTTCTTCGTTGTACAGCGGAATGAGGATCGACAGAAGCATCTAGCCGGACATCGGCAGGAAAGAGCGAAAAGTTTATAATGGCGGGACATGCAGTCCGGCTCGCGGTGGAATCCTTCAACTGGCCCCAGCGCTCGTGTTCGTCCACTGTGGCGGCGCCGGGCCTGGCGGGCGAACGCACGGAAAGGCTGGCGACCGGGCTGGGACATCGAGCATGCGCCTTAGTCTGCGTCCCGGGGCCACGCGCTGGGTGGAGGGGACAACGGCGGCCTTCCTGGGAGCGACCTTCGTCCTGGTAGCCGTGAATTGGGCCCCGATTCTGCAGTTGCACAGCCGCTATCGCGATGCCTATGGCAACCACCTGGGCCATGCCTATACGGGCGACCTGGGGGGATGGGCAGGCACGGCGGCTGCCACGTATCTGGTCAGCCTGGCGGCGTCAAAAATATGGGCAACTTACTACGCCAACGGCAGCGAGGCATCCGAACGGCAGCGGGTCTCGCTGCTGCTGCTGCGGTTCCTGCTGGTGTTCTTCTGCTTCTGTTCGGCGGCGGCGACGATTTTGGCGGCACGACAGTAGCGCCGGCGGCGGGCCGCGCGCATCGGTAAGCTGGAAGGGTACAGTTGCGCGCAACAGCCGTTCTCCAGATCCAGATGACTTCCAGCTTCCGGTCCGTCGACCGGCTTACCCTACTCCTGCTGATCCTGCACATCGCTGCGGTCCTCTTCTACGGGCCGTATGTGGAGCAGGCATTCCGCCGCGCCAACAGCCTGCTGGGCCGGACGGACTACACGGTGCCGACCTCGGGGATGTTCCTGGGCGCGGTCTTCAACTTCGGCATCTACTTTCTGGCGCGTTTCTGGGGGAACGTGGGCCCAAAGATCTTCACGCTGCAGCCCGTGTTTGAGGCGCGGTTGCGGCAGGTGCTGCTGGCGGTGCGCGTGGCCGCCACGGTGGGATTCTTCTGGGCCACGATGAGGATCATCTCCGCCTACGTGCCCGATTATCTCGACAAGCTTCCCTGGCCCTGAGCCGCTGCCGTTACAATCACAAATGACGCTGGCATGCTGGTTGAACTCCACATCGAAAACTTCGCGGTCGTAGAGCGGCTGCGGCTGCGCTTTCATCACGGGCTGAATCTGTTGACGGGCGAGACGGGGAGCGGAAAGTCGATCATCGTCGACTCGCTGGCGCTG
>CAZWDD010000089.1:0-12745 GCA_964632345.1 uncultured Solibacteraceae bacterium | reverse complement strand
CTCCATGACGCGACGGCGCAGCGCGAGATTCTGGACGCGTTTGCGAACGCCGGCGAGGCGCGGGGGTGCGTGGCGGAGTTGTTTGCGGCGTGGAAGGATTGCGACCGGGAGTTGGAGGAGATCGCGCTGCGGGAGCAGGAACAGCTGCGGTTGGCCGACCTGTGGAACTTTCAGCGTAAGGAGATTGAAGCGCTGGACCTGCGGCCGGGCGAGGACGCCGAGCTCGAGAACGAAAAGCGGGTGCTGCAGAATGTCACGCGGTTGGCTGACCATGCCGCGGCGGCGTTCGAGGCGCTCTACGACGCGCCGAACTCGGCGCTGGCGCAGGCCCGGGCTGCACAGCGGCGGGTGGAGGAGCTGCTGCGCATCGATTCGCAGCTTGGCGAGGTGGCCGATACGTTGAAACCGGCCGTGATTGCGCTGGAAGAGGCCGGGCGGACGCTGCGCGACTATCTGGGGGGGCTGGAGGCCGATCCGGCGCGGCTGGAGGCGGTGGAGTCGCGGCTGGCGGGGGTCGAGAAGCTGAAGCGGAAGTACGGGGCGTCGATCGAGGAGATTCTGGCGTTTCTCGGCGAGATTCAGGAGAAGATGCGGACGGTGGAGACGGCCAGCGAGCGGCGGGCCGAGATTGAGGCGCGGCGGCAGAAGCTGGCGGCGGGGTATGAATCGGCGGCAGCGAAGTTGACGGCTGTCCGGAAGCAGGCGGCGCGGCAACTGGAGAAACGGGTGGAACAGGAACTGGGCGCGCTGGCGATGGCCGGGACGACGTTTCGTGTGTCGTTTTCCGAAGCGCCGTGGGCGTCGCACGGCCGGGATGCGGTGGCCTTCCTGGTGTCGGCGAACCGGGGCGAGGAGCCGCGGGAGCTCTCCAAGGTTGCCAGCGGGGGCGAAGTATCGCGGATCGCGCTGGCCATCAAGACGTGCGTGGAGCGGGAGCGGCCGGGCGGGACGCAGCATCTGCTGGTCTTTGATGAAGTAGACGCCGGGATCGGCGGGGAAGCGGCCGAGGCGGTGGGCCGGCGGCTGAAGGAGCTAAGCCGCGGCTACCAGGTGCTGTGCGTGACGCATCAGGCGCAGATCGCCTCGTTCGCTGACTTCCACTACCGGGTGGAGAAGAAGGAATCGAAGGGGAGGACGGTGGCGCACGTGGTGGAGCTGGACGGGGCGGAGCGGACGCGGGAGATCGGGCGTATGTTGAGCGGACAGCGGTTGACGCCCGAAGCGCTACAGCATGCCGAGCAGTTGATCCGGGCCGGCGCGTCGGCCTAGGCGTCCTCTTCGTCGGTGACGAAGTTGGAGTGAAAGGCCTTGTCGAGCACCTCGTCGGTCAACTGCATCGGCCGGCGCTCGAAGCGCATGATGTCGATGGCGTGCGAGAGCACATCGCGCGGATGGCAGCGGCGGCGCAGTTTTCCCGTGGCGCGGTAGTGGCGTTCGAGGAATCGTACGGCCATCTCCGGGGGGCAGGGGATGCCCTTGGCATTGGCGAACTGCAGGAAGATGTCGAGAAACTCCTGCTCCTCGGGACTGCGCATGAGCATTTTGTACTGAATCCGGCGCAGGAAGGCTTCGTCGCCCAACTGGTGCGGCTTCAGATTCGTTGAGAAGATCAGAAAGCACTCGAAGGGCACGGTCATCTTGGTGCCGTTGGCGAAGCTGAGAAAGTCGACCCGGCGTTCCATGGGGACGATCCAGCGGTTCAGTACTTCGGCGGGGGTGACCTTCTGGCGGCCGAAGTCGTCGATGAGGTAGATGCCGTTGTTGGCCTTCAACTGCAGCGGGGCGTCGTAGTACTTCGCGACGGGGTTGAAGCTGAGGTCGAGCATTTTTAGATCCAGTTCGCCACCGCTGACGATGAAGGGCCGGCGGGTCTTGAACCAGCGCTTGTCGTACTGCGACTCACTGGTGAAGGCCGAAATGCCTTCGCTGGCATCATCCACCGGGTGGTGATAGACGGGGTCGAACATCTGGATGATCATGCCCTGGCACTCGATGGCGTAGGGGACATAGATATGGGTCTCGTCGACGTTGAACAGCGCCTCCGCCAGGAAGGTTTTGCCGTTGCCGGGTTGGCCGTAGATAAGAAAGGACTTGCCGGAATTGACGGCGGGGCCGATGGCGTTGAGTAGTTCCTCGGTGACGACCATATGCCGGTACGCCTCGCGCAGCGCCTCCATGGTCAGCCAGCCGTCTTTCTGCTTCTGCTGGCGGACGACGTCGGCGTACTGATAGAGCGGCACCGGCACTTTGCCCGTATAGGCGCACGCCGTGACGTACTCCTTGGCGAGGGTGCGGCCGTTTTCGGTGAGCGCGAAGCGGGAGGAGATGGAACCCATGCCGAGCGAGCTCTTCACGCCGAGCAGGTTGTTCCGTTTGAGGGTTTCGAGCAGCTCTTCGATGACGCTGAACCGCAGGCCGAGGTCGGAGGCGAGTTCGCGGCCGATGATCTCGCCCTTGTAATACAAGGCCTTTAGAATCAGCTGCTCGATCATGCCCGGGGGGATGCCGGTGTGTTCCACCGTTTCCGGTACGGGCGGAACAAGTTCTTCTTCCGGCTCCCCATCGAAGCCGGCAAAATTGTTAAGACCTTCCAGATCGGTGAATGGCATTCCATTGTCATATCGACCGAAGGGCCGCTGCGCTTCATAGCGGGCCCCGCGATATGATGGAAATTCGGGAGATTACACATGTCCACCACCCGCCGTCATTTTCTTCAGGCCGGATCGGCCACCACCGTTCTAACCGCCGCGGCCGCCGCGCAGACGCCCAGGGGGGCCAACGACAAGATCAACGTAGCCTGTATCGGGTTCGGCATCATGGGGCAGGGCGACGTGCGTACGGCGGTCACCGTGCCCGGCGTCAAGCTGGTGGCGGTTTCCGACGTTTATCAGGGCCGTCTGGCGAAGGCGAAGGAAGAGTATGGCCAGGACGTCTTCACGACGCGGGACTACCGGGAGGTGCTCGCGCGGCGCGATGTGGACGCCGTCATCGTGGCGACGCCGGACCACTGGCATCAGATCATCGCCTGTGACGCCATGCGCGCGGGCAAGGACGTCTACTGCCAGAAGCCCATGGTGCAGAAGGTGGAAGAGGGCGCGGCCGTCATCCAGGCCGAAAAAGAGACAAAGCGGATTCTGCAGGTGGGCAGCCAGCGGGCGAGTTCGATTCTTTACGCCAAGGCGCGCGACGTGATCAAGCAGGGTCTGATCGGCGACGTCCGCATGGTGGAGGCATACTGGGACCGCAACTCGCCGCAAGGCGCGTGGCAATATTCGATTCCTCCGGACGCAACGCCGCAGACGGTGGACTGGGACCGGTTCCTGGGCCATGCGCCGAAGCGGCCGTTTGAGCCGATCCGGTTGTTCCGGTGGCGCAACTATCAGGACTACGGCACGGGTGTTGCCGGGGATCTTTATGTCCACCTGTTCACGGGCATCCACTACGTGATGGATTCGGCGGGGCCGAACCGCATCATGTCTACCGGCGGGCTCTACTATTGGAACGACGGCCGGGACGTGCCCGACCTGATGCTGGGCATGTACGACTATCCCGACACGAAGGCGCACAAGGCGTTCCATCTGTCGCTTCGGCTGAACTTCGAGGCGGGCGGCGGCGACGGGTCCGGGTTCCGGTTCATCGGGACCGAGGGCGTGCTGGACCTGGCCGTGGGCGGGGCGCTGGTGTTGCGGCGGAAGCCCAAGGAAGTGGAGCCTGGCCACACGGCCGGTACATTCTCCAAGTCGACGGCGGCCGAGATCATCCGCGAGTATCAGAGCAAGTATCCGGCGCAGCGGGCCACGGCCGACGGCATGCGCGCCAACACCGAGCAGCGCTGGGTGCTGCCGCCGGGATACACCGAGCAGTACGCGCACCACGAGAACTTCTTCAACTCCATCCGCTCCCGCAAGCCCGTCATCGAGGACGCCACCTTCGGCCTCCGCGCGGCGGGTCCGGCGTTGTTGTCCAACGTCAGCCACTTCACGCGCAAGACCGTGATGTGGGACCCGGAAGCGATGGTCATCAAAGGCTAACCCGCAACTGTCGCCCTCGAGGAGGGGCACGCAATGGAGTGGTGGATCTGGCTGGTCAGCGCCGTGGTGCTGTTCGGAGTGGAGTTGCTCACTCCCGGCGGGTTTTACTTCTTCTTTTTCGGATTGGGGGCGTTGGGCGCGGGGTTGCTCTCGCTGGCCGGCGTCGACAACCTTCTCGTGCAATCGATCGTCTTTCTGTCCGTTTCAATCGCGGCCGTGGTCTTTCTGCGGAAGCCGCTGATGATCCGCTTCGGGCCGGACGGACGGGCGCGGGAGGTGGATTCGCTGGTGGGGGAATCGGCCGTGCTGTCGGAGGCGCTTTCGCCGGGCGACTTCGGCCATGCGGAACTGCGCGGCAGCAGTTGGAAGGTGCGCAATATCGGCAGCGTCGCCCTGGTGGCCGGACAACGTTGTATTGTGGAACAGGTCGATGGACTGACGTTGCATGTCCGCGCCGCCCAATAACCGAACTTAGGAGCCTATATGCCCGAATTGATCGTTGTCGGTGCGTTGATTCTTGTCTTCTTCATCATCCTGGCGAAGACGGCGCTGGTGGTGCCGCAGCAGAGCGCCTATGTGGTGGAACGTCTGGGACGGTTTTCCGGCACACTCGACGCGGGATTTCACATCCTGGTGCCGTTTCTCGACGTGGTCCGCTACAAGCATTCGCTGAAGGAGCAGGCCATCGATATTCCCGAGCAGATCTGCATCACGCGGGACAACGTGCAGGTGGCCGTTGACGGCATCCTCTACATGCGGGTGTTGAGCCCGGAGCGGGCCTCCTACGGCATCTCCGACTACCGGTTCGCGATCATTCAACTGGCGCAGACCACCCTGCGCTCCGAGGTTGGCAAGATTGAACTCGACCGGACGTTCGAGGAGCGCACGGCGATCAACGTGGCCGTGGTGACCGAACTCGACAAGGCCACCGAGGCGTGGGGCGTGAAGGTGATGCGTTATGAGATCAAGAACATCACGCCGCCGGCCGACATTCTGGGCGCCATGGAGAAGCAGATGCGCGCCGAGCGTGAGAAGCGCGCGACGATTCTGAACTCCGAGGCCGTGCGCGAAGCGGCGATCAACAAGGCCGAGGGCGAGAAGCAGATGGTGATCAAGGCGTCGGAAGCCAAGCGCCAGCAGCAGATCAATGAGGCGCAGGGCGAGGGCGAGGCGATTCTGACCGTCGCCAAGGCGACTGCGGAGAGCATCGAACGGGTGGCCGTGGCCATCCAGAACGCGGGCGGCCGCGACGCGGTTCAGTTGCGGATTGCCGAGCAGTGGATCACCGAGTTCGGTAAGTTGGCGCGCACGAATAACACGATGATCGTGCCGGCGAACCTCACCGATCTGACGAGCATCATCGCCAGCGCCACCGGCGTGCTGAAGCACGTCAACGACGCGCCGGCAACGCCGCCGCCCCCACCGCCGCTGCGGTAGGGGGGCGGGCGGCTTCCGCTACGCGCCGAAGGCCTTGCGCAGCACGCCGTAGCTCTTGGCGACGGCCGTCTGCGGGTCTTCCTTGCCTTCCATTTCGAGCGATACCCAACCCTTGAAGCCGGCGTTGCGGAGAATGCCGGCGATACGGGGATAGTCGAGGTCGAGCGTGTACCACTCGCCGCCGCCGTAGTAGGTCTTCGCCTGCACGATGGAGGCGAGGCCGGCCAGCTTCTGGATGCCTTCATACGGGTCGCCGGGGTAGTTGCCGGTGTCCATGTTGATGCCGAGCCACGGGGAGTTGACGGCCTTCCAGATGGTGAGCAGGTTCTCTACCTTGGTGGTCAGCCCCCAGTGGTTTTCCAGCGCGAGCATCACGCCCTCTTTCTCGCAGGTGGCAAGGCACTTCTGGATGGAGTCCGTGCACCAGTTGAAGGCGTCCTTATCGGTATAGCCGGGCAGGGCGGGCTCGTCGCCCTTCACCTTCATCAGATCGTCGAAAGACTTGATGGTCTTCCAGCGCCCGCTGTTGAGGCGCACGCAGGGGATGCCAAGGCGGGCGGCGAGTTCCAGGCAGCGCACCGTGTGGTCAATGTGCTTCTGCCGTTCGGCCGCGTCAGGATGGACGAAGTCCTGATGGATGGAGAGCATCGGGAAGGATAGGCCGCGCTCGAAGGCCATCCTCTTCAACTTCGCGCAGTAGGCCGGGGATTCATCGGCCATCTGGCGGTGGAGGATTTCGACGCCGTCGAAGCCGAGCGAGGCGGCGTGTTCGATGACCTTCTCAATCGGATACTTTTCCGTCCGGAAGTGCCAGTAGCTGTATGTGGAGACGGCCAGCGGAATCCGCCCTTTAAAGGGTGCCGCCGCCACCTGTTGGGGCACGCCGGCCGCGCCCATCGCCATCGACCCAAGAACCGTTCTTCGCGAGATCATTATTCCATTGTCACCCAACCCGCCGTCTGGGTAACAGCGACCCCGGCTGCGCCCGCGGGTTGGCTCTGATAGGCTAAAGGGGTTCCCGTTTATGGAAAGTACCGCTAAGGGGGTTACCCCCATCTCAGAGAGCCGGAAGCTGAATTGGATCACGATCATCTTCCTGGCCGTGTTTCACGCGGGCGCGCTTGCCGCTCCGTTTTATTTCGAGTGGAAATCGTTGGCTGTAATGGTTCTGCTCTACTGGATAACCATTGGTTGGGGAATCGGCATGGGCTACCATCGCCTGCACACCCATCGCTCCTACGTTGTGCCGAAGTGGATTGAGTATCTCTTTGCCATCTGCGGCACGTTGACACTCGAGGGCGGTCCCATATTCTGGGTTGCCACCCACCGCATTCACCATCAGAAATCCGATCAGGAAGGCGATCCCCATTCGCCGCGTGACGGGAAGTGGTGGTCGCACATCGGCTGGATCATCTTCGGTGAATCCAAGCACAACAAGACCGAAGAGCTGGCCCGCTACACGCCGGACCTGGCCAAGGATCCGTTCTACCGCTGGTTGAACACATGGCACTTCCTGCCGGTGGCCGTTTCTTCCCTTCTCATCTGGTACTTCGGCGGCTGGTCGATGTTCCTGTGGGCGGTCTGCATGCGCATCACGCTCGGCCTGCACTCGACGTGGCTGGTGAACTCGGCGACGCACCTGTGGGGCGGCCGCCGGTTCGACATCCGCGACGACTCCCGCAACTCCTGGTGGGTGGCACTGCTGACCTTCGGCGAAGGCTGGCACAACAACCACCATGCCCACCCCAACTCGGCCCGCCACGGGCTGGCCTGGTATGAAGTGGACATGACCTGGATGCAGATCCGCTTCCTGCAGATGATCGGCCTGGCTTCCAAGGTGAAAGTCGCCACTGTCGACATGGAATCGTCCCTCGCCCGCAAAGTGGCGTAGGCCGAATCGCGCAACTCTCAGACAAGGAAGGCCGGCGCCACAACGCCGGCCTTCTTCTTTTCTAGTAGCCGCTCTTCTTGTCGACGAGATTCATGAGCGGTTCCCCGGACTGGAAGCGGCGCAGGTTTTCCAGCCAGAACTGCATGGCTTCGTCGGTCCAGGTGGAGGTGTGGTCGGCGCAGTGGGGCGAGAGCAGCACGTTTTCCAGGCCCCAGAAGGGATGGCCTTCGGGCAGCGGCTCTTTGTCGAAGACGTCGAGCACGGCGCCCTTGATGCGGCCCTGCTGCAGCGCGGCCACCAGAGCCGCCTCGTCGATGACCGGGCCGCGGCCGACGTTGATCACCACCGCCGATGGCTTCATCCGCGCCAGTTCGGCCTCGCCCACCAGGCCCTTTGACTCGGCTGTCAACGGCGCCGCCACCAGCAGGTAGTCCACGCCGGCCATCATCTCGCCGCGCTGCGCTACGGTGAAGCTCTTTTCGACGATCGGGTCTTCCTCCGACAACTGCGGCCGCCGCCGGATGACATGAATCTTCATCCCCAGCGCATGTGCCCGCACCGCCGCGGCCCGGCCGATTTCGCCGTAACCGATCACGCCCAGCGTCTTGCCCGCCACCATCTCCACATCGAACTGTTCCCACCGCCCCGCTGCCTGATTCTTCATCATCCGCCGCAGGTCCTTGGCAAAGTGGAGAATGCCGGCCACGGTGAACTCACCGAGCGACTCCTTGAACACGCCGCGGCCGTTCGTCATCGGCACCGTGCTATCGGCCAGCGCCGGGAACAGGATGCTCTCCAACCCGGCCGAAAGCGAATGGACCCACTGCACGCGCGGCGACATATTCCACACCTTTTCAAGCGGCAGCCCCGGCCCCATGCAGTAGAGAATCGCATCGGCCTGTTCGGCGATGCCGCCGAGGACCTCGACGGTGTTCCCCACCACATAGCTCACATCGGACGGAAGCTCCTTCAGCCATTTCAGATACGGAGCGCTTGGATTGGACACAACAAGCAGGGTCAAAGACATTGCTTCCAAACTATCACGGCGCACTTATGACACACTGAAAACGTGGCTGGAACCTGTAGCTGTGGCGCGCAACTTCCCTCCGACGCCCGATTCTGTCATCGGTGTGGAAAGCCGCTATTTGCCGAGCCGCCGCCGGAGATTGAGGACTCGGGCGTCTTCCCGCTGCGGACGGACGTGGAGCACTCCGCCGACGACCTGCGCGCCATGGCCGAAGAGGCGCCGGCCGCCGCGCCGCCCATCAGTTTCCACAACGCCAACGCGGTGCGCGCGGGGTTCTTCACGGCCATCATCATCTGGGTGCTGATGATCATCCCGCTCGGCGGATTGCCGGGCCTGCTGCTCAAGCTTTTTGTGCTGCTCGGCGGCGGTTGCCTGGCGGTGATCTTCTACAACCGGCGGACGGGCCAATTGCTCTCTGTCGCCTCCGGCGCGCGGCTCGGCTGGATCACCGGCGTGCTGTTCTACGTCATCTGGATTCTCTTCTTCACCATCACCATCCTGGTGCTGCAGGACCAGGGCGGGTTGCTGGAGGCCTACCGCAAGCAGTTGGAAGAGGCCAACGCTCCGGCCGAGACCGTCCGGCAGGTGACGGAGATCATGCAGTCGCCGGAGCTGTTTTCCGTCGTCATGGTGCTGATGCTGGTGATGGTGTTTGCGGCCTTCACTCTGCCGATGATCCTCGGGGGAGCGGTCGCGGCCAAGGCCATGGAACGCGAGTAGTCCGCATCTTGACGATCAGCACGCCGGCGAAGATCAGGACCATCGCCGTCATCTCTTTGCGGCCGAACGGTTCGTGGTAGAAGATAGTGCCGAGCGTGACGGCCACCACCGGGTTGATGTAGGTGTAGATGGAAACCAGCGAGACCGGCAGCGTCTCCAGCGAGTAGATATAGGCGCTGTAGCCGACGATGGAGCCGAACGTCACCAGCCACAGCAGGCCGGCCACGCCGGTGGGCGTGAGGGTCACCGGCCGTTCCGGCGTCACCCAGGCCACGGCGAAATAGATGGCGCCGGCGGAGAACTGCTGCAGCGCGCCGGTGAGCAGCGGATGGGTGGTGGCGCGCCAGCGCCGCTGGAAGATGGACCCGGCGTTCCAGAAAAAAGACCCCACCTGCAGCACCAGAAACCCCTTCCACACGTTCCCGCTCATCTCCAGGCCGCCGGCGCCCGGAAGCACCAGCATCACAACGCCCGCCATGCCGACGGCGAGCCCCAGCACCACGGCGCCCGTCAGCCGCTCGCCTTCCGGCATCAGCGACTCCAGCCCCACCAGCCAGAACGGCGCGGTGGTCAGGAACAGCGCCGCCAGGCTTGACGGGATCCACGTCTGCGCAAAGGTCAGGCAGCCGTTGGCCACGCCCAGCAGCATGAACCCAAACGCGCACGTCCGCAGTAACTCGGCCTTGCCCGGCATCGCCCAGCCCTTCCATCGCGCCCACGCGAGCAGAATCGCGCCCGACAACAGGAATCGCGAGGCCACCAGCAGCAGGGGCGGAAAGCTCTCCAGCGCCATGCGAATGCCGAGGTAAGTGGTCCCCCAGAAGAAACAGACGGCGACCAGCGCCGCATACGGCAACCAGTGAGCTCTTGACGCCATTGCTCAGTTTATCACCCGCGTTCCGCCGGACCCGCTGGTATCATATGGGCTTGATTCTCACGCTCACCCTGAACCCTGCCATTGACCGCAACGTCCAGGCCGACCGCCTGGTGTTTGAGGACCGCGCCTATATCCTGTCCACGCACGAATCGGCGGGCGGCCGCGGCATCAACGCCTCCGTGGTCATCCACGGCTTCGGCGGCGAAACGCAGGCCATCTCCTGCTCCGGCGGCAAGGCCGGCAAGCGGTTTGAGGAGCTGCTCTCCGACTCGGGGTTCCCTACGTATTTCGTCCGCATCCGCCACAGTATCCGTTCCAACCTGACGATTGTCGACAAACAGGGCCTGGCGGTAAAGCTCAACGAACGAGGGCCGCACATCCAGCCGGCCGAACTGGCGCGGGTGGAAAAGGCCGTTGCCGAGCATCTGCCCGGCGCGGCGTGGCTGATGCTGTGCGGCAGCCTGCCGCCCGGGGTTGCCACGGACTTCTACGCGCGCCTCATCCACCTGGCGCAGAAGTCCGGCGTGAAGACGCTGCTCGATACCGATGGCGACGCGCTGCTGCACGGATTGGAGGCGGGGCCTACCGCCGTGGCGCCGAACCAGGCGGAGGCCGAACGCCTGCTGAACCGGGCGCTGATCACGCAGGCGCACTTCCGGGAAGCCGCCAGCCGCATCGTCCAGATGGGCGCCGAAATGGTGGTGCTATCGCTGGGCAGCCGCGGCGCTGTGGGCGCCACCGGCACCCGCATTGTGGAGGCGCTGCCGCCGTATATCGACGCCGTCTGCCCCATTGGCGCCGGCGACGCACTGGCCGCCGCGTTTGTGTGGGCGCTCTCCGAGGGGCGTTCCTTCGACGAGGCGGTCCGCTGGGGCGTGGCCTGCGGCACGGCGTCGGCGGCGCTGCCGGGCATCGCGTTCCCCTCGCTGCCGCAGACGGAAAAGATCTACAGCCGCGTGGACCTGCGCGTCGTTTCCGGCTGACGGGCCCGGCCTACTCGACCACCCGCCCGGTCTCGCCGGTTTCGTAGCCGGCCAGGGTCTCCAGTTTGCGCCGCAGCGCACTCCGCTGCAGCGTGTCGAGCACGTCCCGCACGCCTGGCAGGTCAAGGGAATTCCGGCGCGCGACAAGATCAAAGCGTTCGGCATGGAGCGGCACAAAGTCGAGTCCGAACGCGCGGGCGGCCGACGGCGTGGCGAGGCAGCAATCGGCCTGGCCGCCCGCCACGGCGCTGGCCGCCGCCAGATGCCCGGCCGCTTCGTTGCCGTACCCGGTCACCCGCGCCCCGGCTACACCGGCCTGCTGCAATAGCGTGTCGAGCAGAGCCCGGCTGCCGGACCCGGTTTCGCGGTTCATCAACCGGACTCCGCTCCGCCCGAGGTCGGCGGCCGTGCGTACTCCCAGCGGATTCCCTCGCGCCACCACGAAGCCTTCCTCCCACCGCGCGAAGGTGACTACCGTCAACTCCTCGCGCGGCATCAGCCGCCGCAGATACGGCAGATTGAACTCGCCCGATTCCGGATCCTCCAGGTGGCTGCCGGCCATATGCACCAGCCCCTGCTTCAGCCACTCCAGCGACTGGGCGCTCGACGCCGGCACGGTGAGAATCTCCACGCCCGACAGCCGCTCCGCCATCCGCGCCAGCAGCCCCATGGCCGGATCGCATCCGGCGATGACGAGCCGTTTGGGCAGCGCCGCCGTCCGGTCCAGAAGGCGGACGGCGGCCGCCCCGGCCTCGCGTCCGGACGCTGTCAGTACGCCATCGGCCTCCGGCAGGTAGTAGGGCACGCTGCCGGCTGGCACAGCCACCGCTGTTTCGCCAACCTGCGCCAGCGAGACGGCCCGCCCCCCCCCCCCCCCGGCCGGCCCCAGTAGGGTCGCGCGCCACTCGGACTCAGGGGCTTCCGGCGCCTTCTCCAGCCGGAACAGTTCCTCCACCGGAACTTCCAGTTCCCGCGCCAGCCGCAACGCAACAGCCGTATTCGGCACATACGCTCCTGCTTCGATGGCGTGGATCGTCTGGCGGCTGACTCCGGCCCGCTTCGCCAACTCCGTCGCGCCCACCCCCCGCGCCCGGCGGATGGCTGCGACACGATTCTCCACGCTCATGCGAATCCCTCGCTCCACAGTGTATGCAAGTCCTCTCTCTGTTGACCACGGCGCCGTCTCATCAGAATCGTAACTTGATGGCCAGTTGGATGACGCGCGGGTCCCCCGCCGCCGTGATGGCACCGAACCCGGGCGTTCCCAGCACGGTGTTCGGCGCGCCGAGCAACGGTGTGTTGGTCAGGTTGAAGACCTCCGCGCGGAGGTCCAGATTGGCTGACTCGCCCAGCCGCACGCTTCTCACCACGGCCACGTCGATGTTGCGGGTGGCCGGTCCCCGGACAGGGTTGCGCGAACTGTTGCCGAGGGTGAACTGCGGCGCGATGGTGAAGGCCTCCGTGCGGAACCATCTGGCGGTGCCGCGTTCGGCCGCCGGCAGGCGGGGGTCCGCAATGCGGTTGGGCCGCTGTGTGCCGAAGCCGGCGAAGGCGTTGAAGTTCGTCGCCTGCGTCAGCGCCAGCGGCAGCCCGGACTGCAGCGAGACGATGCCGGATACCTGCCAGCCGCTCAGCCAGCGGCGGCGGCCCGGGATCTCATAAGTCCAACTGCCGGCGAAGACATTCGGCATGTCCCCGTTGGAGACGTCGCGTTCCAGCTTCCGGTTGAACGCGTCGGCGACAGGCGAATTCTCCACGGCGCCCGCCTGCACCGAGGCA
>CAZWDD010000088.1:0-18257 GCA_964632345.1 uncultured Solibacteraceae bacterium | reverse complement strand
TGTTTAAGTGATTCTAGCCGACAGCGGGAATCGAACCGGAAAATGGCGCATCCTAAGGGGATGAGACCGATCCTGATCATGGCGGCCGCGACGGCGGCGTTGTGGGGCCAGCAGCAGACAATTGCGCCAGGCGGCGGCAGCCGCGTGGAGGCGATTGTGGAGAAGACGGGGCTATTGAGCGGGAAGAAGCACGTTCTGGAATGGGAGCGGTTTGCCGGGAAGTTCACGACGGCGCCGGCGGCGGTGGAGTTGACGGTAGAAGCCGGGTCCGTGAAGGTGCTCGATGACTGGATTGGGGATGGAAAAAAGGAAGACGTGCGGAAGGAGACGGTGGGGAAAGACGTGCTGCACGCCGCGGCGCATCCGCAGATCCGGTTCGTATCGACGGGGGTGAGCGGAGAAACGAGCGGGGCGTTTCAGGTGAACGGCCGGTTGACGATCCGTGGGGTGACGCAGGCGGTAACGCTGTCGGTGAAGCGGAGCGGGGGGACGTATGAGGGAGAGACGGCGTTCGCCATGTCGGCCTTCGGCATCAAGCCGCCGAAGGCCGCACTGGGCGCGATTGGAACGAAGGACCGGATGGTAATCCGGTTCCGGATTCCGGCTGCGGGTCACTGATAGAAGCACTTGCTCCAGGCGTGACGTTTGAGGATAGCGAGCGTTTCGGCTGGAAGGGGGCCGGCATCGGAGACGGCGGCGTTCGCCTCGACGTTGCGGACCTTGCGCATGCCGGGGATGACGGTGGAGACGGCCGGGTGGGAGATGGTGAAGCGGAGGGCGGTGGCGGCGACGGGCTCGGCAGCAGGGGCAAGATCGGCCTGGAGGGCGTTGAAGGCCTTGACGACCTGAGCCTTGCGGTCGCCACGGAAGTAGAAGTCGCGGAACTCGCCGGGCTCGAATGCGGAAGCCTCGGTGACGGAGCCGGTGAGGGCGCCTTCGTCGAGCGGGCATCGGGCGAGGACGCCGATGTTGTGCTTGATGCAGGCCGGGAAGAGGTTTACCTGCGGGGACTGCTCGTAGATGTTGTAAATGACCTGGACGGTATCGATGAGGCCGGTTTCGATGATCCCGAGGGCGGAATCGGGCTGGTGGTCGTTGATGGAGATGCCGAAGAAGCGGACCTTGCCGGATTTCTTTAGGTCCTCGATGCCGCGGCGCCATTCGTCGCGTTCGAGCCATTCGGGGTTCCAGACGTGGAGTTGCTGGAGGTCAATGGTTTCGGTGTTGAGGTTGCGGAGGGACTGTTCGGTCATGTCGATGATGTATTCGTAGGGGAAGACGTCATCGATGGGGGTGCCTTTACGGGCGGGCCAGACGCGGTTCTTGGGGGGGATTGTGGTGGCAATGGTGACGGGGGCCTTGGTTTCGGCGGCGACCTGGGCGATGAGACGCTCGGAGTGGCCTTCGTTGTAAGCGAAGGCGGTGTCGATGAAGTTGATGCCGAGTTCGATAGCGCGGCGAAGCGCCTGCAGTGACTCCTCGTCGGAGCCGTTCAACCATTGCTTGCCGCCGATGCCCCAGGCGCCGAAACCGATTTCGGAGAGTTGGAGGCCGGTGCGGCCGAGTGTACGGGTACGCATAGAGTTCTATTATGAAGGCAGTATGCGCTGGATCGTAATTGTGCTGACGGTGATGACGGCGTTGGCGGCGAACGTGCGGCTGTTCCTTAAGGACGGGACGTACCACGTGGTGAGCGAGTACAAGGTGCTGGCGGACCGGGTACGGTTCTACTCGGTTGAGCGAAGCGACTGGGAGGAGATTCCGCTGGAGTTGGTGGACCTGGCGAAGACGAAGGGGACGGTGGCGGCGCGGGAAGCCGATCTGGCTGCGGAGAAGAAGGCGGAGGCTGAGGAGGAAGCCGCGGAGCGGGCCATGGCGCGGGAGATCAAGTCTGTGCCGGCGGAGGCGGGGGTGTATCAACTGGTGGAGGGCGGGCCGCTGCGGCCGTTGAAGCAGGCGGAACTGAAAGTGGTGACGAACAAGCGGCGGCAGATCCTGAAGGCGATCACGCCGATACCGATTCTGGCGGGCAAAAGCCATGTGGAGATGGAGGGAGAGCAGAGCGCGTTTGTGGTGAACGAGGAGCGGCCCGAGTTCTATTTCCGGCTGGCGAGCGAGGAGCGGTTTACGCTGGTGCGGTGCAGCAAGGCGCCGAAGGGGAGCGGGCGAGTGGTGGAGAGGTGGGAAGTGGTTCCGGTGGTGAAGGAGGTGCTGGTGGAGCACGAGGAGGTGCCGATCTTCCGGAAACAGGTGGGCGAGGGGTTGTATAAGGTGTGGCCGATGGAACCGTTGGCGGTTGGGGAGTACGCCTGGATTGAGTTCACCGAAGGAAAAGGGAATACGCAGGCGTGGGATTTCTCGTACCGGATTCCGAGGAAATAAGTAGTTTGGAATATCATAAGTCTAGCCGTTTCATGCGATTAGTGTTAGGATGGCAAAGGGCCGCCGTTTGTGCGGCGGCGGTAAAGACCTTCCAGGTTTGATTCGAACGAGCGAGATCGACCTGATTAAGACAAAGAACAAAAGCAGGGAGGAGGACCAAGGTATGTTTAGCCGGTCCCTAAGATGGTGCGCGCTGTTATCGCTATGCGCGGCTGGCCTGTTTGGCCAGGGATTGAACACCAACGCGACGAAGGACGATTGGGAAGATATCAACTTTGAGACAGGTTCAGCGGTTTTGACCGATGGGTATCCGAGCCTGCTGCGGCTGGCCGAGTTGCTGGCGAAGAACCCGGGATACAAAGTTCGTGTGGAAGGCCATACGGATAACGTGGGCTCCAAGCGTGCCAACGAGAAGCTTGGAATGCAGCGCGCGCAGGCTGTGAAGTCGTTCCTGGAGAAGTACGGAGCGCGGCCGGACCAGATTACGGCGGCGACGCAGGGAATGGGCCAGCCGAAGGTCGGCAACGATACGAAGGAAGGCCGGTGGATGAACCGGCGGACGATGGTTTATGTGAATGACGCCAACGGACGGCCTGTATCGGCCGGGGGCGTGGGCGACGCCATCCGCAACCTGAACGCGGCGGCCGGCGGACCGGCAGCGGCGGCAGACCCGAAGTGCTGCGATGAGATTCTGAAGCGGCTGGACAAGCTGGACGATATTCTGGCGCTGCTGCGGACGATGAAATCCGAGCACGACAAACTGGCCGGAGAAGTCGCGAAGCTGAAGGACGACAACACGAAACTGCAGGCAGCCAATGCGAATCTGGCGCCGCAGATCAAGCAGGAGACGGCCGATGTGACCCGCCGGGCGGTGGAGGAAGCGCTGGCGAAGAACACTTCGCCGAAGTTCTCGCTACTGGGCGCCAACGCGGGCGTCGACAATCAGGGCAACCTGACGTTCACGGGGAAGGGGCGCTATTTCGCTCCGTTCGGCAAGGGCGCGGCACTCCAATCGGAAGCCGAGTACATGTACTTCCGGGACCGGAAGGAAGGACAGTTTGACGCAGGCCTCGTGCAGCGGTTGGACAAGTTCCAGATGGGGCTATTCTCCAGCTTCAAGCATGTGAACTTCCGGGAGTACCAGAGCGGCGGAACGTTAGGCCAGGCGGCCCTGGCGGCGGACTACATCTTCGGACGCGGGCGCGTGGGGCTGTTCGGCACAAAGGCATTTCTAAACAATGCCGTGGTGAACCGTGCGGCGCTGAGCCAGAACGTGTTCCTGGAGACGTACATGCGCGCCGTGGACCAGGTGGGCGGTTCGACGTCTTTCGCGGTATGGAACGACGCCTACATTGAAGGCAACCTGGGAGTGCTGCGGACGTTCGGGTCCGACAACAAACCGGGCGGCATGATCCGGCTGGTGCAGCCGCTGAACAAGACGCTGGCGCTGAGCTTTGAAGGCGGGCTGAACGAAACGCTGGTGGGACGGAACAACACGGGCTCGTTCCGCGTGGGCGTTCTGTTTGGCAACTGGCTGCGTCCGAAGGAGTTCAGCACGGTGGACACGCCGGTGCCGATGGACATTCCGCGCGTCCGTTACGAACTGCTGACGCGGCGGGTCCGGACGGGCAATGCAGCGCCTGTGGCGGATGCGGGTGGCGACCAGATCGGCATTTCGAGCGGGACGATCCGGCTGGATGGTTCGGCTTCCTACGATCCGGACGGCGACCCGATCACCTACCAGTGGCAGCAGGTGGCTGGACCGGCGGTGACGTTGAACAACGCCACCTCGGCGGTGGCGACGTTCGCGGCCGTGGCCGGACAGAACTACGCGTTCCGGCTGACGGTGCGAGATGACCAGGGGCTACAAGGGATTGCGCGGGCCAACGTGACGGCGCGCGGAACAGACCCGGTACGAATTGTCCGCTTCCAGGCGTCGCCGATTCAGGTGAAGGCCGGAGAGCCGGTGACGCTTTCGTGGCAGATTGAGAACGGCGAGTCGGCCTCGATCAGCCCGGTGCTGGGCGCGGTGAGCGCGGTATCGGGAACTTCGCAGGTGACGCCGACCGAGACGACGACCTACCGGCTGACGGCGCGGAACGCATCGAGCGAAGCGTCAGAGACGGTGACGGTGGTGGTGGAACGTCCCACGCCGCGGATCATCAGCTTCCAGGCGACGCCGGCGAACATCAACCGCGGCGAATCGTCGACGCTGGCCTGGCAGACGCAGGACGCCGACCGGGTGACGATCAGCGCCATCGGCAATGTGGCGGCCAACGGAACGGCGCCGGTTTCGCCGACGGAGACGACCACGTATACGATCACGGCGACGAATCAGTATGGCTCGACGTCGGCGACGGCGGTGGTGCAGGTGGGCGGATCGGGCGGCGGCGGATTGCCGCGGATCATCCGGTTTGCCGCGTCCCCGATGGACATCATGGCGACGCAGAGCACGACGCTTGACTGGCTGGTGGAGAACGCCACCTCGGTGACGATCTCGACGCTGGGGACGGTGGACCTGGAGGGGAATCGGGCCGTTTCGCCGAATGCGAATACGGTTTACACGCTGACGGCGACGAACGCGGCCGGGCAGGTGAGTTCGACGATCGGTATCAATGTGCGGCCGTTCGTGGCGCCGCCGCCGACGTTGACCTCCTGCGTGGCGAACCCGGTGGAGGTTGCCAATGCCGGCGATCCTGTGTCGATCAGCTACACGGCAGAGAACGCGACGGTGGTGACGCTCAACGGGCTCGGGGTCCCGAACCCGGTGGTGGTGCGGCCGACGACGACGACGACCTACACGCTGATTGCGTACAACTCGCGCAACGAAACGGCGCGCTGCGACGTGACGGTGCGGGTGCGGACGGTGGCGGAGCCGGAGCGGCCGATTGCGAATGCCGGAACGGGCTTCGACACGCTGAGCCGGGACATTACGCTGGACGGTTCGAAGTCGGTTGACCCGCAGGGCCGGCCGCTGACCTACCGGTGGCGGCTGCTGGAGCGGACGGCGGTGATCCTGTCGCCGACCTCGGCCGTGACGCGCGTACAGTTGGGCGAGCAGTTCGGCCCGTATACGTTTGAGTTGACGGTGACGAATGCCGATGGCATTTCGTCCACGTCCCTTGTGACCATCAACTACGTCTCGACGCGAGTCCGGTAACCCGGGACTCCCGCAAGTGAAAGGCCGGCCCTTCTTCCGGAGGGCCGGCCTTTTCATTTTTGTTGGCGGGGCGATAATGGGGGTATGCCGATGTATGAGTATGCGTGCGCGGAGTGTGGAGCGCGGTTTGAGAAGCTGCGGCGGATGTCGGAGGCCGATGCGCCGGCGAAGTGTCCGGTGTGCGGGGCCGAAAACGCGCAGCGACAGCTTTCGACTTTTGCGTCAGGGGGATGTGGAACGGATTCGAGCGGGCGATTTACTTGAGCACCTCGCTAGGCTTCCGGTGGAAGTCGATTGTGGGGGTTGGGGCGGGTTTGGGGTTTCAGCGTTTTGGGACACGCTGAAGCGTGTCCCGTGGGGTGGTTCGGGGTTGCGGACAGGTTTGGGGTTTCGGCGTTTGGGGACACGCTGAAGCGTGTCCCCGTGGGGTTGTGCAGCCTGACACCCTGGTAACAAAATCGTCCACTCACCTAGTTGACAAAAGATTGGGGTTCTCCACCATCATCTTCGGTCAGTGGGCGACTGGAGCGGCGCCCACTGACTGTTCGCCTTGCCGGCGCGGGGGTTGGTTCTGGCGGTGTGTTCATCGAGCACACCGAGTAAGACCGGCCCAAACCAGACTTTGACGAAATCGTCGTCGACCGGCTCGAGCCCCCCCCTCTCCACTCAACGCACTGCCCAGGCGGCACCGGCATTGCTTCCACCGGATCTTACCCCGTTCATCGGCCCGGCGCAGTTCCAAGTGGCTGGGATACTCCCATGGCTCGATCCGCTCTGGAAACTCCCGCGGCGACCGGATATAGCAGTCAGCCGGCGTCGCCCCGTCCAGTGCCTGATGGGGGCGTTCCTCATTGAATGTCTTCTGAAAGTCGCCGAATCGCCGCTGTTGCTTGACCGGTGTCGCCGCCGGAGGATGCACCGTGTCTTGCTTCATCGTCCGGTGCATCCGCTCATGGCTTCCGTTCTGCTGCGGTTTCCCCGCTTCGATCCGCTCCGGCAGCCCGAACTGCCGGAACATCCGTGTCATCTCCTGCTGCACCGCCGCCGTATTGGTCGCATCCATCACCTGGCACAACAACAGATAACGGCTCGCCAGATCACTGATCCCCAGCGGGTCGCAGCGCGAGCCGTCGCCGCAAAGAAAATGCCCCTTGAAGTCGATTCCCCATACCTGATTGGGGTGCGTCACCTCCCCGATCCGCTCCGTTGTCGGCGTCGCGTGCCGCCGTATCCGGCGCCGTTGGCTTAAGTTCGCCCGCTCCAGAATCAGCCCGATTGTGCTCCGCGCCGGCCAATCTAACTGCGGCCGGTGCCGCTCCAGCCACCGCTTCAGCTTGTCCGGACCCCAGCTCGGATACCGTTGCCGCAATTCGACCACCGCCTCCTCGACCTCCTCGCTCGTCCGCCGCCATTGCGTATGCGGTCGACTCGACCGATCCTGCAGTCCTTCCAGACCAGCCTCGTCGTATCGGCTCAGCCATTTGTAGATTGTCTTCCGGAACATCCGATACCGCCCTGCCAGTTCCGAAACACTCGACTCCCGTTTCGAAACTCCCGGATTAACTCGTACCGCTGTTCCATCACACTGCTCACTTTCCAGGGCATATCCTCAGACTGCCCTATCGTGTCACCCATGTGATTGGACGTTTCTGTTACCCAGCTGATCGGTCTGTACAAAGGGTTTGGGGACACGCTGAAGCGTGTCCCCGTGGGGTGGTTCTGGGTTGCGGCTGAAACGCCAACGGCCCTCCGCCGGGTGGGCGGAGGGCCGTTGGGTTGGATTGCCTGATCTGGCGGGTTAGAATTCCAGCCGGAGAGAGACCTGGCCGGTACGCCCGCCGCCGAAATCGACGCCGCGCGAACCGGTGATCCGGCCGAAGTTGTTGTTGGCGATGTCCATGATGGGGTCGCCGAGGTTGGTCCAGTTGGGGGCGTTGGTGAAACTGCCCTCGGCCCGGAGACGGACGCGCTCGGCAATCTGGAAGTTCTTGCTGAGAGCGGCGTTGAGACCGAAGGTGCCGGGACCGGTGAGGATGCCGACGCCGGAGTTGCCATAGCGGCCGATGGGGTTAGGGTCGCGGCCGGGGACGGCGCCGACGGCGCAGTTGAACTGCAGGGCGCCGGGTGTACGGCCGGGGCAGAGGAAGGCGCTGCGGTCAAGCCAACCGTCGCGGGTGGGGTTGTCGAGAGCGCCGTTGCCGAGGCGGTCTGGACGCTGGGCACCGCGGCTGGGTGCGTTGGAACCGGAGGGGTCGCCGCCACCGCCGAAGGTGGGAGTCAGGAACGGGCCGGACTGTAGCGTGAGGATGCTGGAGAGCTGCCAGCCGCCGAAGACGAGGTCGGTTGCGCGGCCAGCGCCACTCATGAACTTCCGATTCTTGCCGAAGGGGAGTTCATAGACCATGGTGCTGACGAAGCGGTGGCGGCGGGTGGCGTAGACGTTGCCACGGTCGGCACGGCGGTCGAGCGAATTGGTGACACGGCCGCCACCGGTTTCACCGGCGAAGCCCGAAGGGGCCGGACCGGCGTTGTCGGCCAGGTTCTTGGCCAGCGTGTAGGCGCCGGTGAAGCTGATGCCGTTGGAGAAGCGGCGGTTAACTTCGGCCTGGAAGGAGTTATATAGCGCATTGGCGCCGGCGTCGCGGCTGAAGATGAGACCCCAGTTGGGGAAGGGCCGGTCGAGGCTGGTGCGCTGGGAGAAGAAGTTGGTGGACGACGGCATCTGGTTGATGTCGGGCGCCCAGGGCAGGTGGGTGGACTTGTTGCCGATGTAGGAGAGGCGAAGGCCGAGGTTGCGGCCTAGTTCGCGATCGATGGAGAACTGCCACTGGTCCATGACCGGGGGCTTGAAGTCGATCTGGTTGGCGGTCCGGAATTCGAACGTCCCCTGCGCGCCGCTGCGGATACCGCTGCCGGGGGTGCGGGTGTCCGGGAGGGTGAAGATGGGGCGGCCGTCGGCGCCGACATTGTTGAAGTTCCGGACGTCGCTCTGCACGGTTCCGGTGAGCGAGAAGAAGATGGATCCGAGCAGGATCATATTGTAGCGGCCGTAGCTGGCGCGCATGGTGGTCTTGTCGTTAGCGCGGTAAGCGAAGCCGAGACGCGGGAGGAACTGCGTCTTGTAGGTGGTGCGGAGCGCCTCGGGCAGGCCGGCTTCAGCCGCGGTGACGATCGGGGTACAGGGAATACCGCGAATCGGGGCGCCGGGGCAGGCATTGAAGGAGATGGCCGCACCGGGGGCGACGAACTCGCGCGCCTTGGGATCGGACATGATGATGACGCGGCCGGTGACGGGAACATTGCGGTCAAAGTTGGCGATGTTCAGGCCGGCGTCGGAATAACCGGGGTGCAATTCGTAGCGCACGCCGATGTCCATGGTCAGCTTGTTGGTGAGGCGGACGGTGTCCTGGAAGTAGGTCTTGTAGTGAATCGCGCGGCCATCATTGTCGCGGGCCAGGATGGCGATGGAACTCTGGAAGGGGGTACCGAGGAGGAAGTCGGCGAAGGGTTCGCCGGCGAAATTTCCGGAGAAGCTGAAGTCGCCGTAGTTATTGCCGGTGGTGAAGCCGAGCGCGGACTGGCCGACGAGGCGGCGGATATCGACGCCGGTCTTGAAGGTGTGGCGGCCCTTGATCCAGGTGAGGTTGTCGATGAACTGGGTGTTCGAGGAGACGCTGAACCCGGGACGGCCCTTGCTGAAACCGGTGTAGTTGGTAATGCCAAAGTTGGGGAGACCGTTGAAGAAGATGTCCCGCTGAATGTCGCGGAGATTCAGCCCGTTGGTGAAGGTACGGCCATCGAAGTTGAAGATGGTAGCCGAATCGGAGTATACGGCGCCGAAGCGGAACTCGTTCAGCAGGGTGGGCTTGACGGTCCAGGTCCACGAAGCGGCGCCCTGATAGAACTTGGCGCTGACCGTATCGCTGGGCAGCGTGAGGTTGTTGGCGCCGAGAGCCGGATTGTCCTTGGTGTTGAAGCGGGCGAACATCGAATGGCTGGAGTTGAAGTTATGGTCAACGCGAGCCTCGTACTGATCGGAGTTGATGTCGGTGGCGACGTTGTTGCGGTAGTTGCCGTTGGAGCGGCGGTCGGTGGCGCCGAAGTTGATGTCGGGGTAGAAGGGGAGAATGGCACGGGCGACAGGGTTAATCCGGCTGGCCGGGATGATGTTGCCCGGGAAGGGAGAACCGGTAAAGGGGTCGCGAATCGCGGAGGGTTCGCGGCTGAAGTCGCCGTTCTTCACAAAGCTGGTGGGAACGGTGTTCTGGACGGTACCCTGGCGGGGGAACCGCATGGCTTCCCAAGTGAAGTAGAAGAAGGTCTTGTTCTTCCCATTGTAGAGTTTCGGGAGAACGAGCGGACCGCCAATGGTGCCGCCGAAAGTGTTACCGATCTTCTTGGGCAGCGCGTTCTGGCCGTAGCTGCGGGCATCGAGCGCGCGGTTCTGGTGGTACCAGAACAGGGCGCCGTGATAGTCATTCGATCCGCCCTTGGAGGTGACGGTGATGTCGCCGGGCTGGCCGAATTCAGCGGTGTTGCCGACGCCCTGGACACGGATTTCGCTGATGGATTCCACCGAGAGGAACTGGTTGCGGTTGGCGCTGTTGCCGGTCAATTGGGTGATGGCGATACCGTCAACGGTGGTTTCCGACTGGGCCGGGAGGCCGCCCTGAATGGAGAAGTTGCCGCCGTTATCGGACTGGACGCCGGGCAGGGACTGAATGAGATTATAGGGGCTGGTGCTGCCCGAACCACGCACGTTCGAGGGCAGATTGAGCACCTTTTCGGGCGTAAGCGTGGAGGAGATGGCCGGATTGTCAGTGGCAATGACGCCGGCGGTGGTGGTGACTTCGACCACCTGGGTCACGTCGCCAACCTGCAGAACGGCGTCCACACGGAGCGTCTGGCGGGCATCGAGGACAAGATTCGTTGTGTTGAACGTCCGGAAGCCGGCGGCTCCCACGGAGACCGTGTATGGACCGGCCTTCACGTTCTGGAATTCATAGTTCCCGCTGGCGTCGGTGGTGACTTCGCGGGTGGAGTTTTCGGCGGTGTTGGTGAGCTTGATGGTGGCGCTGGAGACGACGCCGCCGGAGCTATCCTTCACAACGCCTAGTACTACGCCAAACGTCGATTGGGCATAGGAAATACCCATCGCCGCCAGAAGCAGAGATGCAATTTGAAATGTACGAGACATATTTAAGGAAAGGCTAACACGTCCGCGTTGCAATGGCATTACACGCCCGAAACGCGATGAATCATGTTCACCACCTTGCGGTAGGGGACGGCATCGAGAGAGGGAAAGCCGAGCCACTCGCCGTCGCGCCAGGACGAATAGTACCAACGTGCTAAGAGGGCGAGGTGCTCGAGTCTGGCCCCTTCGGGAGAGGGGTGGAGGGAGTCGACGGCTTCGCGGAGGCGGCGGTCAAGGGAGACGGGGCGGCCGTCGGCGGGTTGGAGGGGGAACGGGACGGGAGGGTGCCAGAGGCCGTCGAGGAGGAAGAAGAGGGTGACGGCGTTGGGGTGGAGGCTTTTGGCGACGGCGATGCCGAAGTGGGATTGATCGAGGGTGGCGAGGTCGTCGCGCTGGCGCCAGAGGGCATGGATCTTTTCGAGACGGCGGTGCTGGCGGGCGGCCTCTTCGAACTCCATGTCGGCGCTGAAGCGGTCCCGCATGTGCTCGACGGTATCGGCGAGGGAGCGGCCTTCGGTGGAGAAGAAGTTGACGAGGCGGTCGACCTCGCTGGCGTATTCGGCAGGGGAGACGGCAGCCTGGCAGGGGCGGAGGCATTGGGCCATCTCGCCGTAGATGCAGCCGGGGTGGTCCGGGGAAGGATGGAGGTCTTCCTGACAGCGGCGAATCTGGAAGAGATCGAGGGCGGATTTCTCGAACTCTTCCGCGGAGGCGCGGGAGCGGAAGGGGCCGAAGGAGAGGGAACGAGCGGCGGGGCGTGCGGAGATCTGGGTGCGGGGGTACTCGTTCCGAAGGAGGAGGCGGATGTAGACCGGCAGGCGCAAGTTACATATTTTCAGATAGGAATCCGGGTAATGCTCACGTGCCAGTTGATAGAAGGTAAGGGCAGATTCGAGGCGGGAGGCGGTGGGCCAGAAATGGAGGCGGCGGACGAGGCCGCGGAGGTTGAGAGCGGCGCGGCGGGTTTCGGTGGCGGCCAGGAGGCGGCGGACGCGGCGGCCGAGGAGGGCGGTTTTCGAGAGATAGGGTTGGCCGGAGGAGGCGGTGAGGAGGAATACGGCGGCGGAGTCGGGAAGGGTGGCGAGGAGGCTGTCGAGCTCGGGCCCGGGAGGGGGAAGGGGGATGGAGACGGGCTCAGCGGCCATAGAGGGCGTAGTAGTCCGGCTCGGCGAGCGGTGCGACATTTTTGACCGCGAGGTTTTCGGCGACGTGGGCGGGGCTGCTCATGCCGACGAGGGAGACGGCGAGGCCCGGAGTGGAGCGGGAGAACTGGATGGCGCGTTGGGCGTCGGTGGTGAGTCCGTTGAACTTGGCGGCGAGGGTTTCCGGGAGGTTGCGAGTTAGGCGGCCCTGGAAGACGGTGGCGCTGCCGATGACGGTGAGGCCGAGTTCGCCGGCGGCCTGGAGAAGCGAGGTGCCGCCGCGCTGGTCGCGGCGGTTGAAGGCTTCGAGCATGGCGAGGTTGAAGGGAAGCTGGACAAAGCGGAAGCGGTGGCGGAGGCCGGCGATTTGGCGGGCGGCGTCAACGAGACGGTGCAGCAGGACGGGATTGTTGGCGCGGCGGAAGGCATCCCAGGTGGCGACGCCGTAGAAACGGAGTAGACCGCGGGCGGCGAGCTCCTCGCAGCGCTCGAAGGCGGAGTGGATCTGGCAGTAGAAGGCCTCGGGATCGTCTTCGCGCCACTGGGTTTCCGGGTTGTGGAGGTAAAAGACGTCCACTTGGCCGACGTCGAGGTTGGCGAGGCTGATCTTCAGGTTCTCTTCGAGAGAATCGGGCTGGAGGCTGTGGCCGGGCTCGCCGACGGAGTAACCGGCCTTGGTGCAGAGGACGAGTTCGTCGCGATTGGCGTCCCGGATGGCGCGGCCGATGAGCTTTTCGGAGCGTTCGGCGCGGTAGTTACGGGAGGTGTCGATGACATTGATGCCGCCGGCGATGGCGGCGCGCAGGGCGGCTTCGTAGTTAGCGTCGGTGGCCTCGTCGGCCGCGCCGAGGTAGGTGCCGATACCGAGCGAGCCGAGACGCATCCCCTGGGCGAGACGGAAGAAGGCGGTATCCATGCGTTATTCGATGAATTCGAACTTGCGGAGCGTGGCGGCGGGTTCGACGTCATCAAAGCGCTGCAGGCCGGCCTTCATGCGGCCGTGTTCGAGCAGCACGCCGTAGGGAGGGTCGCCGAAGGGGAAGGTCTGCTTGAGCGACTCATGATCGGGCGAGTGCTGGGCCTTCAAGCCGTTGGACTCCATGAAGTATTGGGCGAACTGGGGGACGCGGGTGGCCAGGCCGATGATCTTCACGTCCTTCCAGGTATGCTTGCTCAGTTCCTTGGCGGCCTGGTTGCAGTGGGAGCATTCGGGGTCGTAGAAGTAGAGCAGGAACTTGCCCTGTTGCAGGGAGAAAGGCTTGCCGTCGACAGTGATCGAGTCCGGGGCTTTGGTGCCGGACTGGCGGGACTCGGTGATGCCGTAGGCGACGCCGGCGAAGACAAGGGTGGAGGCGGCGATCAAGGCGGCGCCCTTGACGCCCTGGCTGCGGTGGGCCCACCAGCCGGCGAGACCGGACATGACGAGCATGGCGCCATCGCTCCAGAAGAAGGCGGGACCGACGGCGCGTTTGAGCCACGGGAAGCAGGAGCAGTCCATACCCTGCAACTCCTGATAGAACCAGCCCATGTAGACCATGAAGGCGACCAGGAGGCCGGAACAGAGCAGAGCGCCCCAGCGGCGGTAGCGGGGAATGATGAGCCAGAGGCCGCCGATGACTTCGGTAATGCCGAAGAAGAGGGCGGCGAAGACGCTGAGCGACGGGGGGACGAGGGCCTGGGTCATGCGGGTGGCGGTGCCGAGGTGATCGGTCAGTTTCCAGAGTCCGGCGCCGAGGAAAAAGAGACCGATGAGGACGGCGCACACCCAGGCGACGGCGTTCTTCCAGGCGGGCAGGTCCACGAAGGCTGGGGCCGCGGGGGCCTGTGCCATACTGTCTTGCATGCTCCCCATTCTAGCGATGCTTGGGATGGCGTTGGCGGGGGAGCCCGCCGACCTGGTGGTACGGAACGCCACCATTTACACCGCGAACCCGAGCCAGCCGACGGCAACGGCGATGGCCGTAAAGAATGGTCGAATTCTGGCGATCGGCAATGACGTGAGCGGGCATGTGGGGCCGAAGACGCAGGTATTGGACCTGCGAGGGGCGGTGGTGGCGCCGGGTTTCATCGACAGCCACGTGCACATGGAAGGTCTGGGGATGCAGATGGAGACGTTCGACCTGCGGCATGTCAAGACGGTGGCCGAGGTGGCGGGGCTGGTGCGGAATCGGGCGGCGCAGTTGCCGAAGGGGACGTGGATCCGGGGGCGGAGCTGGGACCAGACGAACTGGGGCGGGGCGTTTCCAACGGAAGCGGATTTGACGGCGGCGGCGCCGGAGCATCCGGTGTTTCTGACGCGGGTGGACGGGCACGCGGGGTGGGTAAACCGGAAGGCGCTGGAGATTGCCGGGATCGATGAGAAGACGCCGGACCCGATGGGCGGGAAGATTGTCCGCGACGCGGCGGGGCGGGCGACGGGCATCCTGATCGACCGGGCGCAGGGACTGGTGGGAGCGAAGATACCGCCGGCGAGCGATGACGAGGTGGTGAGCCGGATTCGTGCCGCGGCGCGAGAGTGTGCGCGGCTGGGGCTGACGACGGTACACGACGCGGGGATCGACGAGCAGGACCTGCGGGCATACCGGAAGCTGCTGGCGGCCGGGCAACTGCCGGTGCGGGTGTACGCAATGATCGGCGGGGACGGGGCGATGTGGAGGCGGTTTCTGGAATCAGGGCCGGAGATTCATGAGCGGCTGACGATCCGGAGCATCAAGCTGATGGCGGATGGGGCGATGGGATCGCGCGGGGCGGCGTTCTGGCAGCCGTACGCCGACGACCCGGGCAACACGGGGCTGATGCTGTTGAAGCAGGAGACGGTGGAACGGGTGGCTCGGCAGGCGTTGGAGAAGGGGTTTCAGGTGAACACGCACGCGATCGGGGACCGCGCGAACCGGATGGTGCTCGATGCGTATGGAAAGGTGCTGGGGGAGGACACGAAGCGGCGTTTCCGGGTGGAACATGCGCAGGCCATTTCCCTGCCCGACTTCGCGTTGTTTCGGAAGTACGGGGTGATTGCGTCGATGCAATCGACACACGCGACGTCGGATATGCGGTGGGCGATGGCGCGGCTGGGGCCGGACCGGATTGCGGGCGCCTATGCGCAGAAGCGGATGTTGAAGGCCGGGGTGGTGGTGGCAAACGGGAGTGATTTTCCGGTGGAGGAGCCGAGTCCGCTGATGGGTTTCCACGCCGCCGTGGCGCGGCAGGATGCGCAGGGGAATCCGCCGGAGGGCTGGCGGCCGGAGGAGCGATTCACGCGCGAGGAGGCGTTGCGGAGTTGGACCTGGGCGGGGGCGTATGCGGCGTTTGAAGAAGATTGGAAGGGGACGCTGGCGCCGGGCAAGGCGGCCGATTTCGTGGTGCTGAGCGGAGACATTATGAAGCTGCCGCTGGCGGAACTGCCGAAGGTGAAAGTGCGGATGACGTTCGTGGCGGGCCAGAGCGTCTATAGCGATCAATGAGGGCGCTTTTGTTGTTGGCAGCCGCTGTGTGCGGATGGGCGGAACCGCACCGGGTGGTGCTGCTGCAGGAACTGGTGCGGCTGGACGCGATGGAGCGGCGGACGATTATCATGTTCCCGCTGGAACAGCAGGAGGCGGAGCTCGAGCTGAAGTTCACGTCGAAGCTGGGCGGCGAAGGGGTGCGAGCAGCGTTGTTTGCGCAGGAGGATAGCGCCCCGGTGGCGGCGTCCGGGTATGAGACGGCCGAGACGATGCGAGTGCCGCTGAAGCGGCAGACGATGTACCGGGTGGAGTTGGAGAATCTGCGGCAGCGGTTGGGCCATGCGCTGGTGGATGTAGAGGCGACGCTGGTGTTTGGCGGGCGGCGAACGGTGGGGGAGGGGGCCGGAGCGCGGACGCTGGATCCCGCGCGGCGAAAGTACACGATTCTGACCAGCCTGACGTTGTTTTTCCTCATCTGCGGGTATGCCGCGGCGCGGCTCGGGCCGCCGATTCTGGAACGGATGAGAGGAGAGAGGTAATGGACATTCGACCCTACACGGCAGCGGACCGGGCGGCGTGCCTGGCTGTCTGCGACTCCGTGCTGCCGGGCACGGCGCGCGAGGCGTTCGGGGCCTATCTGGACGAGGGGAATCCGTATTTCGTGGCCGAGCATGAGGGCGGCATTATTGGTGGAGGCGGATTCCGCACGGACGGAGACGGGGCGCGGTTGTTGTGGGGAATGGTGCACCGGGACTGGCAGCGGCAGGGACTGGGGCGGTTCCTGCTGTTTTTCCGGATGCGGGAGATTACGAAGCAGGCCGATGTGACGCATGTGCATCTGGTGGCGCCGCCGGATGCGGCCGGATTCTATGCGGCGCAGGGGTTCCGGGAGATCTCGCGGGACGGGGAGTGGGTGACGATGAGCAAGCGGTTGGCGGTGTGTCCGTAGTTGATAAACTGCGGGGCGTATGAAGCTGCTGCCCCTGCTACTATTGCTGCCGCTGGCCGCGGCCGATCCGCATGACGCAATGGTTGCGGTGAAGCCGAACCATGCGCCGGGCCCGGAGTATGCCGACGGCACACGGCTGTTTCAGGGGATACCGGGGCTGGAGCGGGCGCGGAATGGACGGCTGTGGGCGGTGTGGTACGCGGGCGGACCGGAGGAGCCGACCGAGGGCCCGGGCAACTACGTGGTGCTGGTGACAAGCGGGGACGATGGGCGGACGTGGTCCGGGCCAAAGCTGGTGCTGGACCCGCCGGGCGATGTGCGGGCGTATGACTCGACGCTGTGGCATGACCCGCAGGGGCGGCTGTGGCTGTTCTGGGCGCAATCGAGCCACAAGTGGGACGGGCGGTCTGGCATCTGGGCGATGCACACGGACAACTCGGGGGAAGCGACGCCAAAATGGTCAGAGCCGCGGCGGTTGGCCGATGGCATCATGATGAACAAGCCGACGGCGCTGAAGAGTGGGGAGTGGCTCTTCCCTTCCTCGGTATGGGCGGAAAAGCCGGGCCCGGGCACGCGGGCGGAGCACCGGCAGGACCTGGGGGCGTTGGTGGGCGCGAATGTGTTCGTGTCGCGCGACCGGGGGCGGACGGTGACGCACCTGGGGCAGACTCGGGCCACGGACAGCATTTTCGATGAGCATATGGTGGTGGAGCGGCGCGATGGGTCGCTGTGGATGCTGTTGCGGACGCGGTCCGGCATTGCCGAGAGCACATCGAACGACGGCGGGAAGACGTGGCAGACGCCGGCGGCGCCATCGGCGATTCCGCACGTCAATTCACGGTTTTTCATCCGCCGGCTGCGATCCGGCGCGCTGCTGTTGGTACGGCACAATTCGCCTGACCGGAAGACGCGGTCGCACCTGACGGCGTATGTCAGCGACGATGATGGACGAACATGGACGGGCGGGTTGTTGCTGGATGAGCGCGCTGCGGTTTCCTACCCGGACGGCGTGGAGGATGCGCGCGGGAATATCTGGATCATCTACGACTTCGAACGGACGAAGTCGCGGCAGATCCTGATGGCGGTATTCACGGAAAAGGATGTCCGGCGGGGGCAGCCATCGAAGAAGACGCGGCTGCGGGTGCTGGTGAATCAGGCATCGGGGCGAAGGAGTGAGGAGAAGTAATGGCGAAGTGGAGACTGGACGTGAATGGGAAGCGCCGGACGGTGAAGGCCGAGCGGGACTGTCCGCTACTGTTCGTGCTGACCGACACGCTGGCGCTGCGGGGGCCGAAGTTCGGGTGCGGGTTGGGGCAGTGCGGGTCGTGCACGGTGCTGGTGGATGGGGAGCCGGTGCGGAGTTGCGTGGTACCGATATCGGCGGTGAAGGGCAAGGTGGTCACGCTGGAGGGGTTGGGGACAGAGGAGAAGCCACATCCGGTGCAGCGGGCCTTTATTGCGGAGCAGGCGGTGCAGTGCGGGTACTGCATCAGCGGGCCGCTGTTGTGTGGGATGGTGTATGTCGACCGGCACCCGGAGGCCGGAGAGGCGGAGATAGAGAAGGCGCTCGGCGGGCTGCTGTGCCGCTGCTACGCGCATCCGCGGATGGTGCGGGCGCTGGTGCGGTACGCACGGGAGAAGCGGGCATGACGCGGCGGGAGTGGCTGACAGGCGCTCTGCTGGTGCGCTTTGCAATGCAGGCGCAGACGGGGCGGGGGGCCAACGCGCAGGTGGACTCCTGGATTGCGATCGGGGCCGACGGCACGGTGACGGCGTTTGCCGGGAAGTGCGACTTCGGCCAGGGGTTCCGGACGGTGCAGCACCAACTGGTGGCAGAGGAGTTGGACGTGCCATTCGAGCGGGTGCGGATGACGATCTGCGACACGGCGTTGTGCCCGGACCAGGGGGTGAGTTCGGGGAGCCAGGGGCATCCGGCGCAGTTCGGGCGGGCGGGATTGCGGCAGGCGCTGGCGTCGGCGCGGGTGGC
>CAZWDD010000087.1:0-18324 GCA_964632345.1 uncultured Solibacteraceae bacterium | reverse complement strand
GTCGCCAGCGCTTCGCGCATCAGCGCCTGGTAGAGCGCGCCGGAGCCCGCCAGTGCGGCTCCGGTCAATAGCGCCAACAGCGTCCGCGGCACGCGCAGGTTGCGGAAAATCAGCCAGTCCGGCCCGGCGCCCGAACGCAGGCTTTCCATGTCCAGGCCCACCAGCGGACAAAGCGCCGCGGCCGCCAGCGCGGCCAGCAGGGAGTAGGCAAACACGCGCCGTGCGCGCCCGGCAAGGTCAGCGGCCATAGGTCAGAAACACCCGCCCCTGTTCGTTCTGGTGCCAGTGGAACGGCACATGGAAGATACGTTCCAGCGCTTCAGGCCGCATCGCTTCACACGGCGGCGCATCCGCCGCCAGGCGTCCGCGGTGGAGCAGCCACACCCGCTCGGCGTTCTGCGCGGCCAACCCCAGGTGATGGGTGACCATCAGGATCAGGTGTCCCCCGCGGCGGAGGTCCCGCAGCAGTTCCCACAGTTGCGCTTCGTTCTCGGGGTCGAGATGGGCGCCGGGCTCATCGAGCAGCAGAACCGGCGCCTGCTGGCACACCGCCGCGGCCACCAGCACCCGCTGCTTCTCCCCACCGCTGAGCGTGGCGAACCGCCGCCCGCGAAACTCCTCCAGGCGGGTCTTCGCCATGGCCTCTTCCAGCGCCGCGCGGTCCGCGTCGCTTTCATAAAGTCCATGCCCGTGCGGCAGGCGCCCCGTCAGGATCACCTCTTCCACGGTAAATGGCACGTCCACGGGAATCTGCTGCGGCACGTGCGCCACCTGCCGGCATAATGCGGCTCGTTCCATGCGGTGGACGGTGTGGCCCGCGATGCGGCACTCGCCGGCGAGCGGTGTTCGCTGGCCCGCAATCATGTCGAGCAGCGTGGATTTTCCGGCGCCGTTTGGTCCGGCGATCGCGATCAACTCCGGCCCCTCCACACGCACATCGATCCCGTGCAGCACCGCCTCCCGGCCGGGGTAGGCGAACCGCAGCCCGGCAATCTCCAGCAGGCTCACCGCAGCATCTCCGCAAACGCCTCGGCGGCCTCCACTACGCGCGGCCCCGGCACCACGAAGATGTCCGCCGCCACAGCGAACACTCGCCCCTTCACGCCCGGCTGCGCCTGCCACAAACGCTCCACGGCACGCTTGTGTTCCGCGCTGACGTCGAGCGTCGCCGCCATGTCACCCATGTCCACGATCACATCGGGCGCCATTCGCATTACCGCCTCCATCGAGATCTGCGGATAGGCTACCCGGGAGCCGGCCAGCACGTTCCGCCCGCCGGCCAGTTCGATCAGATCGTTCAAATACGCCCCGCCGCCCACCGCGTTCATTCCCTCCAGCCTTCCGGGTGTTCGTCCCACGATAAAGAGCAGGGACCGCCGCGGCCGGCCGGCGGACTTCGCCGCCACGGCCCGCAGCCGCGCCCGCAGTTTCGCTTCCAACTGCCTGCCTCGCTCCGCCAGGCCGATCGCCGCGCCGATCTCCCGCGCCGTTCCCAGCGTCTCCTCCAGCGTCGCATTCCGCAGCGAAACCGTGCGGATGCCCAGCCCGTTCAACTGCGCCGCCGCCTGCCGCAACTCGGCGTGCACCAGGACGAGGTCCGGCTTCAACCGGGCGATGGCCTCCACGTTGGGTTGCAGGTAGGTTCCGATGCGCGGCAGTTTCTCCACAGCCGCCGGATAGTGGCAGTAGGTGGAGACCGCCACTACGCGATCTCCCGCCCCCAGTGCGAACAGGGTTTCGGTGAAGCTGGGCGCCGTCGACACGATGCGCCCGGGCGGCGCCGCCGGCAGCCCCAGGCTTATCGCAAGCAATACCAACGCCAGCCGCATCGTTCCCTATCCTATCGGAACAGCACCTGCAGGCCCGTCAGGAATGACGCCCGCGGCGCAAGGAACCCGTTTTCGAAGTAGCGTTGGTGGAGCGCGTTGTCCACCTTGGCGTAGGCCTTCAACGTATGTTTCTCGCCGGTCCAGACGGCGTGGCTCACTACAAGATCGAGCTTCGTAACGCCGGCGAAGGCGTACGCCCGCGTCCGTCCACCGGCGAACAGCGGCCCGTAGTAATCGGAGGAGCGGAACAGGTCCATCGTCACGTCCGTCCGTCTTCCCAGTTGCCGGTGCGCCATCAGTTGCACCGTATGCGCCGGCACCCCGAGGGCGCTGAAAATGCCGCGTACCGTCGTGTCCTGCACCGTATCGGCGTTCACGAATGAGTAGGAGCCGCGCAGCAGCGTTGCCCGAACCGGCCGCATCTCCACCGTGAACTCGCCTCCGCGCGTCGACCCGCCCGCGCCGTTGATGTAGCCCGAGAACCGCCCGAACGGATCAAGCCCCGGCTTCACCACATTCGCCGACGAATCGAACTGCGTGATCTGCACCGTCCGGATGTAGTACCACGTGCCGCTCAACCGCAACCGGTCACGAAACAGGTACTGGTCGATGCCGCCATCCACGGTGTTGTAGCGGTCCGGCGCCAGGCGCGGATCGCCGTATGGAGAGAAGGCTACTGCATTGATCACGGAGTTGTAAAAGAAGCCGGTTCCGTAGCGTTCATACAGGCCCGGCGCGCGGTAGGCGTTGCCGGCATGTGCGCGAAGCTTCGTTCCGGTGCGGGGGATGAAGTAGGAGACGGCTGCGTCAGCGGTGAAGGCGCGCGGTGGCGTCAGCGCTTCCACGCCGGCATAATTGTTGACGGTTCCGGCGTATTGAAACTCCGGCCGCGTCAGAGTGAAGTTCTGCATCCGTCCGGAAAGGGAAATCTGCAACCGCTGGCGCGCCATCGTCATCTGGTTGGCGACAAAGAGGGCGTTGGAACGCTGTGCCGCCCGCGTGCGTGTCTGCACGGTCGTCGGCGCCGGCATCCGGTTGTCGTCGGCATTCAGGTAGGTCTCGCGTTCAAATTCGTACCCGCCCGTGAGGCCAAACCACTGGGCCGGGCGCCACTGCACGCGGGTGTCGAGGGTATCGGTGCCACCGGCGAACTGGCTGCTGTTGGAGACGGCGGGTTGGAAGCCGGGGCCCCCAGGTCCGTTGTTCGCCAGCCGGTTTGTGCTGACGCGCTGGTAGCTGGTTTGCCAGTCCGCAGTCGGGTGGAGCGACTGGCGCAGGATCAGCGCCGTGCTCCACATCCGCGACGCGCGGCGGCTGTCCGGGTCATTCCGGTTCGGTAGGAAGGTCGCATTGCCGGCGTCGATCGGCAGCCCGGCGGCCGATCGCAGCACCTGCTCCGGCGCCAGCGGGATGGCGGGAACGACGGTGGTGGCCGGCAGGTTCGCGGCCGGCAGACCCGCGGCCGTGGGGCTGGCGTTCAATTGGACAAAGTCGTCGGCGACGTAGAGGCGGCCGGCTAGCGAGGTGCTCGGTGAGAGGGCGTAACGGGTGAAGGTCTGCACGCCGGTGGAGCGCATCCGGTCGTCCCCGTCCACGCCGCTGAGCACGTTCAGATGCATCAGCCCGGCGCTGTAGGTCAGCCGGTTATTGCGCAGGCCGCCGCTTACGGTGCCGCGGCCGCGCATCAGCCCAAGCGTTCCGCCCTCCATCTGCAGCCCGCCGTGCACCGGCCCTCCGCCGGGGTCCGTCACCACATTCACCGTTCCCCCCACGGCGTTACTGCCGTAGAGCGAGGAGCCCGAACCACGCAGTACTTCTACCCGGTCAAAATTCACCACCGGAAACGCCTGCAGGAACGAACTCGCATCGCCTTGAATCGACGCCGGATCGCGGAAGCGAAGACCGTCGATCAGGACGGCCGTGGCGTCGGCACGCTGCCCGCGTATCCGCACCGACGATCCCTGGCCCGGTCCGCCCAGATTGCGGATCAGCAGCCCCGGCGCGTCCCGCAGCGTCTCCGTCAGGCTGTACTCATTACGCAGGCCGATCTCCCCGCCGTCGATCACCGTCATCGATTTCGACACCTGGTCCACCGTCTGCGCGGCGCCTTCGGCCGTCACCACCACCACCTGGTCAACCCCGGCCAGTTCCAACTCCACCTCCAGCGCCGCTCCCGGCGCCGTCCGTCCCTCCAAGGCCTGAGTCCGGCGGCGAAAACCCTCCGCCGAAACCTCCAGCAGGTAGTCGCCGGGTGGCGTGGCCGGCAGCAGGAACTCGCCTCCCTCCGTTCTGGTTCGCGTCACCACCGTGGCTGTGCCCGGCTTATACAGAACAACACGGGCGCCGTCGATGCCCTTGCCCTGTGGATCCCGCACGGTCCCCCGTAGCGGTGCCTGTGCCCGTAACGTCGCGGCGATCCATATCCCCGCCGCGAAAATGAAAATAGACTTGTGGCTCATAAGCCCTGCCCCTCCCTCGAGAGCAAAGTGAATTCAGCCCTTGTGGCTGTTCCCAGGCAGGTCTTCGGACTCATGGGCGCCCTACTGGTTGCGACTTCCCAGCCATTCCCGGCCAGTGTCGATTGCAACGTTCGTTCCCAATTACCGCTGCGGGGCAGTTCCGGCTTTGCACCGGATTCCCTTTTCAACGCCACTCGTGGGAGCGGCGTACCTCGGAAGCCTTCAGCGTAGCAGAGTTCCGGAAAAAGAGACGAAACATTTCCGGCCGGACTTCGTATGTCCAAGGTATCCGGCTATGGACACCTTTCTGCAGGATTTACGCCACTCGCTCCGTCTCTTCTGGCAGGCGCGCGGCTTCACGGCCGCTGCCGTCTCGGCACTCGCTCTCGGCATCGGCTCCAACACGGCCATCTTCTCTATCGTCAACACCGTGCTGCTGCGCCCTCCGGCATTCCCCGAACCCGGCCGCATCGTCGTCTTTCAGAACACCAGCCCGCAGGGCGCCTTCTCGGGCGCCTCCCCCGCCAAGTTCGCCCACTGGCGCGCGCAGTCCAGCGTCGTCGAACTGGTCAGCGTCTACCGCTCCAACACGTTGAACTGGACCGGCAACGATACTCCGGAACAGCTCAAGGCCGCCCAGGTTTCGCGCGACTACTTCGCGCTGTTCGGCGCACAACTTGCTGCAGGCCGTCCCTTCACCACTGAAGAGGATCAACCCAGAGGCCCCCGCGTCGCCATGATCAGCGAAGCTCTGTGGGAGCGCCGCTTCGCCCGCCAACCCGCCATTCTGAACCAGTCCATCCAACTCGGCGGCGAGCCCCACGCCATCGTCGGCGTTGTCTCGGCATCCTTCGACGTGCGCGACTTCGGTGACCAGCCCGACGTCTGGACGCCCTTCCAACTCGAACCCAACGCCGTCGACCAAGGCCACTACTTCACCGCCGCCGGCCGCCTCAAACCGGGCGTCTCGCTCGAACAGGCGCAGGCGCGGCTGAAGCTCTCCGCGGACGATTACCGCCGGAAGTTCCCGGACGCGCTGCAACCCAATCAGTCCTTCTCCGTGCAGACTCTTCAGGAGTCTCTGGTGGGTGAGTACCGGTCTTCGCTTTATGTCCTGCTCGCCTCCGTTTCCATGGTGCTTCTGATCGCCTGCGCCAACGTGGCCAATCTACTGCTGGCGCGGGCCATCGGTCGCCGGCGGGAGATCGCCATCCGCGCCGCGCTAGGGGCGGACCGTGCGCGCATCGTCCGCCAACTCCTGACCGAAAGCCTGCTGCTGGCCACGGCCGGCGCCGTTCTGGGTACCGCACTCGGCTTTGCCGCCATTCGCGCCCTGCTGTTCGTCAATACCGCCGGCCTCCCGCGCGTCGGTGAGAACGGCGCGATGGTGGGCATGGATGGGCGCGTGCTACTGTTTACCGCCGCGCTCACGGTGCTGACCGCGGTACTGTTCGGCCTCTTCCCGGCGCTGCAGGTGACGCGCGTCGAACTGGCCAGCACGCTCAAGGAGAGCGGCTCGCGGCTCGGCTCCGGTTTCCGCCAGAATAAGACGCGTTCGGCTCTTGTCATCGCTGAGGTCGCGCTCGCCGTCGTCCTGCTCACGGGCGCGGCGCTGCTCATCCGCACTTCTCTGGCGCTGGCCAACGTCAACCCCGGCTACCAGACGGCCAATGTTCTCACTCTGCGCATGTCGCTGGCCGGGAATCGCTACACCACCTCGGCCGCTATCGAAACGCTGGCGCGTGACGGCGTCGAACGCATTCGCGCTCTGCCCGGCGTGCTGGCCGCCAGCGCCACCTGCTGCGTCCCGCTGCAGGGCGGCTACGGCCTGCCGTTCCAGGTGGTCGGTCGCGCGCTGGACAAGTCTCCGTTCCACGGCGGCGGCGGCTGGCACGCCTCCTCGCCGGGCTACTTTGACGTTTTCCAGATTCCTGTTCTGAAGGGCCGCGTCTTTAACGAACGCGACAACGCCGCTGGACAACCCGTCGTTGTCATCAATCAGGCGATGGCCAAACGCTACTGGCCGGACAGTGACCCGCTGGCCGACCGGATATGGATCGGCAAAGGGGTAATGTCGGAACTCGCCGCCGAACAGCCGCGACAGATTATCGGCATCGTCGGCGACGTGCGCGACGGCGGGCTGAATCGCGATCCGCAGCCTACCATGTATCTCCCCAACGCTCAGGTGCCCGACGCGCTTAACGCGTTGAATGTCCGCATCACGCCACTGGCCTGGGTCGTGCGTACCGCCAACGATCCCATGTCCCTCAGCCCGGCCATTCAGGAACAGCTCCGTCAGGCAAGCGGCCTTCCGCTTTCCGATATCCGCTCCATGACCGATGTGGTTTCGCGCTCCACCTCCCGGCAGCGCTTCAATATGTTGCTGATGTCGGTGTTCGCCGGCGCCGCGCTGCTGCTGGCCGCGATCGGCGTCTACGGGCTGATGGCCTATTCGGTGCAGCAGCGCACGCAGGAGATCGGCATCCGCCTCGCGCTGGGAGCGGAGACGAGTCAGGTGCGCGGAATGGTCATCCGGCAGGGGCTGCTGCTCGCTGCCCTGGGCGCCGGATTGGGGGCCGCGGCGTCGTTCGGACTTTCCCGCTTCATCCGGGCTTTTCTCTTCGGCGTTGAGGCGTCCGACCCTGCCGTCATGGTCGCGGTCCCGGTTCTACTGACACTCACCGCGCTGGCCGCAGTCTGGTTCCCGGCCGTCCGCGCGACGCGGATCAATCCTCTCGACGCACTGCGCTACGAGTGACCGCCCGGCCGCCGCAGCACCATCGTGATTCCCTCCGCCATCCGCCCGGGGAGAATCGCGCATGCCAGGTCGTAGAGCGGCTGGCGGCGTCCGAAGTAGTTTGTCACGCTGTATTCGGCCACCTGCAGTCCGGTCTCGTCCGCCAGGTACTCCAGGTTCTCCACCGTGTACTCGCAGAAGTGGCCGGGGTTATACGGGTCGTCGCGGATGATCTCAAACGGGCTCCGTCCGGCCAGCAGCGCCAGCCGCCGCGCCAGGTTCACCGGGTTCGGCGTCTGGATCAGAAGCGCGCCGCCCGGCCGCAGCAGTTCGCGGAACATCCGCAGCACCCGCTTCGGCGGGACGTAAAGGTGTTCCAGCACCTCGGCCAGCAGGATCAGGTCAAACGGTTCGAGCGTGGGCCACTCGCCCTCCTCCGCCGCCCGGTTCAGGTCGAACTGCGTATGCGGCGCCGCTTCCGCCAGCTGAAACCGGTGGTCGAAGAAACCCATCGTTTCGATCGCCGCTTCCGGATAGCACTGCCGCAGCAAACGCGTCTGGTAGGACATCCCCACGTCCAGTATGCGCGCCGGCTTTCCATGCCTCCGCAGAACCCGCTCCACTGCCTGCATCAGAAATGCATAACGCCGCCGGTGGAACTCCAGATAGGCGGCGGCGTCTCGGTCCGGCGCGGTCAACTCCCGCACCGCCTCGGCGATTGACGGCATGTTTTTGCATTGTAGCTGGTTTCCCTCCATCCCCAACCCTGTAATAATGGGCACGGTGCCCAAAATCCGAGAAATGGAACTGCGTCTGAACCGCCTTGAAGAAGAGGTACATCTGTTTCAGCGCATCAGCCGCCTCATGGTCCGCGAGGCCACTCTCCAACAGGAACTGCAGGCCATCGTCGCCCTGCTGGTGGAATACCTGGAGTGCGACTCATGCATGATCTACCTGACCGAAGGCAAGGACCTCGTTCTCTGTGCCTCCAACTCTGCGCCGGCCTCCGCCGTCGGGCGCGTCCGTCTGTCCCTGGAGGAAGGCCTTACCGGCTGGGTGGCGCGCAACCGCCGCCTGGTGGCCATCTCCCGCGACGCTTTTAATGACCCCCGCTTCAAAGGCTTCTCCGAACTGGAGGCCGACACGTATGAAGCGTTTCTCTCCGCCCCCGTCATCGCCCGCAACCGCGTGGTCGGCGTCATCAACGTGCAGCACCGGCTGGCCCACTCCTATACGGGCGAAGAGATGGAACTGCTCACCACCGTCGGCGAACAGATCGGATGTATGCTGCTGATCGCAAGGCTCGACCGCGACGCACTGGAGCGGACCATGTCGGTGGAACAGATCCTCACCAGCGGCGTGCTTGCCGGCACTGCCTGAGTCTCCCCGGGTTCGCCATGCGCCTTCTCCTCTACCTCGCTTTCCTGACGCTCCTCCCCGCAGCTGGCGCACCAAAATGGAACGTGGCCTATCTTTACGATGAGGATAAGTCCACCCTCGCCCTGCGCGGCATTGCGTTTCCCAGCGACCAGCGCGGCATTGCCATCGGCACCATCTCCGAATACGGCCGCCCGAAGCATGTGGCGCTCATCACCGCCGATGGCGGCGCGAAGTGGGAGACGGTCCGGCTGAAGGACGCGCCGCTCTCGCTGGCCTGCTACACCGACGCCGTCTGTTGGATCTCCACCCCCGGCGGCGTCTACCGCACCGAGGAAGGCGGGCGCACCTGGACGCGCATTTCCAAGACGAAGGGCATTCTGAACATGCAGTTCGTCTCGCCGGAAAAGGGATGGGCCGCCGGTGCCCGCAAGTCGGCCTGGCAAACCGTGGATGGCGGCAAAACGTGGACGCCGCTTCCCGTTCTTGACGAGGTGAAATCCAACCCGAATCACTCCGGCTTCCAGGCCGTAGCCATGCAGGGCGAGGTGGGCTTCATCGGCGGCAACAGCCGTCCGCCTCGCAAGGATGATTCGCCCTTCCCCGATTGGATGGTGCCCGAGGACGCCGCCCGCCGCCGCGAGTGGCCCGGCCTGATGGTCATCCTGGAGACCCGCGACGCCGGGAAGAACTGGGCCGCCACCAGTAACTCCATCTTCGGCCTGCTCACCGCTATCCGTATTCGCCCCGAAGGCAACGCCGCCCTGGCGCTGCTCGAATACTTCCACTCCTTTGAGTACCCGGCCGAGGTGCTCACCATCGACTTCAAGAACGGCCGCACCTCCTCCATCTTCCGCGATAAGTCCACCGCCGTTACCGATATCGTCGCCGGCCCGGCCGGCGAAACCATGCTCGCCGGCACGGCCGTTGTCGGAATGCGCGGGTTGCCCATCCCGCAGAAGGTCCTGTTCCGCGAGTCCGCGCAAACGCCCGGCAGCGATACCTCTGTCTGGACCAAGCACGACGTCGACTACCGCGCCACCGCCACCCGCGTGCATCTCGCCCGGTCCCCCGGCGGCCGCTACTGGGCCGTCACCGATACAGGCATCATCCTCCGACTCGACCGCGACCCGAAGCCCGCCAACTGAAGAGGCCCGCCGTGCACTGCCTCGTCACCGGCGGCGCCGGCTTCATCGGTTCCCACCTCACCGCCGCGCTTCTTCACCAAGGCCATCGCGTCACCGTCATCGACAGCTTTACGGACCCGCCCCGCCAGCGCCGGAATCTGGCCGAGATCCCACCCGGGTTCACCCTCATCGAGGCCGACATCCGATCCCTCGCCACCCTCCCGGCGCCACTGCCCGATGCCGTCTTCCACCTCGCCGCCCTGCCCGGCGTCCGGCGGTCCGTCGAAGCGCCGCTCGAGTACGCCGAGGTGAACACCCTCAGCACCGTGCGGCTCCTCGACGCCGTGCGCCGCGCCGGCGTTCCCCGCTTCGTTTTCGCCTCTTCCAGTTCTGTTTACGGCGCCGGCGCCCCCCTGCCGTTCTCTGAGGAACACTCCCCCACCTGCCCCCTGTCGCCCTACGCCGCCTCCAAACTCGCCGCCGAGGCATACTGCCACTCCTTCGCCCGCGGGCACGGCATTGCCGTCACCTGCTTCCGTCTCTTTACTGTCTATGGTCCCCGCCAGCGGCCCGATCTGGCCATCGCCCGGTTCCTTCGCGCCGCCGCCACCGGCGAGCCGGTTCCCTTCTATGGCGATGGAACCTCCTCCCGCGACTACACCTTTGTGGACGACGCCGTCGCCGGCCTGCTCGCCGCTCTCCCCCTCGATTCCGGCTTCCAGATCTTCAATCTCGCCGCCGGTCAGCCTGTTTCCCTCCACAATCTGCTCGCCACCGTCACCCGCGTCACCGGCATCTCTCCCGCGCTGCAACCCCTTCCCGCCCACCCCGCCGATGCCGCTGCGACCCTTGCCGATATCACAAAGGCCCGCCAATTCCTGGCCTTTCAGCCCGTTGTCTCCTTCGAACAAGGCCTCCGCCGTCAGTGGCGGTGGGCCGTGGCCTCAGGGGAAATTCCCAATCCGTACTAGAAATCCGAAAATCGGAATCTCCTATTGCTTCTGGAATCGGCTAAACTTGTGGTAGTTCCGTCGGCCCTAACGGGGATACCCCGGGTTGGCCGTCAGGTCTCAGGTTTTTCGTTCAGGTCTTCAACGTGATGACGCAGCCGCAAACCGGCTTCTCAATCTCGCCCGCCACCCGTGCTTCGGTTGGCGCCCCTCTCGCGGGCTGTTCTGTCGCCCGTGCCCAATCGTCTTTCGGCCTCGGTTTTGCTGCCCGGACGGCAGTTGTTCCGTGGTCATGCAGTACCCATTCTGATTTCATTTCCCGCCGTCGCCCGCTACCGAGTAGTGCGGCCCCGGCTGTCTGAGAACGTTAGCGGCGGCTCGTCAAGCGCCAGTACATCCAAAGATTCAATCGTCGGTCGCGTCTGGGTCCGCAGTCCTCCCCCCTTCGCGGATCATGACCGGCCTCTCCCACGTAACTTGTTGCCTATCGGCCTTTTGCACAACTCGCCTGTTCCCGCTCCCGGCAGCTTCACCGCCCCGGTAGCGCGGCTTGCGCAGTTTGGCGTACCAGGTTGTTTCTTTCGTACTGCCGTTCTTCCACGTGCCGCCTGCTCCCTAAGGAGAGCATGCGATGAGCAAAGAATTAGTCATTTCCACCAACCGCCACGAAACCAAGGTGGCCATTCTTGAAGACGACGTCCTCGTCGAAATCTTTTTCCAACGCGCCAACGAGTATTCCCTCGCCGGCAGCATTCATAAAGGACGCGTCACCCGGGTGCTCCCCGGCATGCAGTCGGCGTTCGTCGACCTCGGCCTCGAGCGCGACACGTTCCTTTATGTCTCGGACTTCGCCGACGATCATCATGAAGACCTCGACAAGGTAGGCGACGAAAAACCCACCCGCCACTCGCGCGAGCAAGCGCCGCGCTCCGCCGCTCCGCCGCCCCCACCCGTCGTCGATGGCGCGGAAGCCGTCGAGACCGCCGCCGATGCCGACGCCCCCGCCGCCGATGCCTCCGCTGCTCCTGCCGGCGAAGTCCGTCCCTTCCGTGATCGCGATCGCGGCGGACGTGGACGCGACCGGGACCGGGGCCGTGGCCGCGACCGCGACCGTGGCCGTGGACGCGACCGCCGCCGCGGCGGCAGCTCCCTGCCGGATTCAAAATTCGCTTCCGCCGATGCCCTCGCCGCCCCCGCTGAGGAGCGCGAACCGGAAGCGGGCGACGCACCCTTCCCCACTCCTCGCGCTGAGGAGTTCCTTGCTCCCGAAACGACGGAACCCGTTTTCCTGCTCCCCGGCGAGTCGCTCGCCAAGTACCGCCGCCCGGCTGCCGCCCCTCCCGTGGCCCCCGCCCCAGCCCCTGTCGCTGAACCTGTCGCCGAACCTGAAGCCGCCGCCGCTCCGGAACCGGAACCCGAGCCGGAATCCGAACCCGAGCCCGAGCCCGAACGAGATCCCGAGCCCGAGCCCGAGCCCGAGCCCCCGCCCGTCATCGCCGAGGCCGCTGCCTATGTCGATACCTCCTTCGCCAAAATCCCCGAAGACATCGACCCGGCGGAACTCGAGGAAGTCGACGCCATCGACGAAGCCCGCGAAGAACTGCTCACCGAGTCCGACGATGACGAAGACGAGGCCGACGCCGCACAGCGTGCAGCCGAGGCACTCGTTGCCGATGAAGCGGACGACGACGTCGACCCCGATGCCGACACCGACCCTGAGTCCCTTGCCGCCGAATCGGCTGACGGCGAATCCGCCGAAGAGGGTGGGCCCGAACCCGCTCGCCAGCCGCACAGCCTGACCGCTGCTCTCCGGGAGCGTGATCGCGGCGCCCGCTTCCAGCGTGGCCGCCGTGGCCGCCGCCGCCGTGGCCGTGGTGGCGATCGCGACGATGCCCGTCCCGCTGACGCTACCGCTGAGTCCGAGGAGACCCCCGTCGACGCCGCTCCCGTCGAAGGCGATGAGCCCGTTACCGAACCCCGCGCCCCGCAGCCCCGTTCCGCCGAGCCCCGCCCCGACCGCGAACGCCGCCCCTTCCGGGATCGCACCGAGCGTCCCCCGCTTCCCTCCATCACCGACCTCCTCAAGGCCGGCCAGGAGATCCTCGTCCAGATCGCCAAGGAACCCATCGCGCAGAAAGGCGCCCGCATCACCAGCCACATCGCGCTGCCCGGCCGCTACTGCGTCTACATGCCCACCGTTGACCACAACGGCGTCTCCCGCAAGATCGCCAGCGACGAAGAGCGCCTCCGCCTGAAGCGCATCCTCCAGCACCACCGCCAGGGCATGTCCGGCGGCTTCATCATCCGCACCGCCGGCGAAGGCCAGACCGAAGAGGAAATCGCCAACGACATGCAGTTCCTCTACAACCTTTGGCTCGATATCCGCGCCAAGGCGGAGAAGCGGCCCGCCCCCTGCCTCGTCCACCACGATCTCGACATCGTTCAGCGCACCCTTCGCGACCAGGTCTCCTCGGACTTCAAAACCATCTGGCTCGACAACGAAGAGCTCTACGCCTCCACGCTCCAGTTCGTGCAGCGCTTCCAGCCCGCACTCGTCAATCGCGTTAAGTTGTGGACCCGGCCCGTTCCCATCTTCGACGCCTTCGGCATCACCAATGAACTCGAAAAGGCCCTCCGCCCGAAGGTCTGGCTGAAGTCCGGCGGCTATATTGTCATCAACCAGACCGAAGCTCTGGTGGCCATCGATATCAATACCGGCAAGTTCGTCGGCAAGTCGAACCGGCTGGAAGATACGATCGTCAAGACCAATATTGAGGCCGTCAAGGAGATCGTCCGCCAGGTCCGCCTCCGCGATCTCGGCGGCATCATCGTCGTCGACTTCATCGATATGGACGAGCGCAAGAATCGCCAGAAGGTGATGGCCGCGCTCGAAGAGGCCATGCGCGTCGATCGCGCACCCTACAAGATTCTCCAGTTCAACGATTTCGGCCTTGTCGCGATCACGCGCAAGCGCGTCAAGCAGTCCCTCGAACGGACCCTCTGCCAGCCCTGCCCGTACTGCGAAGGCGCCGGCTCGGTGAAAAGCGTTCCCACCGTTATCGGGGAGATTCTCCTCGAAGCGCAGAAGATCGCCAAGGCCGTCGACGACAAGAACATCGTCCTCCGCGTCCACCCGGAAGTGGCCAAGGTGCTCAAGTCGCACCGCAACCAGTATCTTGAAGAGCTCGAAGGCATCTTTGGCCGTCCGGTGCTCATCACCGGCGACGCTACCATCCATATCGAAAAGTACGACCTGGCCTAACCGCCTCTCCGCCATGCGCTCCTGGAGCCAATTCGTTTTCGTCTCCATGGCCGTCTTCCTGCCTGCGCGGCACCTGTCCGCGCAGGAACTTAAAGTGCGCTCGGAGTTCCAGCGCATTGGCGCCGATGGCAATGTCATTGCCCAGGACCAGCAGGAGCGCGCGCGCGAAATTCTCTCCCCGGCGATGGCTCGCAACGGTTTCGCCAGCTTCTTCCTTACCGCCATCATCCCTGCCGGCCGCGAGTATTCGCTTGAAATCGGCCAGAATCCCGAAAACGCCGTCCGCGTCGTTGCCTACCGGCAGCACTATAATCCGAATGGCATTCCGGACCGCCTGGAACAGGTCCCCTTCCCGGTCTCCGGTAAGACCACCGCCGAGGAACACCTTACCTTCTGGGTGGATTTCTGGGTGGATGCCAACGCGCCGGTCGCGCGCATCAAGCTGGAGCCGCAGCTCTGGGTGGGCGACCGCTGGGTCATCTACCCGATGGAGGCCCGCATCGTCCCCGCGCAGATTCCCCGCTTCACCCCGAAGTTCTGGGGCCTGCCCGCGCCCGAGGCCCGTGCCGACGCGGCCATGATCTCCCCTTGGCGCGACTACCTCTGCCGCCCGCTCAAGTCCGAATTCAAGCCCAACCAGACCACCATCCGCCTCCTGCAGCAGCGCAATATTCAGCAGGATGTTTCACTCGCCCGCAAGCTCGGCCGCGACGCCGGTATTCAGGCCTTCGCCCGTGCCGGGATTCCAGCCGAACTAGCCCTGCCCGCCACCTGGTGCGCCATGCCCGTCGAACAGTGGCGCGACGCGCTTGGCGCCGAGTGGTATTTGAAGGTCCGGGACCATCTCTACCGCCAGCAGTAGCTACGGCTGCTTCCGCACCGGGTCCCCCATCGCGTCCACGTAGCGTTGCACCGTCACGCGGCGCGGGCCAACCGCCTGCACCAGATCCGCAATGTCGAAGTGCCGCAGCACCCCGGGTAACACCTGCTCGTAGGCCCGCCGGTGCAGCCGCGTGTCGACCACCGACTGGTAGGACGCCAGCAGTCCGTCCAGCTCCACCGCCGTGATTCGCGTATCGAACGCCGCGGCCAGCAGCACCGGCAGGCTCGCATGGCCCGCGCCGTGCGCCGTCACCTGCCGCACACCGAGCCGCTTGTCCGCCAGCAGCAGTTCTATGCCCGCCGTCAGGTCCCGCGCCCGCATCCCGGCCATGGTGCGGCCCAGGTGCAGCGCCGCCGTAATGTTGCGATAGTCGCCGTAGCCGGGGTCCACACCGCGCGGACCACGTTCGGCCAACTCCCCGCAGGCGCGGATGTCGGCGGCCAGTACCACCTTGCCCTCTCTCGCCAGCCGGTCGATCCGCGCCGCCACGGTCGACTTGCCCGCGCAGTCGGCCACCAGCACCGCCTGCCCATTCGCCCCCCGCTCCGGCACGGCCAGCACGGCCGGAATCAGTATGCCCGGTTCGCTCTCATACGTCAGCTTCTCGATCCGGTATCCGGCCCGCGGCAGTGTCCCGTAGCGCGTCACGGCCGGCGCTGCCGCAGGCGCCTGATAGCCCGCCAGTTCCCGCGCCTTCGCAATTACCTGCGCCGGCGGCAGCGAGCCGGTCCGCGCCTGCCGGGCGCGCGCCTGGTTCAGCGTGAATACGCTTTCCCCGCCCAGCGACGTTGCCACCTGTCCCGTCGCCGTGCACTGCAGCTCCTCTTCGGTGGCCAGCTGGATCTCCGGTTCCACTCCGTCATCCGCGCGGTTGGCCAGCCATTTCGACATCCAGGCGTACGCCGCCAGCCGCCGCGGCTTCGTGTACCCGTGGCCGTCGTCGGCTTCCACCATCGCAATCCGGCCGCCCGCCCCGGCCCGCTCATACACTCCCTTCGCCGTGGCGTAGGTCGCCCGCGCGCCGCCGATTGGGAAGAAGTCTCGAATAGCCGACAGAACCAGGTATGGCTTCAGTTGAAACGCGTAGATGAGGTCCGGAAAGTCGAACCCCGTGCTCAGCCATGGCGGCAGGTTCTGCTCGGCGTCCTGCGGGCCCAGTTGCGTGATCAGTGACTTCCACGACGTGATGTAGCAGCTCGGCGCGGCAACTTTCAGCCGGTCATCCAAGGCCGCCAGATAAGTCGTCATCGTCCCCCCGCCGGAGTTGCCCGTCACCCCGATCCGGCTGGCGTCCACCTCCTTCCGGCTCACCAGGTAGTCCAGCGCCCGGATGCCGTCGTGGATGAAGTATCGCGCCACGTTGTCGCCGGAAAGAAAGGCTTGTATCCCCAGCATCGAGTGTTCGCGCGTCGACCCAGCCAGCCGCGAGGCCCGCGTATCGGCATCGAAGAATTGCGAACGCTCCCCCTGCCCCAGCGGATCCCAGGCCAGAGCCACGAATCCCTTCGTCGCAAACGATCCCAGCACGTACTGCCAGGCCTCATGCGCCTTGGCCCCCGCCTCGTGCCCCAGCGGGAACAGGATCGCCGGGTACGGACCCGTTCCGCCGTTGGGAATGTAAAGGTTGGCCGTCACGTAGAACCGCGGCTGGCTTTCAAAGATCACCTTTTCAATCCGGTACGTCCCGCGGTCCAGCACCCCCACCGTCCGCGCGTTCAACGGCGTCTTCGGCGGCAGCCCGCCGATGTTTTTCAGGATCTGCGCCCGCACCTGCGCGGCCCGCGCCTTCACCTCCGCCTCGGTCTTCAACTCCGGACGCCCGGCCAGGTAACGCTCTGCTTCGGCGATCAGCATTCGGCCATTGGCCTGCGAGATGTCCCGGATGTCACCGATCGCCGCGGTGAAATCCAGTTCGGAGGCTGCCTGCGCATGGGCCAGCAGCGGGAGGAGCGAAAAAGCGAGGAGGGTGCGAGTCATGAGGGTCTGCTCCGGATGGAGGGAATTTCATATTAGCGCCGTTCTCGCTTGCATTGCCCGCGCCGGGTGATATGCTCAAGTCGCGGCAGGACCGTGGCCGCAAAGTCCAAGTCAAGAGGTGGATCATGGAATTGGATTGGAATCACTGGTCGGTATTGGGGGCCCCGGTTGTTTTGCTCGCCGGCGTGGTCACCTACTTTCTGATGCGCCGGCACAAAGAAAAACCGCCGACGGATCACATTTACAAGTAGCGCACGTTACTTCACTTCAAAAATAAGTAGCGCGCGCTACTTCACTTCAAACGTCACCGTCGATTCCGCGTCGAATCGCCGGTAGTCCCGGAATGCGTGGAACTGCTTCCAATGGGAGCGAGGGCGTGGCGGGGCGGAGCGGAATTCGCCCTGCAATGTCTTCTTGAACCACAGCCCCTCCTTCAGCCGCGTGTACCTGGTGATCAGCCACGAACCCGGCAGGCTGTCCACGCCGCGCCCGATGACGTCATAGCGCAACTGCGCGATCGCCATGTCTTCCTGGTCGATCCAGAACGTCATCCGGTAAGCCACCGCCTCGTGCCCCGCCTTCGGTTCGGCCCGAATCACCCACGCCGGACGGCCGTCGATCGGCTCTTCTCCGGCCTCCGTATGGTCCATGCGCGTCAGAATCGTCTGTCCGCTCAGGTTGCCCACCTGGATGATGTTGGCCCGCGGCCGCGCTGCGTCGGCTCGCCGCTCGGCCGCCGTCATCCGCATCCGTTCCTCTTCCTCTCGCAGCCGCCGGCCCTTCAGCGGCTTCCCGTTTCGCGCCACCATTTTTCGGAACGGCTCTCCCTCCAGGAAAATCCATTCATAGTCCTGCGTGAAGTTCAGCCGGCCGTTCGGTCGCCGGTGCTCAACGTGTTCCCGGTAGAAATACTGGGCGCGCTCCTTCTGTTGCCGGACCTCATTGCCCAGCGCCTTTTCCAGAATCGAGTTCTGCGCCGGCAGCAAAGGCGCCAGCAGCAGCGTCGTGATGCAGGCCTTCAGGCCCCGCATGGCGCCAGCCTCACAGCACGCCTCGCGCCACGGCGAAGCCATGCACCTGCGCCATGGTCGCCACCACTCGCTCGCCGGCCGGATCCGCCGCCGGATTCACGGCCACAAACAGGGCCGTCTCCTCCCGCCGCGCCAGGACATTGCTTGCCACCAGCGCCCGCATCAGCCACACGGCCGCCGCCACATCCGGGCACTCCACGCCCGCCCATCCGCTGTAATAGCGTTCCGCCGCCGGCAGGCCCGTCCGCTCGCCAATGGCCGCCACTACCGCTCCGGCAAGCGCCCCGGCATCCGCCGCGTCCGCCGGCACAATGAGAGGCATCCGCGGTTCCATCTCCGCGAACAGAGCTCCGATCGCCCGCTCCTGCGCCGGAAACGTATGCTCCACCCAGTAGTGGCACGTTTTGGCCATCGATGTGATGACGTTCTTGATCTCCTTCTCCACCCGGTAATCCGGGCCGGCGGGTAGATAAAGAAAGCGGCCCTCGTGCCGCGCGGGAATATTCTCCATCACGATCGCCCGCACCAGCCACGACGCCATGTCGTTGTTCAGGCACGTCACCCGCACCCAGCCCGCGTCGCCCGCCGGTTCCACCGCCAGTCGCGTCACCAGCGCAATCCCGCGGCAGATCTCCCTCTCCACTTCCCGGTACCGTTCCGGCGCCGCCGCTATCTCCGCCGCCGATGCCGTC
>CAZWDD010000086.1:0-18498 GCA_964632345.1 uncultured Solibacteraceae bacterium | reverse complement strand
GATTGGGCCAACGGCCGCTATCACCCCATGCCCTTCTCCCGCAAAGCAGTCGAGGCTGCCACCCGCGAACGCATCCAGCTGTTACCCGCGCCATAATAAGAAAATGCGGACAGTTACTTTTTTCCTATGCACATTGGCCGTCTTTGCGCAGTCTTCGGAGGTGAAGGAAATCCGCTTCCAGTTTGATCCGGAGCCCCGCGTCCGGCCTGGCGAAAGTATCTCGGTCCAACTCCAGGTGTGGGGCGAAGCCATCGCCAGTGACGGCACGCGCACCGCCGGACGCCTCCGCGAAACCGCCAACGCCCGCGTGGCCGACGGCCAGGGTTGGGTCTCGAAGCCCTATCGCTTTCAGGGCGCCGATAATGGCGGCTATCTCAACACCGGCGGCGGTTTCGCCCAGATCTTCCAGAGCGTCTCCAGCCAGTATGTCGTCAAGGATGCCGTCTACTACACCGCCCCCATGACGCCCGGCGTCTACACCATCGAGGGCGAAACCAAGGGCATCAAGGCCTCCGCTCAGATCACCGTCACCAACGACGCTCCCTCCCGCCGTCCCGTCGAGAAACATAGCTTCCCGCCCATCGTCGATAACAACCGCTACCGCAAGCTCGCCGAATACTGGGCTCCCTATCTCGCGCAGGAGTCCTGGTGGCAGCCCAAGGCCGATATCCCCACCCGCTTCGATTTCGATGGTGATTGGATCGGCGATAACAACTGGGACAACATGGACGACGGTACCTCCCAGGCCTACGCCTATTACGCCGTCGTCGAAACCAGCACCCACTGGTTCCTCCACTACAACTTCTTCCACCCCCGCGACTACTCCGATAACTGCGTCGTCGGCACCTGCCACGAGAATGACAACGAGGGCATCATCCTCACCGTCCGCAAGGGCGAAGGCGAGTTCGGCAAGCTCGAAGTCATGGAGACGCTCGCCCACAACAACGTCTACTCCTTCGCCAACGAACCCCGCCTCCGCAAGGGCGCCCATAACATCGACGGCAAAATCGAATTTCACGACGGCCACCACCCCATGGTCTTCATCGAAGCCGGTGGCCACGGCGCCCTCGCCCCCAGTGCCCGTGCCTCCACCTTCTCCGCCTCCCGCAAGGATTTCACCTCCGGCACCGGCATGACCTTCGTCTACAAGGGTGTCGCGGAACGGGCCCGCCACGGCAACGACCGGGACATCGGCTACGACCTCATTCCCATCGAGGAAACCTGGTGGCCCCGCGCCCAGTCCAACAACGGCGACAAGGTCTTCGACGCTCCCTACACCTACCAGCCCCTCGGCAACCGTCCCGGCGCCGGGCAGAAGTACATGGGCTCCTTCCTCGGTCGCAAACACGGCGCCAATAAGGCCAAGCCCTTCTGGGGCTGGCACGACGAAGCCACCCGCCGCCGCAAAATACTCGCCACCGGCCAGTGGGCGCTCGATCCCGCCTACGCTGTCTCCAAAAACGTCACCTGGCCCGCCAATCTCCCCGTAGATCTCAACTACACCTACAATCCCTTCCTTGGTGTCGGCGCCGCTCCTCCCCCGCCCGCTCCCGCTCCCGGCGCCGCCCCCATCGTCACCGGCGGCGCTGTCCCCATCGCCGCCCCCACTGAAGGCACCTGCCAGATGGAGGCTGTCATCGACGGCAGCGTCGTCGTCGCCTTCCGTGGCGAAACCGCCGCCTACCAGGTCCTCAACGGCCAGGCGGAAAAGGAAGCCAGCATCGGCTGCAATGGCGCCCTGCCCGATCGGCCCCTCTCCGAATTTGATGTAAGAAAAACAAAAGGCCGCGGTTCCTTTAAAGTTCTGGAAGCGCCAAACACCGCTAACTCCTTCACCGGCAAGGTCCAAATCGACGATCCCTCCCGTGGCGCCGACCGCTACGTCCTAGTGGTCCGCTGGAAGCTGTAGCACAACATCTAGTGGTATCCCTAAATCGGGTACAACTTGCAGTGTTCTTTGCGCTTGCATTTTCCCGTTTTGCCCTTTACGATTGAGAAATCCCCCCCGAGCGCTACGGCGTGTGCCGTAGTGAAAATTTTGACTATTACTGAGGGGACCTCGCGTTGCTCAAACTCAAGCGCGTTGAAATCCAGGGCTTTAAATCCTTTGCCGATCGTTCGGAACTTCGCTTCAACGGAGTCGGCGTGGCCGCTGTTGTCGGCCCGAACGGGTGCGGAAAATCGAATCTGAGCGACGCCATCAGCTGGGTGCTCGGAGAGCAGAGCGCCAAGAGCCTCCGTGGCGCGCGCATGGAAGACGTCATCTTCGCCGGCACCCGGGACCGCAAACCCGTCGGCATGGCCTCGGTCACGATGACGCTGATCGATCCCACCTACGACGTCGCCCTCCCCATCGTTGACCTCGCGGCCCCTCCCTCCGATACCGAGAACCCCGCCGTCACCACCGCCAAGGCAGAGCACGCCCAGCGCGAACGCCGCCACGAAATCACCGTTACTCGCCGCCTCTATCGCTCTGGCGAAAGCGAATACCTCATCGACGGCAAGACCGCCCGCCTGCGCGATATTCAGGACATCTTCATGGGCACGGGCCTCGGTCCCGAATCCTACGCCATCATCGAGCAGGGCCGCATCGGCCAGATTCTCAGCTCCCGCCCGCAGGACCGCCGCGCCGTCATCGAAGAAGCCGCCGGCATCACCCGCTTCAAGACCAAGCGCCGCCTCGCCGAAGCCAAGCTCGAAGGCGCCAAGCAGAACTTGACCCGCGTCTTCGACATCCTTGAAGAGGTCACCCGCCAGGTCAACTCGCTCAAGCGCCAGGCCGCCAAGGCCGAACGCTACGAAAAGCTGCGCGAGGAGATGGTCACCCACCTCCGCCTCCTGCTTGCCGGCAAGTACAAGACCCTCGAGCGCGAGGCTTCCAAAACGGCCATTGAGATGAGCCAGGCCGCCGCCACGCTGGAAACCCTCTCGGCCGATCTTCGCACTCGCGAAGCCGAATACACTGCCCTCCAGCAGACCTGCTACCAGCACGAAGAGACGCTTACTGCCCAGCGCAAGGAGCTCTCCGAGGTGCAACTCGAAGCCGAACGCACCCGCGGCCGCCTCAACAGCCAGTCGCAGCAGGTCGCCTCCATCGAGCAGCGCCTCGCCGGTGGCGAAAACGAATCACAGGACGTCGAGCGCCGCCTCACGCAGCTCGAAGCCGACGTCGAAAAGCATCGCCAGTTGCTCGAAGAGGCCTCCGCCAACGCCAACCAGGCCCGCGAACGTCTCCGCTCGAAGAACGAGGAGCGCGAACAGCTCCAGGGCCAGCTCCGCATGCGCGAGCAGAGCCTGGAAGCCGCGCGCCAGCAGGTCTTCCGCCTCCTTGGCGAAGCCTCCACCCTCCGCAATCAGTTGGCGCAGATGGAAGAGTACCTCGCCGCCAACGAGCGCGATCGCAACCGCGCTGGCAAGGACGAGGAAAACGCCACGGCAGACCTCGCCCGCCTCGCCGGCCTCCGTGAGGAGATGCAGGCCAAGCTCGGCGACCGCCAGCTGCAGCTCGAAACCCTCGCCGACAAGAAGAAGCGCGTCGAAGAGGATCTCCAGGGCCGCAAATCGTCTCTCGGCGAAGCCCGCCGCCAGTTGGAGTCCGTCCGCGCCGAACTCTCCCGCCTCAAGGCCCGCAAGGATTCCCTCGAAGAGATCCTCTCCCACCGCGCCTACACCACCGAATCGGTCAAGCGCCTCTTCACCTCCGTCGAACGCGGCGAAACCACCGCCATCAAGCCCTCCGGCGTCCTCGCCGACTTCATCGAGGTCGATCCCGCCTTTGAAAAGGCCGCCGAAGAGTTCCTTCACGAAGAACTCGAGTACGTCGTCGTCAAGGACTGGTCCCAGGCCGATAGCGGCATCGACCTCATGCGCGGCGATCTCGACGGCCGCGCCACCTTCCTCGTCCACCCCGAGGACGATGACAAGTACGCCAGCGCCCTGGCCTCCGAACCGCCCATCGGCCCGGAAACCGGCATCATCGGCCGCCTCAGCAACTACCTGAAGATGACCAACGGCCTCACCAAGGCCCCCGCCGAACTCCTGCCGCGCCTCTCCCGCTGCTACCTCGTGCAGGATCGCGCCGCCGCCGTCCGCCTCGCCGGCCAGTATCCCGACATCTTCTTCCTCCTGCCCGATGGCGTCTGCTACCACGGCCACGCCGTCAGCGGCGGTCGCAAAACCGGCTCCGGCCCCCTCGCCCTCAAGCGCGAACTCCGCGAGCTCACCGGCACCGTCTCCGCCAAGCAGCGCGCCTTCGAAGGCACGCAGGAGCAGATCGCCGAACTCGAACACGCCATCCAGTCCCTCTCCGAAGAGCAGGAGGTCATCCGCCAGCAGCAGAAGCGCGAGGAGCACGAGGCGCTTACCCTCGATCTCGAAATGCGCCGCATCGGTGAGGAGACCAACCGCGCCAACTCCCGCCTCTCGGCCGCCCGCCTCGAACTCGAACGCCTCGGCCGCGATGTCGAACGCGTCGCCGCCCAGAAGGAAGAAAAGCAGCGCCTTCACGCCGAAAAGGAGGAGGCCCGCCAGCTCAAGGAACGCGAACTCGAGAGCGGCCGCGGCGAGCTTGACCTCCTCCGCGAGTCCGTCCAGCGCGTCTCCGAGGAGCACTCCGTCCTCCGCGTCCAACTCGCATCGCTCGACGAACGGCAGCGCAGCGAAGCCGCCGCTCGCCAGCGCCTCGAAGCCCAGATCGGCGAACTCACCCGCCGCCGCTCCTCCATCGCCGGCGAACTCGAACGCCTCGGCCTCGACCGTACCCGCCTCCTCAACGACAACATGGAGCTCGACGCCACCGTCAACATGCTCCAGGAGGAGGTGCTCCGCCTGCAGGGCATCGTGCAAGTCGCCGCGCAGAAGGATCAGGAGATGCGCCAGCAGTTGACCGCGCTCGACGAGTCCCTCAAGGCGCACCGCATCGCCGCCCAGGAAGCCCAGGAACGCCGCACCCAGATCGAAATCCATCTCGTCCAGTTGCAGTCCGACCTCAAGCACCTCGACGAAAACGCCCGCAAGGACCTCAACGCTCCCGCCAGCGAGCTCATCCGCGAGGACGATCCCGAACTCGACGACCTCGCCCTCAGCGAACTCGACGCCCGCTACACCGACGTCCGCGGCCGCATCGAGGCCTTGGGCGCCGTCAACCCCCAGGCCCTTGAAGAGTACAAGGAAGCCGAGCTTCGCTACAACTTCCTCAATACCCAACGCCAGGATCTGCTCGACTCCATCCGCGATACCGAAAAGGCCATCCAGGAGATCGACGTCGAATCCCGCAAGCGCTTCGCCGAAGCCTTCGAGGCCGTCAACGCCCAGTTCAAGGAGATCTTCAAGACCCTCTTTGGCGGCGGCCACGCCGAGATGCGCCTCACCGATGAAACCAACATCGGCGAAAGCGGCATCGAGATGATCGCCTCGCCCCCCGGCAAGCGGCTGCAGAACGTGCTGCTGCTCTCCGGCGGCGAAAAATCACTCACCGCCATGGCCCTCCTCATGGCCATCTTCAAATACCAGCCCAGCCCCTTCTGCATCCTGGACGAAGTCGACGCCCCGCTCGACGAGGCCAATACCGGCCGCCTTGCCCGCCTGCTCAAGGAAATGGCCTCGGAAACGCAGTTCATCGTCATCACCCACGCCAAACGCACCATGGAAGCCGCCCAGACCCTATACGGCGTCACCATGGAAGAGCCCGGCGTCTCCAAGCTGGTGTCCGTCAAATTCCAGCCCCATCAACAGGTTCCGCCACTCTCCCCCGAGTCTCGCAGGACGCCGGTACTCGCCCAATAAGGCAAGTGCCCTGCGTCCCGTGAGGATCTGCGCGCGCGGTCCGGCCTCTCCCCTTGGCCGCCGCGCGCGCCCTGTTTTTGCCCCTGTTATTCTTAGAATTGATGCTTGCTCGTCTGTTTGCTTCCGCCTCGCTTCTCGCCTTTTCCCTTGCCGCGCAAACGCCTCCGGCCGCCCCGAAGCCGGCCACGCCGAAGCCCGCCGCTGCCAAACCTGCCGCCGCCAAACCGGCTGCCGTCAAGCCCGCCGCCAGGCCGGTAGCCCCTGCTAAACCCGCCGCTCCCGCCCGCGAGCCTGGCCTCTATGCCACCATCTCCGTCACCCATGGCGCCCAGCCCCTCGGCAACATCGTCTTTAAATTCTACGAGCAGGAGTCTCCGGTCACCGTTAAGAACTTCGTCGACCTCGCCCAGGGCCGCAAGGAATGGCTCGACCCCCGCACCGGCACCCGCGTCAAGCGGCCCCTCTTTAACGGCCTCACCTTCCATCGCGTCATCCCCGGCTTCATGATCCAGGGCGGTGACCCCTTGGGCAACGGCACCGGCGGCACCGATGCCATCATCGACGAGTTCCACCCCACGCTCCGCTTCGATATCCCCGGTCGCGTCGCCATGGCCAACGCCGGCCCCGGCACCGGCTCCAGCCAGTTCTTCATCACCGAGGGCACTCCCGGCCACCTCGACGGCCGGCACACCATCTTCGGCCAGGTCATCCAGGGGCAGGAACTCGTCGGCCAGATCGCTCGCGTCCCCCGCGGCCGCGGCGACAAGCCCAACGAACCCGTCCGAATGTCGCGCGTCGTCATCACCCGCGTCCCGGCCCCAGGCGCCGCCCGCCCCGCTGTCAAGAAAGCGGCCCCGGCCGTCAAAAAGGCAGCCCCTGTCAAGCCCGCCCCCCCGGCCAAATAACCCCGCCTAATCCAGCGGAACCTCGAAGTAGAACAACTCCTGCCCGCTCGGTGTTTCTGTGATCCCGGAGATGTAAAGCGACGTTCCTCGCGTGTGCCCCGTCTGGAAGTAGAAGAACCCGTGCGCCGAATCGCCCGGTGGCAGCATCTTCGCCGCGAACCCGCGCTCGATGATCACGTCGTTCTTCAGCGGATTCTTCGGAATCTTTACCCGCGCGCCGCCCGTCGGAATCGGGCTCGTCGATAGCCGCGGCCTCCCCCCGGCCTTCAGGTACATCACGTCCATCGCCGGTGTCGCGTCCACTTTCCGGCCGCGCGGCGCCACGTACGTCACCTGCATCCGGTCGAACCGCACCGTGTTCTTCCCGTTGTTCTTCATCACCACCAGCACCGGCAGCACGCCGTGTTCATAGGGGTTCAGCTTCCCAAACGCAGCCCGCGCCTCCTCCGGATCGTCGAACGGCTGCACCGCGATCGTCAGCCCCTGGATCGTCTGTTTCGTCTCGTACGCCTCGGCCGCCTCGGGCCGGAACGCCGTGTCTTTCTTGTCCGCCCAGAGGGCCGCCGTTATACTCAGTAGGAAAAGTATCAGGCTCTTGCCGCGACTCATTTTTTTCATCTACCGCCTTCTGCAGGTCGTTGCTTCCCCACTCATCGTACTGTACCTGTTGTGGCGAGGGTCGAAAAACCGGGAATGGTTTCGTTCCATCCCCGGCCGTTTCGGCGGCCTCCCCTTCCGGGTGACGGCGCCCGGTGGCGTATGGTTGCATGCCGTCTCGGTTGGCGAAGTTTTATCCGCCGGGCCCGTGTTGACCGCGCTTCGCCAGCGCCTGCCCGACACGCCTCTCTACGTCTCCGTCTCCACCGTCACCGGCCACGCCCTCGCCCTGCAGAAACTCACCGGCCTCTGTGATGGCGTCTTCTATACCCCCCTCGATTTCTGCTTCGCCGTCCGCCGCATCCTCCGTGCCATGCAGCCCAGCCTCGTCCTCATCATGGAAACCGAGATCTGGCCCAACTTCTGGCGCGAGTCCAAACGCTTCGGCGCCGGTCTGCTCGTCGTCAACGCCCGCATCTCCGATCGCGCCCTCCCCCGCTACCTTCGTTTCCGCTGGTTCTTCCGCCCTATCCTCGCTATCCCCGATGCCATCTACGCCCAGTCCGATCAGGACGTCGAACGCTACCGCCAACTCGGCGCCCCGGCTCACTCTCTCTATCTGGGCCGCAATCTGAAGTACGACTTCGACCCCGCCCGCATCCGCACCAATCCCGAAATCGCCGCCTGGGTCGACGCCCAGAGCCCCGCCGCCATCGTCATCGCCGCCTCCACCATGCCCGGCCTCGACTCCGCCGACCCCGACGAAGACGACCTCACCCTCGACGCCTTTCTCGCCATGGACACCCCCGGTCTCCTCTGGATCCATGTCCCCCGCCGGCCCGAGCGTTTTGACGCCGCCGCCGCCAAACTCGCCGCGCGCAACATCTCCTTCGTCCGCCGCTCCTCCCTCGCTCCTCTCTCTCTTCCCGGCGTTCTCCTGCTCGACTCGCTCGGCGAACTCTCCGGCCTCTTCCCCCTCGCCAACGCCGTCTTCATGGGCGGCACCCTCGTCCGCCGCGGCGGACACAACATCCTCGAACCTGCCTTCTTCTCCAAGCCCGTCGTCGCCGGTCCTCACATGGAGAACTTCGCCGAAATCGCCGCCGAGTTCACCGCCGCCGGAGCCCTCACCCGCATCGAGGACGCTTCCCATCTCGCCCCCGCGCTCCGCAATCTTCTCCGCGATCCCGGCCAGTCCGGAACCGTCGCCCGCCGACTCGCCGAGTCCAAACGCGGCGCCACCGCCATCGCCTGTGCCGCCGCCTTCGACATCATCGAGGACAGTTGGCCCCGCCGTCACGCGCCCTTCTTCTCCCGCCTCCTCCTCTGGCCGCTCAGCCTCCTCTGGGCCTTCGGCGCCCGCCGCGCCCGCCGCAAGAATCTTGCCCGCGCCGAACGCCTCCCCGTCCCCGTCCTCTGCGTCGGCGGTATCGTCATGGGCGGTTCCGGCAAAACACCCACCGTTCTCCGCCTCGCCGAGTACTTCCGCTCCCGCCGCCGCCTCCCCGGCATCCTGACCCGTGGCTATCGCCGCCTCTCCCCGGAGCCCTTCTCCCTGATCCCCGCCGGCGCCGTCGCCCCCGTCTCGGAAACCGGTGACGAAGCCCAGATCTTCGTCCGCTCTGGTGTGGCCCACCTTGGCATCGGCGCCAACCGCGCCGCCGTCGGCCGCAAACTCCTCGAACGCTGGCCCGTCGATGTCCTCCTTCTCGACGACGGCTACCAGCACCACCGCCTCCACCGCGACTGCAATCTCCTCCTCCTCGACGCCCAGAACCCCCTCGGCGGCGGCTCCATCTTCCCCCTCGGCCGCCTCCGCGAAGACCCCTCCGGCATCTCCCGCGCCCAAGCCGTCCTCCTTACCCGTGTCCAGCGTGGCCGCCAGTATCGCCGCCTCCTCCGCCTCATCGAACATCACAACCCCGGCGTCCCCGTCTTCCGCTCCTCCGTCTCCCCGGCCGGCTGGCTTCCGGAACCCCTGCCCCCAGGCAAGGCCGCCGCTTTCTGTGGCCTCGGCGATCCCTCCTCCTTTTGGGCTACCCTCCGCCTCCTCGGCCTCGAAACCACCTTCCGCTGGTCCTTTGGCGACCACCACCAATACCGCCCCGGTGAACTCGCCCGCCTCCGCCATCACGCCATCGAAACCGGCGCTGCCGTCCTCCTCACCACCGAAAAAGATTGGATGAATCTCCCCCACAACGCCGCCGAACTCCTCCACCCCGTCGAAATCCGCTGGCTCCGCATCGGCATCGAGATCGAACAGGAGGCTGAGCTCTTCTCCCTCCTCGATCGCGCGTTGCCTTTTGGTAACAAACGCTCGAAATAGGACCAATTCGGGTTGCTATACTGAAGGCATATTATGGAATCCGGGACCACTGCCCTGATGGATGAAAAAAGCGTCGGGCAAAAGAAGATCGTGCTTCTCACGCCGCGCGGATTCTGCGCCGGCGTTGTCCGTGCCATCGATGTTGTGAAGATCGCGCTGGAGGCCTACGGCGCTCCCATCTACGTCCGTAAGGAAATCGTCCATAACCGCCACGTCGTCGAGGAACTGCGCGACGCCGGCGCCGTCTTCGTTGAGGAACTCGACGAAGTGCCCACCGGCGGCCGCGTCATTTTTAGCGCGCATGGCGTCTCCCCAGCCGTCCGGCAGCAGGCTAAGGAACTCCAGTTGAACGTCATCGACGCCACCTGCCCCCTCGTCACCAAGGTCCACCTCGAAGCCGTCAAGTTCGCAAAGAAGGGGTACCGCATCGTCCTCATCGGCCACGAGGGCCACGACGAAGTCGTCGGCACCCTCGGCGAAGCGCCTGATGCCATGGTCCTTGTCCAGACCGTTGAGGATGTGGACAACCTCGTCGTCCCCGACGAGATGCCCATGGCCTACCTCACCCAGACCACCCTCAGCCTCGACGAAACCCGCGACATCATTGACCGTCTTCGCGAACGATTCCCCCGCGTCGAAGGCCCCCACTCGCAGGATATCTGCTACGCCACCGAAAACCGCCAGGTCGCCGTCAAGGCAGTCGCCCCGCTTACGGACCTCCTCCTCGTTGTCGGCTCTCGTAACTCCTCCAACTCCCAGCGCCTCGTCGAAGTCTGCCGCAAGGAGGGTCGCCCCTCCTATCTGGTCGATGACGAGACGGATGTGAAACCCGAGTGGTTCGCTGGCGTCAACACCGTTTCTATCACCGCCGGGGCCTCCGCCCCTGAACACCTCGTCGAAAGCCTCATCGCCTATCTCCAGGCCAATGGTTTCGGCACCCTCGAAACGCTCGAAGTGAAGGAAGAGGATGTCCGCTTCTCCCTCCCTCCGGAACTCAACGCCGCCAAATTGACCCAGATCAGACCCGCCGTCTAGCGATGAGCCCAGGTTTGCAAACTACCGGCCCGGTGGCTTCCCAAGCCGTCGAGGCCATCTCGCGCGCTTCCCAATGGCTCCTCTCCCAGCAGAGCGAAAAAGGCTACTGGTGGGGCGATCTCACGGCGGATACCACTTTGGAGTCGGACTACATCCTCCTCCAACTCTGGCTGTTCCCTCCCGTTGCCGGTCAATGGTGCCCCGCCACCCGCGTGCAGGTCGATCGTGCCGCCCGCTCCATTCTTGCCCGTCAGGGGGACGATGGCGGCTTCTCCATCTATCCCGGCGGACCCTCCGATGTCAGCGCCTCCGTCAAGGCCTACTTCGCCCTGAAACTCGCCGGTCTCGACCCCGCATCCGAACCACTCACCAGGCTCCGCGAGGCCATCCGCGCCGGCGGCGGACTCCAGGCCGTCAACAGTTACGTCAAGATCAACCTCAGCCTCTTCGGCCTCTATCCCCGCGAACACGTCCCCACCGTTCCTCCGGAGATGATCCTCATGGGACGCGTGACCTATCACATGAGCGCCTGGGCCCGCGCCATCGTCATCCCCCTCGCCATCGTCCAGGCTCTCAACACCGGCCGCCCCGTCCCCGCCGGCTTCTCCCTCAACGAACTCCTCCTCCCCGGCGTCCCCCTCTCGGCCCCCGCCCGCGGCGGCCTCCTTTCCTGGGATTCCTTCTTCCTCGGCCTCGATCGAGTCTTCAAACTCTGGGACCGCTTCGGCCCGCGCTCCATGCGCGCCGCGGCCATTGACCGGTGCAAAGAGTGGGTCCTCGAACGCACCCGCTACACCGACGGCCTCGCCGCCATCTATCCCCCCATGATGTACACCATCATGGCCCTCGATCTACTCGGCTGCGAACCCGGCCACCCCGACCGCGACGAAGCCGAGCAGCAGTTCCTCAACCTCATGGTCGACGATGGCGACCGCTTCTTCTTCCAGCCCTGCTTTTCCGTCGTCTGGGATACTGCCATCGCCATGCACGCCCTCGCCGAGGCCGGCGCCGCGCCCCACCACGCCCTCGCCCGTGCCGCCGATTGGCTGCTCTCCAAAGAGGTCCGCCGCAAAGGCGACTGGTCCATCCATCGCCCCAACGTCGAACCCTCCGGCTGGTACTTTGAATTCGCTAACGAGTTCTACCCCGATATCGACGACACCGGTATGGTCGCCATCGCCCTCGCCTTCTCCCGCGGCTCCAACGAAGCCGCTCACCAGGCCACCATGCGCCGCGCCATCGACTGGCTCATCGCCATGCAGGCCTCCGACGGCGGCTGGGCCGCCTTCGACGTCGATAACAACTGGCCCATCCTCACCCACGTCCCCTTCGCCGATCACAACGCCATGCTCGACCCCACCTGCCCGGACATCACCGGCCGCGTCCTCGAAGCCATGGCCCTCCACGGCCTCAGTCCCGATCACCCCTCCCTCAAACGTGGCGTCGAATACCTCGTCCGCACCCAGGAAGCCGACGGTAGCTGGTTCGGCCGCTGGGGCGTGAACTACATCTACGGAACCTATCTGGCCCTCCGCGGCCTCCGCGCCGCCGGCGAAAGCGATCGCGAAGTCCATGTCCTGCGTGCCGGCGAGTGGCTCCGCTCCATCCAGAATGCCGATGGCGGCTGGGGAGAAAGCCCCGAAAGCTACGCCCGTGGTGCCTACGTCAACTCCCCCTCCACTCCCTCCCAGACCGCCTGGGCCCTCCTCGGCCTCCTCGCCAGCGGCGATGACCGTTCGGACTCCCTCGACCGCGCCGCAGAGTTCCTCATCCGCTCCCAGCGCCCCGACGGCACCTGGGACGAGCCCCAGGCCACCGGCACCGGCTTCCCCCGCGTGTTCTATCTGAACTACCACATGTACCGGAACTCCTTCCCTCTCCTGGCCCTCGCCACCTACCGCAAGGCCCGTCTGCAGGATCGCTGACCCGTGCGCCCCGCTCTTGTCACTGGAGCCTCCGGTTTCGTCGGCTGGCACGTCGCCCGCCTCCTGGCCGAATCCGGTGTCCCCGTCCGCGCCATGACCCGCGGCCGCCACCCCGTCCCCGAGCTCGATGTCGAGGTCGTCACCGCCGACCTCACCGACCCGGCATCCCTCGAACGCGCCGTCGATGGCTGCAGCCTCGTCTATCACGTCGCCGCCGATTACCGCCTCTGGTCCCCGGACCCCGCCGAACTCTACGCCTCCAACGTCGATGGCACCCGCCACCTCCTCCAGGCCGCCATGGAGGCCGGCGTCGATCGCGTCGTCTATACCTCCACCGTCGGCTGCATCGGCTTCGTCGAAGGCGGCCTCGGCGACGAAACCACCCCTGTGTCCATCGCCGAAATGTCCGGCCACTACAAACGCTCCAAGTTCCTCGCCGAAAAAGCCGCTCTCGATTTCGCCGCCCGCGGACTCCCCGTCGTTATCGTCAATCCCACTGCCCCCGTCGGCGATCATGACTTCAAGCCTACCCCCACCGGCCGCATCATCGTCGATTTTCTCCTGGGTAAAATGCCCGCCTACCTCGACACGGGTCTCAACGTTGTCGATGTCCGCGATGTCGCCCGCGGCCATCTCCTGGCCTGCGAAAAAGGCCGCCCCGGCGAACGCTATATCCTCGGTAGCGAGAACATGACCCTCGCCCAGATCCTGGCGGAGCTCTCCCGCATCAGCGGCGTCCCCGCTCCAAAGTTCCAGATTCCCTACGCCGTCGCCTGGGCCGCCGCTGCCGTCGGCGGCGCCCTCGCCCGCGTCACCGGCACCCCGCCCCGCGCCCCCATGGAGGGCGTCCGCATGGCCAGAAAGAAAATGTGGGTCCGTCACGATAAGGCCGCCCGCGAACTCGGCTACCAACCCGCCCCAGCCGCCGTTGCCCTCGCCGCCGCCGTCGAATGGTTCCGCCAGCGAGGCCTCGCGTGAAGATCCTCGCCGTCGCCTCCGAGTCCTTTGAACTCCTCGCCTGGGCCGAGCTCTGCGCCCCGTACCAGGGTCTTGGTTGGCCCGTCGATTTCAGCCGCCGTTTCCAATGCGACGAACACGAAATCCACGCCATCGCCAATGGTCCCGGCCCCCGCCTGACCCTTCAGGCACTCGACGCTGCCCTCACCTCCGGCACCCGCTTCGATTGCCTCCTCAGCGTCGGCCTCTGCGGCGCCCTCGATCCCGCCCTCCCCCTCTTCTCCCTCTGCACCGCCTCCTCCGTCTCCGACGGTCGGTCCGAATTCCCCGCCGTCCCCCTCTCCGGCGCCGCCCCCGTCCGCGTCCTCTCTATCGACAAGTTTCTCGGCGATCCCCCCGAAAAAGCCCGCTACTTTGCCCAAGGCTTCGGCATCGTGGAAATGGAGGCCGCCGCCGTTGCAAGCCGCGCCGCCGCTCTCGGCCTCCCCTTTCATGCTGTGAAAATCGTCAGCGATCTCGCCGTCGAACGCTTCGATCTCGACTTTAACCAGTTCCGCGATGCCGACGGCCGCTTCGTCCGCAAACGCATCGCCCTTGCCGCCCTCCGGCATCCGTTTCGCTTCTACCCCAGCCTCAGCCGTTTCCTCTCCCGTGGAGGCAACGCTGCCAGGAAATTAGGAGACTATCTCGCCAATGCCCGTTTCTAGCTCCCCCACCATGCGCGCCGCCGTCTACCGCGGCCAGAGCGCCGTCCGCGTCGAATCGGTTCCCGTTCCCGCCATCGGCCCCGGCGAACTCCTCGTCCGCGTCGAGTCCTGCGGCATCTGTCACACCGACCTCAAGAAGGTGGAGTACGATCTCCTCCCCCCGCCCCGCATCTACGGTCACGAAACCGCCGGTGTCGTCGCCGCCGTCGGCGAGGGCGTCACGAAGTTCAAGGTTGGCGACCGCGTCGTCGCCTTCCACCACATCCCCTGCGGCAAATGCTTTTACTGCGAACGCAAGCTCTACGCCCAGTGCGCCGTCTACAAGAAGGTGGGGATTACGGCCGGCTTTGAGCCCGCCGGCGGCGGCTTCGCCCAGTACATCCGCATCATGGACTGGATCGTCGAACGCGGCGTCGAGTTGATCCCCGACGGCGTCTCCTTCGATGCCGCCTGCTTCGTCGAACCCGTTAACACCTGCGTCAAGGCCGTCTGGATGGCCGATCCCCGCCCCGGCGATCTCGCCGTCGTCATGGGCCAGGGGCCCATCGGCCTCCTCTTCACCATGCTCCTCAAGCACAAGGGCATCCGCACCCTCGCCACCGACACCATGCCCGAACGCCGCGCCTACTCCGAACACTTCGGCGCCGAGCGTTGCCTCGATCCCCGCTCCGCCGATATCGCCGCCGAGTGTGCCGCCCTTACCGATGGCCGCGGCGCCGATATCGTCTTTGTCGCCGCCTCCGCCCCAGGCATCGTCGAACAGGCCATCCGCGCCACCCGCCCCGGCGCCAAAATTCTCCTTTTCGCACAAACTTCCGATAAAGAGAGAATCGAACTCTCCGGCAAGGACATCTGCATGGGGGAGCGGATTGTGTTCGGTTCCTATAGTGCCGATGTGGACCTCCAGCGCATTTCCGCCGATCTTGTCTTCACTGGCGCCATTCCGGTCGCGGAACTTGTCACCAACACCGTGGCGCTCGACGAAATCGAACAGGGCTTTGACCTGGCGTTGCATCCGACGCCAAAATCCTTGAAAATTGTCGTTAGGCCACAGGAACAATCCCAGTGACAGAACAAATGCAGGCCGCCGTTCTCTACGGCAAGGAAGACGTCAAAGTCGAATCGGTGGCCATTCCGAAGATCGGCCCGCAGGACGTCCTCGTGCGTGTAAAGGCGGCCCTGACCTGCGGTACCGATGTCAAAGTGTTCCGTCGCGGCTACCACGCCCGCATGATCGTTCCTCCAGCCGTCTTCGGGCACGAACTCGCCGGCGATATCGTCGCCACCGGTGATCACGTCACGAAGTTCCGCGCCGGCGATCGCGTCGTGGCCGGCAACTCCGCCCCCTGCGGCGATTGCTTCTATTGCAAACGCGACCTCGAAAATCTCTGCGAAGACCTGCTCTTCAACAACGGCGCCTACGCCGAGTTCATTCGCATCCCCGGGCGCATCGTCCAGAAGAATCTCTATAAAATTCCCGCCCACGTCGACTATCAGGACGCCGCTCTCGCCGAACCGCTCGCCTGTGTTCTCCGCGGCCTCGAAGAATCCAACGTCCGCCCCGGCGATACCGTCGTCGTTCTCGGTCTCGGGCCCATTGGCCTTATGTTCGTCCGCATGGCCAAAGTGATGGGCGCCCGCGTCATCGCCATCGCCCGCCGCGAGGTGCAGTTGCAGGACGCCCGCCGCATGGGCGCCGCGCACACCATCGCCCTTCCGGAAACCGAAGACCCCGTCGGCGTCGTCCGCGGCCTCACCGACGGCCGCGGCGCCGATGTCGTCATCGAAGCCGTCGGCAAGCCCGAAGTCTGGAACCTCTCCGTGCAACTTCTCCGCAAGGGCGGCACCGTGAACTTCTTCGGCGGCTGCCCCAACGATACCCGCGTCGATCTTGACACCAACCTTCTCCACTACTCCGAACTCACCTGCAAGGCCAGCTTTCACCACACGCCGCGCCTCATCAAGCAGGCTCTCGAAGCCGTCGCGCAAGGTCAGATCTGCGCCCGTGACTTCGTCACCGACCAGGCTCCCCTGTCCAACCTCAAGGATGTTCTCCGCCTCCTGATGAACTCCAGCGGCCGGCTGAAGACCGCCATCATTCCCTAGGCGCGATGCTCTCGCCCAAGGACTTCGTGACGGACCTCGCGGCCATGCGCCGCTCCTGGTCCATCGACGAGTCTCTTCGCTACACCCGCTGGATCGCCACCGGCCACTACGAGAACTTTCACGTCGTAAGCTTCCTCCTCCCAAGGCACCTCCATCAGGATTTCTACAACGTCTACGCCTTCTGCCGCTGGGCCGACGATCTCGGCGACGAAATCGGCGACACCGTCGAAAGCCTCCGCCTCCTCCACTGGTGGCGCGGCGAGCTAGAGCGCATGTATAACGGCGAAGCCTCCCACCCCGTCTTCGTCGCCCTCGGCCCCACCGTCCGTAAACACTCCCTCCCCATCGAGCCCTTCGCCAATCTCATCACCGCTTTCGAGCACGATCAGCGCGTCACCCGCTACGCCAACTGGGACGAAGTCTTCGCCTACTGCGTCAACTCGGCCAACCCCGTCGGCCGCCTCGTTCTCGGCCTCGGCGGCTACTCCGATTCCCACCGCTACGAACTCAGCGACGCCACCTGCACCGCTCTCCAACTCGCCAACTTCTGGCAGGATGTCTCCGTCGACCTCGAAAAGGACCGCGTCTATCTCCCGCTCGATCTCCTCGCCCGCCACGGCGTCACCGTCGAGCAGATCTACGCCCGCCGATTCACCCCCGCCTTCGCCGCCGCCATGCGCGAGGCCTGCGGAGTCGCCCGCGAACTCTTCCACAAAGGCCTCGCCCTTCCTCCGCTCCTCGACCGCCGCCTCGCCCTCGACGTCACCCTCTTCTCCCGCGGCGGCCTCCAGATTCTCGATAAAATCGAACGGCAGGGGTATGACGTGCTCTCCGCCCGCCCCTATATCTCCAAAGGAGAACGCGTCGGCGTGCTCCTCAAGACGCTCCTCTCCTTCGCCCTTGGCCGCCGTGTCGCATGAGCCTCCCCGTCTCTGAGTCTTACGCCTATTGCCGCGCCGTTGCTCGCAGCCGCGCCAAGAACTTCTATTACTCCTTCGTCCTCCTCAAGCCCGCGCAGAAGGATGCCATGTGCGCCGTCTACGCCTTCATGCGCTACTGTGACGACCTCTCCGACGAGGCCGGCTCCACCACGCCGGAAACCATGCGCCAGTGGCGTGCCGATCTCGACCGCGCCCTCGATGGCCAATTCTCCTCCCACCCCGTCTGGCCAGCCTTCCACGACGCCGTCCATCGCTACCGCATCCCCCGCCAGTACTTCCATGACATGATCGACGGCGTCTCCAGCGACCTCCACCCGCAGCTCATCGAGACCTTCGCCGATCTCTACCAGTACTGCTACCGCGTCGCCAGCGTCGTCGGCCTCACCATCATCCACATCTTCGGCTTCGACGATCCCAAGGCCCTTGAACTCGCCGAAAAATGCGGCATCGCCTTCCAGTTGACCAATATCCTCCGCGACGTGCAGGAGGATATCGGCCTCGGCCGCGTCTACCTTCCCGCCGAGGATCTCCGCCGCTTCGGCATCACGCCCCCGCACCTCACCTACTCGCCCGCCTTCGTCGAACTCATGCGCTTCCAGGCCGCCCGCGCCCGTGCCTACTACAACGAGGCCATGCCGCTCATCCAACTCGTTCACCGCGAGAGCCGCGCCTCCCTCTGGGCGCTCATCCAGATCTACTCCCGCCTCCTCGATCGCATCGAGCAGAAACAGTACCGCGTGCTCGACCAGCGCATCCGCCTCTCCACCACCGAAAAGGCATGGCTCGTCCTCGAAGCCGGCACCCGCAAACTCGCCCGCGCCTTCTAATCCCTACCCCAGCGCCAGCAGCCGTTCCCGCACCGCCTCGGCCTGCCGGTTGTCTCCCGTAATCACCAGCACCGTATCGTCCCCGGCAATCGTACCGATTACTTCTTCCCACTGCTCCCGGTCCAGTGCCGACGCCAGTGACGACGCATTCCCCGGTGACGTCCGCAGCACCAGTAGATTCTGCGCCGCCCGTGCGTCCGTCAGGAACTCTCCCACAATCGTCGCCAGGTCCGGCCCGAACGCCGGCGCGTCCATCGCAATCCGCTGATACCCCGCGCCCGTCTTCGCCAGCCCCAGCTCCCGTATATCGCGCGACAGCGTCACCTGCGTCGCCTGCACCCCGGCCTTGCTCAGTTCCCGCGCCAGCTCCTCCTGCGTCTGTACAGGC
>CAZWDD010000085.1:0-18837 GCA_964632345.1 uncultured Solibacteraceae bacterium | reverse complement strand
GAACACGTCGGACCCGGACAATGCGGGACGCGACCATCATCCGACGGGGTATTCGATGTGGCTGGCGGGCGGCGGGATCAAGGCGGGGCAGGTGATCGGGGAGACCGATGAGCTGGGGTTCACGATCACGCGGGACAAGGTGCACGTGCATGACCTGCAGGCGACGATGCTGCACTGCCTGGGGATGGACCACCTGAAGCTGACCTACCGGCACATGGGGCGGGACTACCGGCTGACGGACCTGGGCGGGAATGTGGTGAAGGCGATGCTGGCGTAGTTGGGAAATGAAAAAGCCCGCTTCCCTGGTGGGGAGCGGGCTTTCTCTCGCGTCTAGCTTGCGGGTTAGGAGCGGACGGGAGCTTTGTCGACGATCTTGAACTTCTGCTCGTCGAAGTAGACGATCTTGCCGGTGCGGTAGCTCTGGACGGCCATGGTGATGAGCACCTGGGCGCGAGCGGCCGTTTCGACATCGAGAGTGGGTTTTTCGCGGGAGACCATGCAGTCGAGGAAGTTGGTGACATGCGTGCGCATGGTGTCGACTTCCTTGACGGGGATCTTCACTTCCTCGGCACCGAACTTGTACTTGTCGCCGCCGATCAGTTTTTTACCGCGGGTGACTTCGGGCTTGAGGGTGATGTGGGGCGCGTAGCCTTCGAAGCGGCCGTGCTCGACCATGATGATGGTGCCCTCGTGTCCGCGGATGAGGCCGGGGATGTGCTGGGAGTTGGCCATGGAGGAGCTGAGGACGAGGGAGTGGCCGGCGGAGAAGTCGGCGATGAGATGGAAGGTATCGGGGACTTCGCGGTCGGGCTTGTTGGGGTCCTCGGGGAGTTTGGAGAACTCATAGATGCCGCCGCCGGCCATGACCTTGTGGGGGAACTGCGGGGTGCCCCAGCAGATATTCATGGGAGCGACGACGTGGAAGAAGAGGTCTGTGGCGATGCCGCCGGAGTAGTCCCAGTATTTGCGGAAGCGGAAGAAGCGGTCGGGGTCCCAATCGCGCTTCTGGGCGGGGCCGAGCCAGGTCTTCCAGTCGATGTAATCGGCGCCCTGGCCGTTGGGGCCGGCGTTCTTATCGATGGGCCAGTTCCATTCGCCCTCGATGGAGTTGCGGTGGTAGGAGCCCTGGGAGAGGAGCATTTTGCCGATGGCGCCATCGGCGATGGCCTTCTTGGCCTGGTGCCACTGGTCGCCGGAGGTGGTCTGCGAGCCGACCTGCATGACGCGCTTGGTGACCTTGACGGTGTCCATGAGCCACTTGACTTCGTCGACGGTGTGACACATGGGCTTTTCGCAGTAGACGTCCTTGCCGTTTTCCATGGCTTCGACGGCGACGCGGGCGTGCCAGTGATCGGGGGTGGCGACGATGACGGCGTCGATGTCCTTGTCGTTGACGACTTCGCGCCAGTCGAGAGTGCCCTTGGCCTTGTGGCGTTCGACGTTCATGTCGACGCGTTTCTGATAGGTGTCACAGACCTTGACGATCTGGCATTTGTTGGTATCGGCGCCGACCTTGGCGAAAACGTTGGCAACATAGCTGCCACGGCCGCCGACACCGACGACACCGACGTTGATACGGTCATTGGCGCCTAAGACGCGGCCTGACATTTTCGCGCTGGGGCGCGCGGCGAAAGCACTGGCGGTGGCGCCAACGGAACTGGCGCCTTTCAAAAAGTCTCTGCGATCCATTCAAGGAGCTCCTTCGTGCGGCTGCCTTGGCCGCGAAGTTGACCGTTCGGGGAGAGAACGGACCCTTTCATTGTACAGGGGGAAAGGCCCGGTTGCCATTAGGGGAAAACGACTAGAGAGCGGGGTTTGTGACGGCGGGAGAGGAGTTGGAAGAGACGGACTGCTTATAGCGGCTGCGGGAGAAGGCGGTGTGCCAGATGGCGACGGTGAGGACAGCGGAGAGCGACATGAGGACGTTGCCGAAATCGTGGATGGCGGAGTGGCCGGCGGCCTGTTTACCGAGGATGCGGAGGGAGTGTCCGATGGCGTCGCCGGTGCACTGGAGGCCGAGACCGGCCGAGACGGCGAGGAGGAGGAGATCGCGCTTTTTCCACTGCAGGAGGAGTTTCCAGAGGAAGAGGTTGAGGACGGCGGAAAGGAAAGTCAGGTCGCGGGTGACGGCGGTCATGAAGCTGTTGATACGGAGGCCGGAGTGCAGAAAGAGCGAGGTGGCCGAGACGGCGAGCGCGGCGATGGTGAGGGTGCGGATGAGGGCGCCGGTGTTGGGGAGTGCGTGTCCGACGCGGTGGATGAGTTGGAGGACGAGGGCGAGGATGAGGACCTGGTAGATTAAGGCCTGCGTCCAGTAGAGCCGCTGCGCGCTGACGAGCGACCAGTTGCCGAGGCTGACATAGGAGGCGGCGGGCGGGACGACGGCGGCGATGACCAGGACGAGGATGAGGACCAGGAGGTAGTAGGAGCGCCACCAGCCCGAGAGAAGGCGTTGGAGGGTGAGGACGGCGAAGGTGAGGGTGGCGACGGTGGTAATGCCGTAGAAGATTCGCTCAATGTCCAAATGAAAAACCTCCCCCCACGATAGGTTATCGACAGGAGGAGGTTCAGTCTTTAGAAGCCGAAGCTAAAAAGAGCTAGACGGTCGGGTCTTCCAACGGGGGGGGAGGAAGAGGACCGTAGTTGAGGCTCGGTGGATCCTCCAGGGGAGGAGGAGGCAGGGGGCCGTAGTTGTGGCTGGGTGGATCCTCCAGCGGGGGAGGAGGCAGGGGGCCGTAGTTGAGGCTGGGCGGATCCTCCAGGGGAGGAGGAGGCAGGGGGCCATAATTCAAGCTGGGCGGATCTTCCAGCGGGGGTGGAGGAAGAGGGCCGTACTGAACATTCTGACCGAAGCTGAGCGACGCACCGAACACGAAGAGTGCACCGGTGAGGACGATCCGTTTGGTCAGGGACAGGGTTTTCATAGTTTCACCATCGGCTGGCAGGCTAGTAAGGGTACCTAGACGCCGTGTAGTAAACACCTTACGCCTTTTGGGGGCGCACCCTTATTCTATGTGAAACTTTTGTACGCGGTCCATAAGAAATTTCCCTTAGGAGTAGGGAAAGTACTTAGGCATAGAGGGACGCAAAAAAACCGGCGATGGGGCGCCGGTTTCGCGATAAAGACTTTAAATTGAGAGGTTTGCGGTTTTGGTTAGTCGCGGCGGTCGGGGAAGCCGGCCGATTCGAGGGGGCGATCGAGGTCGTGGCGGGAGGAGCGGGAGCGGCGACCGGCCCATTCGAGGCGCATGTCGTTGGAGACCTCATCGAGGATGGGGAGGGAAACGGCGTGCTGTTCAGCGGCGAAGGCGGTGAGGAGGCAGTTGTCGCAGATGCCGTTGATAAGGCGGGGGATACCCTGAGCGCGGCGGTGGATTTCGGCGAGGACGGGTTGGGGGAAGACGGTTTGATTGTCCATGCCGGCGCGGGCGAGGCGGGTTTCGATGTATTCGATGGTCTCGGCTTCGCTGAAGGGTTTGAGGTTATAACGAAGGACGATGCGTTGCTTGAGCTGGCGGAGGTTGGGGGCGTCGAGCTTGCGATCGAGTTCGGGCTGGCCGGCGAGGACGATCTGAAGGAGTTTGCCGCGGCGGTTCTCGAGGTTGCCGAGGAGCCGGATTTCTTCGAGGACATCCCAATCGAGGTTGTGGGCCTCATCGACGATGAGGACGCTGGTGCGGCCTTCGTTGGCCTGTTGAATGAGGAGGCTATTGAGGGCGAAGAGGACTTCGGTTTTCGAGGTCCGGTTGCAGCGAAGGTCGAGATCGTAGGCGATCATCTCAAAGAACTGCTGCGGATTGATGCGGCTGTTGAAAAGCGACGCGTACTCGATGTATTGCGACTCGAGATACTCGCGGAGGCACTCGAGCATGGTGGTTTTGCCGGTGCCGACCTCGCCGGTGAGGACGATGAAGCCTTTGCGGCTCTGGACGCCGTAGATGAGATTGGCGAGAGCTTCTTCGTGTTGCGGACTCCGATAAAGGAAAGCCGGATCCGGACTAAGGCTAAAGGGATTTTCGGAGATGCCAAAGAAAGCGTTATACATAGAAGGCCTGAGGGAGATGCCAGTTCGGCAAAACCCGGTCGCCGACACTTGCATGGTAGCATGGCGGGCAAATGGGGCTGCCTAAGGGAAGCATCGGCTGAAGGGAGGCGAAGCTTGAGGGAAGCACGGTGAAGGTCAGATAAATCCTAGGCCCAGTCGAGTTTCACCCAACCGCACAAAGCGGCGCCGCCGGCGCCATCGATGGCGAGGCGGCGTGTTTTGGGGAAGGGGAGGTCTGGAACGAGAGCGTTGCGGATGCCGGGGAGGGCGGTGAGGCGCATGCGGGACTCTGGGGAGGAGAGATCCGGGGGGAGGGTTTTAGACAGGAGGCCGGCGCCCCAGCCGATCTGGAGGAGGACGGCGTCGCCGGAGAGGCGATCGAGTTCGGACTGGAGGCGTTCGGCGGATTCGAGAAGGGGTTTGAGAGCGGAGGCGCGGGCGAAGGCGGCGTGGGAGGCGAGGGCGCGGCGGGCCTGGAGGCGGAGGGGTTCGACGATGCCCGTGGGGAGGGCGCCGCGGCCTTCGAAGACGGCGCCGGGGCGGGCCATTTCGGCGAACTGCTGGCCGGGCTTCCATTCGGCGGGGCCGGCCTTGGCGTTGTTGGAGCGGAGGACGAGGACGCGGGTCTGGTAGATGCGGAAAGAGTCGGAGGGGGTGCGGGCGTCGGTGAAGGCGAGGCCGTGGAGTCCGTTGCGGCCGGCGGCGGCATCGAGGGCGGCGAGGGTTTTCCAGCGGAGGCCTGCGGCGGCGCAATCGCGCCAGAGTTCGGTGGCCTTTTCGGGGGAGATGACGCCGGTGAGCCAGGCGGAACGGAGGGCGCCCTTGAGGGCGCTGCCGGGGAGGAGGCGGCGGCCGCCGCCGTGGGCGAAGCGGGGGATGTGGAGATCCTCATTGCGGGCCTTTTCCCAGACGGAGGCGAGGCCGGCGGAGGCGAAGGGGATTTTGGCGGAGGCGAAGCTCTGGGCATAGCCGCCCCAGAGGGACCATTCGAGGCGTTCGCCCTTGCGGAGTTTTTCGAGGTAGCTTTCCAGGCGGGGGTTGCGGGCGAGGAGTTTGAAGATGCGGTCCTGGTTGAGGACGCGGACCTCGTTCTGCCACACCATGTAGTCAATGGGCGTGAGGGACTCGCCGGAACCGGCGAGGGTAGGGGTGAGGACGGTGACCTGGAAGCGGCGGTTCATGGGAGGGGAACCTCGTGGAAGGGGAGGGCGAGGCCTGCGGCGTAGCGGAAGACGGGGTGAGGGAGGCCATCGAGAGTAGACTCCGCGATGAGGCCTGGGGGTTCGGAGGGGGAGGCGAGGATGGCGCCTTCGCGGACGAGGCGGAGGGCTGGCTTGGGGCCGGCGGCGGGGGTCCAGCCGGAGCGGTGGATGGTCTGGTAGGCGCCGGCGTCCCAGGCGATGGGTGCATCGGGGGCTGGGGAGAACAGGCCGAGGGTCCACCAATGGACGGCGGGTTCGGCGGGGATGTGTTTCCAGCCGGCGTTGGAGAGGAGACGGCCGGTATCGCCTTCGCGGAAGCGGGGGCGGCGGGAGCGGCCCCAGCCGGCGTTGCGCCAGCCGCCGATGCCGGAATCGGCGAGGAGGCGGAGGGCGGCTTTGAGGCGGGGGGCCCAGGTGGCGGCGTGGTCTTGGGAGTCGAAGACGAAGAGGGACCAGAGGCCGGCGCGGTCGGCGAATTCGACGCCGGAGGTGGAGGCGGCGGGAGAGGCGAGGCCGTGGAGGCGGTCGACGGCGGCGCGGGAGCGTTCGGTGGAACGGAAGGGACCGCCGGCGCCGGCGCGATCGGCGGCGAGGAGGCAGCCGGAGGCGAGGTCGAGAACCCAGCGGGACTCATCGAAGCGGCGGTTGGCGAGGTCCTCGATGGCGGGGAGGGGCGCGAAGCGGACGGAGGGGAGGCGGAGTTTGCGAAGGCCCGGGGCGGAGCGGAGGGAGTCCGGGAGGGGGGCGTGAAAGGACTCGTTGTGAAAGGGGAGAAGGGAGGAGAAGCGGGTGGCGGGGGCGCCGGCGGCGAGCCAGTCGGGGAGCCAGCCGAGGTGGAGCATGGCATCGGAGAGGGCGCCGAAGAGGGAGTCACTCGGGAGGAGGGACGCGGGTTCGCCGGGGCGTCCGGCGGAGCAGCGCCACGGGGTGACGGGTTGGAGTTGTACCAGCAGGGCTGGCCGTTCAAGAGGCATGGGGGAGCGGGTTACTCCGAGAGGCGGATGGCGAATTCGTCGGCGAGGACGGCCTGTTGGAGGGCTTCGGTATTGGGAGCCTTGGCCACCTCCTCTTCGGCGGCGCCATCGGCGTAGTAGCGGCGGGAGCGCCAGACGGCGCGGATGTTCTGGAACTCGACGCGGCCGGAGCCGCGGGAGCCGCCGCCGCCGAGGGCAGCGTCTTCCAGGAGGCGGAGGCCCTGGACGACTAGGGGGACGAGTTTGCGGTCATCGTCCTGGAGGATATCGATGACGATGCGGACGCGGAAGCGGGCGCCGGCGGGGACGCGTTCGAGGGTGCGGGGGTTGGCCTGTGCGGTGATGCGGTCGATGGCGTTCTCGCTTTTCACCTCGGTGAGTTCGTCGTCGAGCTGTTCGCGCATCTGGGGGGTGATGGACTCGATTTCGAGAGGCGCGTCGTAGATGGCGAGGCGGGCCGGGGTGACGTGGCGGGCTTCGAGGGCATCGCCCTTGACGCGATCCATGCGGCCGGGATTGCGGCCGAACAGGAGGCAGATGGGATCGTCGACGCGGTCGCTCTGGTGGATGCGGACTTCCTGGCCGCGGCGGCGGGAGAGGTAGACCATCTCCTCCGGGGAGGTGAGGCCGAGGGCGTGTTCGAGGAGAGAACGGAGGCGGCCGCGGAGGGAGGAGCCGGGGACGACGGGGCGGCCGAAGGCATCCTTAACGACGGGGTTATCGGCGCCGCCGATTTCGAGGGAGCCTTTGCCCGCGCCGATGTGGAGGCCGGTGAGGCAGACGAGGGAAGCGTCGAGGATGAGTTTGCCGGCGAGGCGGATTTCGGGAACGTTGGAAGAGGAGCTCATGGGGTACCTGGGGGTGGTGCGTCGTCGTTACTCGTTGTAGGCGATGATGGCTTCGAAGAGATCGCGGAAGCGGTCGTAGCCACGGGACTCGTTGCGGCGGGTGACCTGGAGGAGGAGTTTTTCCAGAGGGTCTAAGCTGCGAAGGCCGTGGCGGGCGATGGTGTAGGCAAGGCGAGCGCGGAGCATGACGAACTGGTGCTGGCGTTCGGCCTCCGGGGCGCGGCAGGCACGGCGGACGGCGCCGTAGAGGCGGCGGAGCTGGGAGCGGGTGCCGGCGTCAAGATCGCGAAGGCGGGCGACGAGGACGTGGGCCTGGTTGTCGAGGTAGAGGCTATCGGCGACGAGTTTGTCGTACTCGATTTCGATGGGGCCGTCGGGGCGGCGGTCGGGACGGCGATCGGGGCGGGGTTCGCCGCGGCGGTTGTCCTGGGGCCTGTCGTTAGGGCCGCGGTTGGGCGCCTTGGCGCCGCGCTGCTGTTGTTGCTGCTGCTGCTGGCGATCCTTGGGGGGGCGTTCGCCGCGCGGGGGGCGCTGCTGTTGCTGCTGCTGCGGGGCGGGTTTGGGTTCTTCCGCTTTCGGCTCTTCGGCTTTGGGCTCTTCGGCCTGCGTGTCCTCCGGTTGGGGAATGGGGGGCTGGGCGGCGTCGGGCTGAGGGGCTTCCGGTTCGGCGGGAGGGGTATCGACAACCGGGGCGGGAGCGGGGTCCTGCGGGAGGGCCTGGAGATCGTCGTTCTGCTGTTCTTCCGACATAGGTGAATGGAACCTTTAGATGGACTTGAGGAGGTCAGTCGCGGGCGCGCCAGCCGCTTTCGAGCTGGGCCCAATCGAGGGCGACTTTACCCGCGGGGCGGAGTTGTTTGGGGGAACCGCCGCGGCCCATGAGATCGCCGAGGAAGGCGCGCCACTGGCGGTCGAACTCGGAGCCGGAGCGATCGCCTGCGAGGCGGCGGAGCCTGGACTGGAAGCGCCAAGGGCGCTGGAGGGCGCGTTCGCGACGGCGGGAGCGGACGGAGGCGAGCAGGTCACCGGCGCCGCGAGCGCCGTAGAACTCTTCGAGTTCGGCAAAGACGGCTGGGGGGCACTGAAAGTTTTCGCGGAGCTTGCGGATGCGGCTTTTGAGGGACTCGGCTTCCTTGAGGGCGGGCCAGTCGAGAAAGCGGTCGAAGAGGGCGAAGGCGTTGCCGCCGGAGGATTTGACGGCTTCGAGAGTCGCGTGGTTGCGGCGCCAGAGGGAGGGGAGGGAGTCGTCGGGGCCGGCGACGGAGAGGGCGGCGGACAGGGAGGCGCCTTCGGGGACGTCCTTGCCGCCGGGGAGGTCGGCGGCGAAGAGGGAGAAGACGCGGTGGAACTCGGTGGCGACGGAGAGGAGGGCGTCCCATGCGCCGGTGATGGCGAAGTCATCGCCGCCGGAAAAGAGGATGGCGACGCGGCCGGCGTGTTGGGGGAGAGCGGCGATGCGTTGGAGTTCGCCGGCGACGAGGCCTTTGTAGAGAATGGCGAGGTAGAGGAAGTTTTCGGCGGTATCGGCCTGCTGGAGGCGGAGGCCGGCGTGGTCGATGTCGCAGCGGAGGAGGCCCCAGGTGCGGCGGCCCTGGGCTTTGCGGGCGAGTTCGCGGGGGTCGGCGGAGGGGAGGGGGACGCCGAGGGAGTCAAGCGACCACTGCTGTTCGCCGGCGGCGGGGAGGAAGAGAAGGGGGTTATCGGGAGAGCAGCCGAAGGTGGCGCCGGAGGAGAGGCGGGAGACGAGGTCGTGCCAGGGGGCGGCGTCCTCGGGGCCGGGGTCGGGGAGAGGAGAAGAGAAGGCAGCGGCGCCCCAGGGGGCGAGGGGAGCGAGGCGGGAGCGGCGGAGGCCGTCGCGGAGGCGGGACCAGACGTTGGGCCAGGAGCCGAGATTTTCCGTGGAGGACCAGTGGAGTTCGAGCTGGCCGGCGGTGGCGGCGTCGGGGACGGTGGGTTCGCCGATGAGGAGCAGGAAGGAGCCGCCGCCAGAGTAACCGGCCAGGAGGGGGGAGAGTCCGCGAGAGGCGAGGAAGGAGCGGGGGACGACTTCGGTGAGGAGAGAGACCCAGAGGGCGCGGCTGGTAAAAGACGCGTCGGAGCCTGCTCCGGCGAGGAAGCGTTCAATTCCGCGAAACTGGGCGTAGAGGAATACTTGTAGCGACATGACGATGCCGGAAGAAACTGCCGCGAACACTCAATTTAACACGGCTGCGGGCGAAGACCGGGTATGGCATGCGGCGGCGGGGGGGCGGCTGGAGTGGCTGGTGCGGGAGCGGGCGCCGCTGGCGTCGTGGGGGAGTGTGCGGCGAGCGCTGGGGGAGGGGTTGTGCGCGGTGGACGGGGTACGGCGGCATTGGGGGTACCGGGTGGAGGCGGGGATGGAGATCCGGCTGGCGGGACGGGCGCGGCTGACGGAGGTGGCAGGGGAGGAGTTGGGGCTGACGGTGCTTTATGAAGACGGGGAGTTGCTCGCGATCGACAAGCCGGCGGGGATGCTGGCGCATCCGACGAGCCGGGAGCGTGGGGGGACGGTATTGAACGGGCTGGTGGGGATGGGCTACCGGGAGGCGCGGCTGCTGCACCGGTTGGACCGGGAGACGTCCGGGGTACTGGTGGCGGGGAAGGGGCGGACGGAGCTGAGCGGGATGTTCGAGGCGCGGCAGGTGGAGAAGCGGTATCTGGCTCTGGTGGAGGGAGAGGCGGGATGGGAGGAACTGACGGTGCGTTTGCCGGTGGGGCGGGACGGGGGGCGGGAGCCGAAATGGGACGTGACGGAGGGGGGAGCGGAGGCGGAGACGCGGCTGCGAGTGGAGTGGCGGGGCAGGGGGCGGACGCTGCTGGCGGCCGAGCCGGTGACGGGACGGACGAACCAGATCCGGATCCATTGCGCGGCGGTGGGACTGCCGCTGGTGGGGGATGTGCGGTACGGGGGGCCTGGGGCGGACCGGATGTATCTGCACGCGGAGGCGGTGACGATTCCGTTGGGGAGCGGAGAGCGGGTGCGGATCGAGGCGGCGTTGGGAGTGGGGGGCGAATGGCCGAAAACGCCCTAACAGGAGGCTCAAAAACAGGCCCGGGCGGCCGATTAGCTTAAGATAGGGATGCGTGCACATTCCCAAATGGGAACCGACAGAACGACTGGGATATTGCCGGTAGCGGTATGGCTGCTGGCGATGGGCTCGCTGGCTGGGCAGCACTACAGTTTTCAGCATTTTGGCCTGGCGAACGGGTTGACGAACCTGGGCGTGCGGGCCATTGTGCAGGATGGGCGGGGGATGCTGTGGGTGGGGACGGCGAGCGGGCTGTTCCGGTTTGACGGGCACCGGTTCACGCGTTACGGAATCGGGAACGGACTGGCGGATGAGGTGATCAACGGACTGGCTGTTGGCCGGGACGGACGGGTGATCGTGGGGACGAAGCGGGGCGTGAGCGTGCGAGCGGGGAGCGGATTTCAGCCGATGCGGGTGGAGGGGGAGGCGTTTCCGTGCCTGGTGACGGGGTGCCTGACGGTGGCCGGGGACGGGACGGTGCTGGCGGCGGGGCCGCGGGGGCTGGGGGAGTGGAAAGAGGGGGTGGGGCGAGTGGTGGCGGGAACGGGAGGGCAGCCGCTTTCGACGGTGACGGTGGCGAAGCGGGGCTGGATCTGGGTGACGTCGGCGACGCGGCTGTACCGGGTGCTGGACGTAGGGGAGGGGGCGGCGCGGCTGGTGGACAAGGGAAGGGAGATGGGGCTGCCGGAGGATGAGTGGGCGGCGCCGCTGGAAGACGCGGCGGGGAGGACGTGGATCCGGTCGCGGACGGGACTTTACGTGCAGGAGAGCGGGGAGCGGGAGTTCCGGCGGACGGAGTTGGCATTTGCGCCGGTGGGGCGGCTGTCGGGGCTGGCGCTGGGCCCGGACGGGGAGGTGTGGGTGCCGACGTATAGCGGGTTGTGGCGGCACCGGGAGGAGAAGTGGGAACGGTTCGGACCGGAGAACGGGTTGAGCGCGGAGGCGGTGAGCGCGATTGTATGGGACCGGTTCGGGACGCCGTGGGTGGGGATGGAGCAGCACGGGCTATCGAGGTGGAACGGGTTTCCGAAGTGGCAGAGCTGGCGGATGCGGGACGGGTTGAGCAACGACGAAGCGATGTCGTTTGCGCGGGACAGCGCGGGGCGGCTCTGGGTAGGCACGCGGAACGGGTTGAACCGGAAGCGGGCCGACGGGGGCTACGACGTATTCGGGAAGAAGAATGGACTGGCTGAGGATGAGGTGCGGGCGCTGGTGGCGACAGCGGATGGAGCCGTGTGGGCGGGGAGCAACGAGGGCGGGTTGACGCGCATCGGGGCGGACGGGCGGATGACGAGGTACGGGGCGCGGGAAGGGTTGCGGAACAACCGAGTGGTGAGCCTGCTTGCGGAGGCGACGGGAGAGTTGTGGGTATCGACGCGGGGCGGGCTGTACGTGGGCGACTGGGGGGCGGGGGAGGTGCGGTTTACGTGGTATGCGACGCCGCTGACAGAGGGGGATCAGACGATGTACCGGGTACTGCGGGCGCGGGACGGGAGTCTGTGGGTAGGGAACGGGGAAGGGCTGGCGAGGCGGCACCGGGGAGAGTGGCGGCGATATGGGTCGACGGATGGGCTGCGGGTGCCGGGAGTTGTGTTTGCGACGGAACGGGAGGCGGGGGAGTTGTGGGTGGGATACACGGGGGTGTCGGGGGTGGCGCGATTGCGGGTGGATCCGAAGGGGACGATCCGGTCGGTGATGCACTATGGCCGGGGGGCGGGGCTGCAGAGCGACGACATCAGCTTTCTGGATACGGATGAGCGGGGAAATGTGTGGGTGGGGAGCGACACCGGGGTGGATGTGCTGGTGGGGGAGGAGTGGCGGCACCTGGGGCCGGCGGACGGACTGATCTGGCACGATACGGTGCTGGGCGGATTCCTGGCGCTGCCGGGCGGGCGGGTGTATATCGGACCGACGAGCGGGGCTTCGGAGTCTGTGCGGCCGGCGGTGGACGTGCCGGCGCAGCGGGCCGAGATTGCGCGGATGACGGCGGGGGAGCAGGAGTTGCCGTACGCCGAGTGGCGGAACCTGCGGGTGGAGGGGCGGACGATGCATGTGGAGTTTTCCAATGCGCGGTTGATTCCCGGGGTGAAGTACCGCTACCGGCTGGGGTCGCGGGACATGGGGGCAGAGACGACGGGATGGACGGCGGTGGAGCAGGCGTCGGTAGATCTGCGGCTGAATCCGGGGCGATACCAGTTGGAGGTACAGATCGCCGGGGAGCAGTGGGAACGGAAGCGGACACGGTCGAGGGTGGAGTTCGAGGTGGCGCCGCACTGGTGGGAGACGGGATGGGTGAAGGGAGCGACGGGGGCGTTGCTGGCGGGGATGGTATTTCTGTTGTGGCGGCTGCGGATGGGGCGAGTGGAGGCGCAGCGGGCCGAACTGGCCCGGGCGGTGGAGGCGCGGACGCGGGAGCTGCGTGAACAGGCCGAGCGGATAGAAGAGCAAAAGGCGGAGATTGAGAAGCTGCTGGCGCGGGCGAACCACGCGAGCCGGCTGAAGAGCGAATTTCTGGCGAACATGAGCCACGAGATCCGGACGCCGATGAATGGAGTGATCGGGATGACGGGCTTGGCGCTGGCGACCGAGTTGACGGACGAGCAGCGGGACTATGTGGAGACGGCGCGGATGTCGGCGCAGAGCCTGCTGCAGATTCTGAACGACATCCTGGATTTCTCGAAGATTGAAGCGGGGCGGCTGGACATTGAGCGGGTGCCGTTTGCGATGCGGCAACTGTTGCAGGAGTCGGTGCGGCCGTTTGCGCCGGCAATGGAGGAGAAGGGCCTGCGGTTCCGGATGGAGGTGGATGAGAACGTCCGGGAGTGGTACGAGGGGGACCCGACGCGGATCCGGCAGATACTGAATAACCTGCTGGGCAACGCGATCAAATTTACAGGACAGGGAGAAGTGCGGCTGGTGGTGGCGGCGGGCGAGGCGTACGAAGGCGGGGCGGAAGAGGTGCGGTTCACGGTGGGGGACACGGGAGTGGGGATTGCGGCGGGGAAACTGGCGATGATCTTCGAGCAGTTCCGGCAGGCGGACGGATCGACGACGCGGAAGTACGGGGGGACGGGGCTGGGATTGACGATCAGCCTGCGGCTGGCGACGCTGATGGGCGGACGGATGTGGGCCGAGAGCAAGCCGGGCGAAGGGACGGAGATGCACTTCACGGTGCGGCTGCAGCCTGGGGAGGCGGTGGAGGAGGTGGCCGGGAAGATGCCGGGGGTGGAGCCGCTGCGGGTGTTGCTGGTGGAGGACAATCCGGTGAGCCAGAAGCTGGCGCGGCGGCTGCTGGAAAAGCAGGGGCACCGGGTGACGCTGGCGGGCGATGGGGTGCAGGCGCTGGCGGCGTTCCGGGAAGGGATATTCGACCTGATCCTGATGGACGTGCAGATGCCGGAGATGGACGGGCTGGCGGCGACGCGGGCGATACGGGAGATGGAAGCCGGGCAGGGATGGCGGACGCCGATCCTGATGTTGACGGCGAATGCGATGAAGGGGGACCGGGAGCTATGTCTGGGAGCGGGGGCGGACGGATACCTGACGAAGCCGATGGACGCGCGGCAGCTGTTGATCCGGATGGCGGAGCTGACCGGGAAGGCGCCGGCGCGAAGTTGAACTAGAAGCCGCGGCTGGGCCGGTAGCCGGGGCGGGCGCGGACGCGGTATTTCTTGCCGGCGTCGCCGGCGATTTCCACCGAGATCTTGCGGAAGCCCTCGTTGGGGTTCGCCTGCGGGTAATAGGTGACGGTATAGGAATTGCCGAGGTCCTCGCGGATGGACTCAAAGGCTTCGACCTGCTTCTGCCAGGTTTTGGCGAAGTAGGCCTTGCCGCCGGTGCGGGTGGCGAGGCGGCGAAACACGCCAGACGAGATGGCGTCGCGGGAGGCTTCGGCGGTAGAGATGACGTAGATGGGGATGCCCTCGTCCTCGGCGACGGCGCGGACATCGTCGGGGGCGACCATGGAGGCGTTGTCGGGACCGTTGGAGAAGACGATGACGACTTTGCGGCCAGGGACCTTGGCGGCGTCGCGGAGGGTGAGCAGGAGCGTGTTGTAGAGAGCCGAGTCGTCACCGGCGACGGCTTTGCGGAGGCCGAGAATGGCGTCGTTGCGATCCTTGGTGAGTTCGGCGGCGCGGGTGAGGTTGCGGGAGAAGGTATAGACGGCAACGGAGTCGGCGCGGTCGAGGCCGCGGACGAAGTCGGCGATGGCGTCGGAGGCGTAGACGAAGCCGCGATACATGTAGTTGCTGGTATCGAAGAGGACGAAGACGTTGGTACCGACGAAGGCGTCGGAACGAACGTCGGGGCCGGCCTTGGCCTCCTCGCCGGGAGCGGGGGCGGCGAGGGGTTTCATGGAGCCGTCATCGAGGATCTGCATGACGGGCTTGTTGCCCTCGGCGAAGGTGTTGAGTTTCTGGACGATGCCGTCTTCGAGGATACGGAAGTCTGAGGGCTTGAGGCCGTTGACGTACTTGCCCTTGTTATCGGTGACGGTGAAGCCGAGGACGACCATGTCGACCTTGACCCGGAAGGTAGGGCGGCTGGATTCCTGAGAAAGGGCGGCGGGGCCGGAGAGGAGGGCGGCGGCACCCATACCGATCAGATTACGTCGCGAAGTCACTTAACTCTCTCCCTTGTCAGCAAGATGTTCCCAAAAGTGTAGCGAAAGAACGGGGGTGGGCGGGGCTACTCGGCGCCGCCGGCGGTTTGGACGGACTGCTGGGCCTGGGTGCGGATTTCATCGCCGACGAGGCGCATGGAGCGCAGGAGTGCGGGCCAGTCCTCAAGGTGGGTGGCGAAGATTTTCTCGACGGTGCTCTTGGTCCACAGCGGGACGGAAACGTTGAGCTGGGAGGGGCGCATATAGGCGGAGTCGGCGATGGCGGCGAAGTAGAGGAGGCTGGACTCCCAGCTTTCGGCCATGATGCGGGAGGAGTAGCCCATGAGGGTGGGGAAGGTGCGGACGTTGAGAAGTTCGGGGCTGTAGGAGTTGGTGAGGGTGGGCTTGGAGGTGCCGAAGGCGCGGGAGACGGCATCGTAGTTGGCCTGGAGCGGGCTGGTCTTGGCGAGGGCGATGATGGAGGCGGCGATGGGGTCACCGGAGGAGGCGCGAGCGGGATGGAGCTCACGGGCGACGGCAAAGAGTTCGGAAGGGGTGACGTTTTCGAGGGCCTTGCGAACGTTGGCGTCGGCGAGCCAGGCGGCGACCTGGTGGGCGCGGGCGGGTGCGGCGTAGTGGGCCAGGGAGCGGGTGAGATTGTCGCGGAGCGGCGCATCGAGGACGGCCTCGGCGAGGAGCATTTCTGCGAATCGGATGTGCATGGCGACCCACTGCATCTGGGCGGGGGAGACGCGCCAGAAGCGCTGGATTTTGGCGCTCTGAACGATTTGGGGGACGAGGTCGCCCCAGATGAGCGCCTGTTCGCGGGAGGGGATGAGGAAGTTCTGTTCGGCTTCGGCGAGGGCGTAGGGGAGGCCGGAGAGGGAGCCGACGAGGCGTCCGCCGGAACTGGCGGGCCAACCGGAGCCGACGACCTCGGTGTGGCGCCAGGTTTGGGGGGACCCCTGGAGGCCGAGGAAGTCGTGGCTGCGGACGAAGACGGGGTTGGTGTAGAGGATCTGGGCGCCGGGCGGAGCGTAGTGGGCGTAGGTGAGGCCGACGAGGGTATCGCGGAGGAGGGGAGTGAGGGCGGCCTTGACGGAAGCGAGTTTCTCAGGGTCGGCGCCGGCGCGTTCGACGATGGCGCGGAGGTTGAGCTTGCGCTGGAATTCGATGTGGCGTTCGGACCAGTAGCCGAAGATGAGGGCATTTTTCTCGACGCCGGAGAGGCCTGCGCGGGGGAGCTGGATTTCCGAGAGGCGGCCGGAGACGCGCTGGATGATGGAAGGATCGAGCTTGCCGCCCTTGGCGAGATCGTCAAGGTGGGTGTTGAGGTCGGCGATGGCCTTGAGGGAGACGAGGCGCTGGGCTTCGATGACGCGCATCATGTCCTGAACGAGGAGGGTCTGGGTTTCGACGTCATCGGCGTCGGCGGTGCCGGCGAGGAGGTCGACGAGGCGGTCCTGGGGGTTGGCGCCGGCGGGAGCGCCGGAGGACTTGAGGAGGGCGAGGACGCCGGACCAGGAGGCGTCGAAGATATCGCGGTCATTGCGGGCCTTGGCGAAGGGTGCGAGGATCTGGTCGAGGGCGGCGCCGGCGTCCTTTTCCGGGATGGCGCCGGAGCGGACGAGGATCTGCCAGATGGCGGTGAGGCCCTGGAGGGAGCCGGCGGCATTGGAGCGCGAGCCCTGGTCGCGGATGGAGGTAACGGCGGCGGCGGTATCGAGGAAGGAGAGGAGGGTGGCCTCCGAGAGGGCGCCTGTTTCGTTGAGGAGCGAGTACTGAGCGCCGTGCTGGCGGTACTCGCGGGCGAGGCGATCGACGGTGGGGGGCGACAGGGGCTGGGAGCGCTTTCGGTTCATGTCGCTGATGGCCATGAAGATCTTGAGGGGCTCATTTTCGACGGCCTTGCGGCAGAGGGCGAAGAGGGCTTCGAGGACGTCGTCGGGCTCCTTCCAGTTGGCGGCGGCGCGGGTGAGTTTGCCGTCGTACTTGCCGTGGGGATGCTTAATGAAGAGGTTTTTCCAGACTTCGATGGTGCCGGGGATGTGGGGTTTTCCATCGGCGTCGAAGCGGAGGCGGGTGGTGAGGAGGAGGAGATCGGTGTTGGCGCGGAAGACGGGGCGGGCGGGGCCGGGGCTGGTGACGCGGCCCTTGACGGCGCCGTAGAAACGGCGCATGCGGTCGGCGCTGGTGAGGTAGTCCTGGGCGGGGCCGGAGACGCGCATGAGGGAGTCGTAGTAGCTGGCGAGCCAGCCGTCGTCCTTGGCGTTGAGCTTGTCGAAGAAAGCGGCGGGATCGGAGGGGGGCGAACCGGCGAGATCGGCCCAGACGGGTTCGGCCTTGGGGCCGCCGGGAACGATGGCACGGCCGTTTTCGATGGTGTACATGCCGCCGAAGAAGTCGAGGACCTGCGAGAAGGCCTTCAGGCGGGTGACGGGGATGGCGTCCTTGAGTTTGGCGGCGACGTCACGGTCGAGCTTGGACATGCCGAGGTAGAGGCGGCAGAGCTGGGGATCGCCGAGATAGAGGTCAATGAACTCGCCGCGGCCGTTGTCCTTGTCCTTATCTTTGGAGGAGCCGAGCCAGTAGTCGGCGGAGTAGAGGATGGGGATACGGGCGGGTGCGTAGGGGTACTCGAAGGGGCGGTTGGCGCGCAGGGCCTGTTCGAGTTGGGCGAGAGGGAAGCCGGAGTCGATGGTGAGGAAGGCGCGGGAGGCGTTGACGGTTTCGAGGACGACATCGGCGCCGCAGCCGCCGCGCATGCGGTAGCCGAGGGCGCGTAAGAGGTCGGCGGTGACGGTGGACTCGCACTGGTCGACCTTGATGACCTTGGCATCCCCGGCGATTTTGGAGAGTTCGCGGGCCTGGGAGAGGTAGCGGACGACGAGTTTGAGGAACTCGGTGGGTTCGAGGCCTTCGTTGCTGCTGCCGGCCTGGTACCCGTTGGTAACCACGTTACGCGCGAGGGCGCCGAGGACTTCCTCCTGCGGGAGATCGGGGCTGAGTGCGGCCATGCGGGAGAAGGAACGGATGGGGCCGGGGATTTCGATGAAGCTGAATTCTGGGCCGAGTTCGGTTTTGGGAGCGGGGAGATTAGCGGTTAGGCGGAAGCGGGTGGCGGCGGCTCGGGCGGCGTTGGCGTCACCGGCGAGGAGGTGAAGTGCCACAAGGCGGCGGGCGTACTTTTCGCGTTCCGGGGAGCCGCCGCGGTCGAGGATGGCGAGGAGTTTCTCGTAAACGGAGCGGGCAGAGGGGTCGGCGTGGCGTTCGAGGAATTCGGCGGCGACGGTGAGGGTGACAGGGTCAGCGGGAGAGTCGCGGACGGCGTTGAGCAGGAGGGTGCGAGCTTCGCCGGATTGCCCCTTGTCCTCCAACTGGCGGGCCTGGGCGGCTATTTCCTGTGCCGGGAGCCAAAGCAAGGAACCGGCGAACCAGAGTGACAGAAGAAATCTCATCAGTAACCCTCTCCGAAAATAGTGCTCCTACGATAGCACTACTTGGAAGATAGAGATGCTGGCGGGGGCCGATGGTGGCAGAGTTAACAAAAAAAGGCGGAACCGGCATGGATGGCCGGTTCCGCCAGGAGGATTGAAGTGAGCAGTTGTTAATGAATGAGCTGTTCGCCGCTGCCGGCGGGGGCCGTGGTGACGGGGTCGGCAACGCGGGGGCGGTCCGGGATGACGAGTGCCTGATAGCCCTGGGCGAGGTTTTTACTGCCGAAGTCGCTGATGAAGGCGTAGCCGTGGGCGAACTGGAAGTCACAGTTGACCATCATGTAGCCCTGGAAGCCGGGACGGGAGCCGGAGACGGTGAAGGTCCACTGCTCGCCGCCGGCGAGGGTGGGCGAGTTGAGGGGCTGGAACTGGGCCTGAGTGGTGGCATTGAAGGGAGTGGGGAAGAAGGTGGCGGTGCAGCGGCCCGTCTGCGGGGAAGTATTGAGGGTGTCGCGGGAGGTGTTGGTGACCGAGACACCGGTGTCAAAGCCGGCCTGGTTGGTGAGGAACTGGAAGAGGAGCGTGGTGCGGCAGGCGTTGAACGTAACCATGGGGATGGGGGTAGAGAGGCCGAGGAAGCGGGGCAGGGGGTCTGCCGCGGTGGCGGTGGCGAGGTTG
>CAZWDD010000084.1:0-19086 GCA_964632345.1 uncultured Solibacteraceae bacterium | reverse complement strand
GCTCATTCGCGGATCGGCCGTCTGCTTGTAGAAGTCGGCCGGCGTCTCCTTGGCCGATTTCGCCGTCGAGATGCGGCTCAACGCCGCACGGTACTGCATGAACTTCTCGTCCAGGCCCAGGGTCTTGTAGATCTGCTTGATCAGCGATACCTGGTCGTCGTCATCGTAGATGTTGAACGTCGTCGTGAAGGTCGGCCGGATGTCGGCCAGGCGCGCCCCGTCCCGCCGCAGGGTCCGCACGCAAAAGGAATGGAACGTGGAGACGCGCGGCAGCCGCCTGGGATCGCTCTCCTGCAACAGTTTCGCCACGCGGTCCCGCATCTCTCCGGACGCTTTGTTCGTGAACGTGACCGCGAGAATCGACGCCGGATAGACGCCCTTCGTCCTGATCAGATGCCCAATGCGATGCGTGATGACCCGCGTCTTCCCGGACCCCGCGCCCGCCAGAATCAGGAGCGGGCCTTCCGTGTGCGCGACGGCCTCGGCTTGTTGCGGGTTCATCCCTGCCAGAAAATCCATGCCAATCTTTTAGGGTAACATTGCGGCTTCGCTATTCCCCCTTCTTTCCCTCGTTTGCCCTCTCCACCCCGACGCGATAGCCTGAACCCAATGCGTCTCGCTCTCGCCCTTGCCGGCCTCGCCGCCTTCTCCCAGTCCTGGCCTGACTATGGCGGCGGCCCGGAGTCCGCCCAATACTCTCCTCTCACCCAGATCAACCGGTCCAACGTCCAGAAACTCCAGCGCGTCTGGTCTTTTCCCACCGGAGATTCGAATCGATATTTCTTTAATCCCCTCATGGTCGATGGGACCCTCTACGTCATGGCGCGGAAGAATACCATCGTCGCCCTTGACGCCGCCTCCGGCCGAGAAAAATGGGCCTGGACTCCGGAACCCGATACCCGCGTCATCACCAATCGCGGTCTGAACTATTGGGAGAGCAAGGACCGCAAGGACCGTCGCCTGCTCTTCTGCTCCAATCACCGCCTTCGCGCCATCGACGCGCTGACCGGTAAGTCCATCAGCACCTTCGGCCGCAACGGCTTCGTCGATCTCAAGGAGGGTCTTGATCGGGATCCGGCTGCCATCGCGCTTGTTCAGTCCACTACCCCGGGACGCGTCTTTGAGGATCTCATCATCCTCGGCTCGGCCACCAATCAGGGTTACGGTTCCGCACCGGGCGATATTCGCGCCTACAACGTCCGCACCGGCGCCCTAGTCTGGACGTTCCATACCGTCCCGCGCCCCGGTGAGTACGGATATGACAGCTGGCCGAAGGACGCCTGGAAAACCGTCGGCGGCGCCAACGTCTGGGGGGAGATGTCGCTCGACCCAAAGCGCGGCATCCTCTACGCCCCCACCGCCAGCGCCAAGTACAACTTCTACGGCGTGGACCGCGCCGGTGATAACCTGTTCTCTGACTCCCTGCTCGCCCTCGACGCCCGTACCGGCAAACGCCTCTGGCACTTCCAGATGGTGCATCACGACATCTGGGATTATGACGACGCTACGGCCCCCAAACTCCTCACCATCCGCCACAACGGCAAGGACGTGGATATCGTCGCCCAGGTCACCAAGCAGGGCTTCGTCTGGGTTTTCAACCGGGTTACCGGCGAGCCCATCTGGCCCATCGAGGAACGCCCCGTGCCCCAGAACGGCATGCCCGGCGAGAAGCTCTCCAAAACACAGCCCTTCCCAACCAAACCCCCGCCCTTCTCCCGCCAGACTTTCACTGTCGATGATCTGAGCCCCCATCTCAGCCCGGCCGACCGTGCCCGCTTTCGCGACGATCTGCAGTCGGCCCGCAACGAAGGGCTCTTCACGCCGCCCACCACCACGCCTACCGTTCAGATGCCCGGTAACAATGGCGGCGCCAACTGGGGCGGTGCTGCGGTTGAACCCAGGAAAGGCCTGCTCTACGTTGTTTCCAAGGATCTGCCTGCCATGCTCCGTCTGGAGCCGGAGAATACTTCGAACGCCTCCGTCAACGGTCCCATCGAACAGCGCGGGCTCTTCCTCTATCAGGCGAACTGCCTCGCCTGCCACAAGGCCGATCGCCGTGGCGCCCCGCCGGCCATGCCCTCCCTTCACGACGCTCCCGCCCGGTTCTCCCGCGCGCAGTTGATCAATGTGATCCGCCAGGGAGTTGGTTCCATGCCCGGCTATCCCAAACTTTCGCCCGATGAACTCGACGCGCTCGTCGCCTACCTCTACAACCCCACGCGCGCCAGGCCCGTCAACCTGCCGGAGTTTGCCGCCGACACCTCCGGCCGCTACTACTCCGGTTTCGGTTTCATGATTGCCTCCGACGGACTGTCTCCCATCAAACCGCCGTGGTCTTCCCTGACCGCCTACGACCTCAACGACGGCTCCATCCGCTGGAAAATCCCGCTCGGCGACGTCCCCCATCTGGCCGCAAAGGGAATCAAGGATACCGGTTCCCACTATCCGAAGGTGGGGCCCGTTGTCACCGCCGGTGGCCTGCTCTTCGCCGGTACCCGGGACCGCCATGTCCGCGCCTTTGACTCCGCCACCGGCCGGCCGCTGTGGGAGGCCACGCTCGACGCCGCGATTGAAGGAATTCCCGCCGTCTATAGTGTCAATGGACGCCAATTCATCGTCTTCTGCGCCGCCGCCCAGGCGGGTCTGACCCCGACGACCCAGGAAACAATTAAGGGCGGTTATGTCGCCTTTGCGCTTCCGGAATGACCTTTGTGGGTATTGGGTAGTACCTAATTCTCATTGCATTACGGTTCCAGTACTGATAGTTCTAGGGAATCCGTATGATTCCGCAGGAGTTGATTCCCCGGACGCTGCGTTCAGCATCCGCGGAAGAGCAGTTGGCATATCTGCTCGAACGCCGTAAGAACATTGACCGAATCCTCCGCTCGCTGGAACGATACGTCCAGGATCGGGAGTCCTCCGCCGTTGTGCGCGTTCCGCATGGGTATCTGCATTCCGCCTGACCGCGGAAAATGAAAAAATTCTCTTTATTCGCCTCCGTCGCCTTCTGCTGTAACCTGTAAAGAGCGGAACGACGCCTTCACCTCTGACGGTCTGCGGATTGCAGTTCGATGCCTCCCCTCCTTCGGCGGGTTTCGCCGTCCGCTTCGGTGGCGAGCCCAATGCTGGTTGATTTCGAACTCATCCTAAAGGCCAAACAAGGCGATGATCAGGCTTTCAACCAGATTGTGCACGCGTACCGGCGCCGGATTCTCGGCACGATTTCCCGTCTCATCGGTCGGCCTGAAGATGTGGAGGACGTAGGACAAGAAGTGTTTGTACGTCTCTACTACTCACTTGACCAACTCCGGGAGCCGGACGTCTTCGAGCCGTGGCTGTACCGTTTGACGGTCAACGCTGCCTATGATTACCTGCGCAAGCAGCGCCGCCGGCCTGAGGCGCGGATGTCGGACTTGAGCGATCAGCAGGTAATGATGGCCGATGCCGAAGCCGGTACCGTCGCCCAACGCGAGGAGACCCGGCAGCGAAAGGTCCGGGATTTTGTCAATTCGCTCCTCGGCTCCGTGAGCGAAGAGGACCGTGTGCTGCTCACCTTGAAAGAGGTCGAGGGGTTGTCGCTCAAGCAGTTGGAGTCCGTTTATCAAGTGAACGAAAATGCGTTGAAGGTTCGCCTGTTCCGGGCACGTCAGCGCGTGTTAAAGGCTTTCGCCAGAACGGAAGAGCGCGATGCTCCTTCGAACCCAGCCCCCAGTTCTCTGGAAAACGGGTAGAATTTTGGGAGACCGTATGTCAATGGCTGATGACCGCGAACAACGCCTCGATCGGGTTTTTGCCGAGTACCGTGACGCCTGCCCGGACGTCGAGCCGGCCGCAAATTTCATGCCCCGGATGTGGGAGCGGATTGAGTCTCGTCGGAATCCCCTGTTCACGTGGGTGCTGATGAGCCGCCGTGCCCTGGTTGGTGCGCTGGCGCTTTGCCTTGTCCTCGGTTTTGCCCTTGGCACCGCCTTCTCATCCTCGCAGTTCTACCAGACCACCTATGTGGAGGCGCTCGACAGCAGCGCCGTCCCCGAGGATCTGGCGGCGATGCACCCCGTCTCGTTTGAATCTGTTCCGGAGCGGTAATGAAGCGCAACCACGTCACTGTCGCGATCTACATCCTGCTCGTATTCTTCGGCGGCGTTGCCGTCGGGGCATTCGGCTTCCGCCTGTACACGGCCAGTACGGTGACCGCGACGACAAACCAGAAGTCCCCCGAGGACTACCGCCGCGCCTACATGGCGGAGATGCGTCAGCGCCTCAGCCTGACCGACTCCCAGGCCGTCGCCGTGGAGAAGGTGCTCGACGCCACGCGCGACCGGTACCGTGAACTTCGCGAACGTACGCGGCCCGAAATGGAGAAGATTCAGGCCGACCAGACCGCCGCCGTCCGCGTCATTTTGAATGACCAGCAGATGAGCGAGTACGACAAGATGCGCGCCGAGCGGGAAGCACGGCGCAAGCAGGGGCTGCCGCCCGGGCGCCGCTAAGCCTCGTTAAGGACCAGACAACAGAAAAGGCCACTCCCCAGGGAGTGGCCTTTTCGCCGTTACAGTTCGATTTCGTTAGTTCTGCGAGGCAGCGTCGCGCGCGGCCTTGATCGCGGCAGACTTCTGCAGTTTCTTCTGGAACCGATCGACCCGGCCTTCCGTGTCGATCAGCTTCTGCCGGCCCGTGAAAAACGGATGGCACGAAGAACAGATTTCCAGGCGGATATCCCCTTTGTGAGAGGAGCGGGTCTCAAATTGGCTTCCGCAAGCGCAGATGACCTTGACTACGTTATAGGCGGGGTGAATTCCGGCTTTCATGACTTTCCAGCTATCAGAGTACCACACTCAACAGAACGACCGCTCCCGGGACAAACCGGTAGCGGTCGTTTTTCTGCATTTTCAAGCTTTTTTCGTAGCGCAGGGAGAAGCCGGTCCGCGGGAACGGCGGCCTCGCCACTGATCGAAGCCTGAACGATTAAGAGGTCCGACTCAACTGTCGGCTACCTCCCTGCGCCCAGATAAACTTCCAATTTCCATGTGACTGGACCACCTCCTTCCTCAGTGATAAAGTCATGCTAAAACCACCCCGATTTCTTGTCAATACTTTTTCTACTCGCACCCTATATCTTGTGGTCGATCGTTTCCAACATCAACGCCTGCCCCTTGGAAAACAAGAAGCCCTGCCGGGTTGGCAGGGCCTGAAAGGAGACAACTCCCACCAGAGCGAGACTGGTGTAGGATGGCTGTCCTCAACGTTGCATGCGGAGCGCCAAAGGCTAAGCTGCTGATTCTTAAAGTAGACAAAGGTCAACATCTTCTGATTTTGGAAGAATCCTCTACCAGCTTTCGAAATAAGGAGCGCTACAATAGGTCGGATGTCGGCCTCCAAGCTACCGCAGCCCGCCTCCGTTGCCGGTCGACGTCCGGCCCTGCTGGCAACCGGCAGCCGCCGGGCCCTCGGGGGATTCTTCCTTTCGGGCGTCATATTTTCGTTTCTGGGCGCGATCCTACCCGCTTGGGGATTCCATCTGCACTCCGACTACGCGACCGTCGGACTCTACTTTCTCTTCCTCACCTTCGGCATTTATGCCGGTTCCCAACTCTGCCATCTGCTCGTTGCCCGAATTGGGCTCCGCCCCCTGCTGGCGGTTGCCAGCGGGGTTGCCAGCGCCGGATTTCTCGTCCTCGCCTGGCTATCGGCCGGCCCACAGCCGCCGTCGCTCCGCATGTTTGCCCTATTCGTAATCGGTGCGGCCGGCGCTACGGTCAATTCGGCCGTCTTCCATGCCATTGCCCCCCTCTACCATCACAATCCAGCCTCCACCATCACCCTGTCCGGCGCCCTCTTCGGCCTCGGATGCCTTTCAACGGCGCTGCTGACGGCCGGCACGTTTTACTTCTATACCGTGCCGAGCATGCTCATTCTTCTCGCCGTGATTCCTTTTTATTTCACGCTCGGTTTTGCCCTCGGAGAGCCGCTCTCCTACACGCCCCACCACTTCCCCTCATTCCAGAACGCGCTCGAGGACTTCCGCTCTCCAGGCGCGATCCTATTCACCCTGCTGCTGTTTTTCCAGTTCGGCAATGAGTGGGCCATCGCCGGTTGGCTTCCCTTGTTTCTCATCCAGAATCTGGGCTTGAGTCCGGATACGGGTCTTTTCGTTTTGGCTCTTTACTGGCTGGCCCTGCTGGCCGGACGGTTCGTGGCGCAGGCGATGCTTCCCGCCCTTCGACAGGCGCGCGTTCTGATGGGCAGTGTCGTGGCGGCGCTTCTTGGCTGCCTGCTGCTCAGCTTTACAGAAAAGATGGGCGGCGCCATTGCCGGGGTTATCCTGATCGGCGGAGGTTTTGCCTCTATCTACCCGCTCACGGTCCAGTCGATTGAGCATCGATTCCCCTACTACCACCCTGGATTTTTCGGCGGCATCTTCACGCTCGGCCTGCTCGGCGGCCTGTTGGCGCCAGGCACGATGGGCTTCGTCGCCGAGCAGTGGGGGATCGGCAAAGTCATGCTGCTGCCAGCTCTCGGGTCCATCATGGTCTGTCTTCTGGTGCTGCTTATCTGGCTGGAGACCCGCTTGACCCGCGCAAACCCAGAGTAGCCTCTCCGTCCGGGCCGTTGTAGATCAACTCGATTTTCCGCACCTTTGCCAACTTCCCCTGGTAGGGAAAGTAGAGCAGACCCGCCGCAGGGCCTCTTCCTGCTCCCTCATCCCATCCCAATTTGCTCACCCATGCCCACGGCTCCTGCCCCGAGGATGGGGACTCGTCTTCCACCGAACCGGCCGGCCTCGGATAGCGCCGGTCCCCAGGAAATCGCGGCCGCGTGTCACGGCCCAGAATGACGCTGCCGTTCCCCGCGCTCCCGGCCATTGTGATTCCGCGCTGCCCCTCCCAGGACGGATACTTTGCCGATGCCTCCACCATCCCGGCTGCCTCAGCCAGCAATGCCGGCGTCTTGCCGTTTATCTTCAATGCGTACCGGTTGGAGTGAAACAAGAACTCTCGGCCGTAGATCGCTAACTCCACCACAATGTAGTGTTGGAGGACTAGGCCGCCTCCGGGTGACGGCACCGTTCTTCCCAGAAACTCCGCTGCAATCACGGCGTCTCCCACTTTGGCCTGCGCCGGGTACTCCTCGGGTTTCTCCCTTGCAGGCATCTTCTCCTGTGCCGTCAGCGCGGCGCCCATGGCAGCCAGCAGGAGGATGGTCCGCATGGCCACAGTATAATCAGGTTTCCCGGCCATGCCGCGCAAATTCTTTCTCCTGTTCGTCCTCGCCGCGATTACCCTTCTTCCTGCCCCGAAAAAGAAGAAGAAACGAGTTAGCCTTCCCGTCGCTGTCGAACGGGTCATTGCCGCCAACCCCGCACTTGCCCGCGGACATATTGGCATTCGCGTCGCCGATCTTACCGGCCGCGTCATCTACGAACGCAACCCGCGCCACTGGTTCGTCCCTGCCTCCAATACCAAGCTCTATTCCACCGCGCTCGCCCTATCCCGCCTCGGCCCTGATTTTCGCTTTTCGACCCGGCTGGCGGCCGAATCCGCTCCAGACTCCAATGGCGTTCTCCACGCCGATCTCCACCTCATCGGCTCCGGCGACCCTTCTCTCTCGGGCCGCCGCTATCCCTACGACAAGGACAACGGTTGGGAAGACTCTGTCCCCGCCCTGGAAGAACTCGCCGCCCAACTCGCGCGTCGCGGCGTCCGTGAAATCCGTGGCTCGGTGATCGGCGACGATACCGCCTTTCTTCATGAACCGTTCCCGGATGGCTGGAGTATCGACGATCCGCTTTACGAATACGGTGCCCCGGTCTCCGCGCTTACCCTTCTCGACAACGCCGTCCGCCTGCAGGTGACTCCCGCCGCAAACCCTGGCGAGATGGCCGAAGTCTCCCTCCACCCCGACCCTGGCCACCTGCTGCTGATCCCCTCCGTCGAAACCGTTCCGGTTGGGGCGACGGCCCGGTTGCAGATCGACCGGCCGCCGCATACCTCCGAACTTCGCATTACCGGTTCCGTTGCCCACGGCGCACCCCCTTCCTCGTCGCTGCTGGCGATCGACGACCCGGCCCTCTACGCCGCACAATTCCTGACCGCGGAACTCCAACGGCAAGGCATTTCCGTGCACGGTCCGCCTCGGGCGCTCCACCGTTTTTCGCCTTCCGATTCGGTTTCCACCCCTGCTGTCGATCTTGCCTCCGTCCAATCCCGGCCCATCTCGGAACTAGTGCAGGTGGTCAATAAAGTGAGCCAGAATCTGCACGCCGAACTCCTTCTGCGCGCGGCCGGCCGCCCGGACACCCAGTCGTTTGCCTCCCGCGCGTCCGGCATCGCTGCCCTCGGGCAGTTCCTGCAAAGCTCCGTCGGGCTGCCTCCGGAGGACGTCCATTTCGAGGACGGATCGGGGCTTTCCCGACTGACACTTCTGACTCCGGAAGCCACCACCCGCCTGTTGCTCCACATGGCCAACTCCCCGCATAAGAACGCCTGGTTTGCCTCGCTCCCGGTGGGCGGTGAGGACGGCACACTCGCGCGGCGGTTTAACGGCTGGAGTGGGAAATCCCGCGTCCGCGCCAAGACCGGGACGCTTTCACACGTCTCCGCGCTTGGCGGCTACCTCGATCATCCCCGCCGTGGCCTTCTGGCCTTCACCATCATCGTCAATAACTACAACACGCCCGCGTCCGAGGCGCGCTCCGGCATTGATAAACTGGTGGAAGCCATCCTGGAGTAACCACAAATGCCGATTTACGAATATCGTTGCGAAGCCTGCGGAAACCACTTTGAAAAGCTTGTTCGCGGCTCTTCCACCGCGGTGGCCTGCCCCACCTGCGGCGGCGCCCGGTTGGAGCAGCAATACTCCACCTTCTCCGCTCAGATGGGCGCCGGCGGCGCGAAATCGGAACCTTGCGCCCCCATGGCCGGCGGGGGCGGTTGCGGCGCAGGCATGTGCGGTATGCCCGGATTCTGCTCCAAGAACTGAGCGCACCTCCGCTTTCCCGGCGCTTCGCCGTTTCTTTGCTGTTTTTCCTTGACCTTCGCTCTTCATTCGCCCATACTGGGGCTGTTATGGCCCTGACGCGTAGGCAAAAAGAGGTTCTGGACTTTCTAGCGGAGTTTATCGAGACCCACCGCTACTCTCCTTCCTACGAGGAGATGGCTGAGGGCTTGAAGCTCAACTCGCTGGCGACGATTCATAAACACATCTCCTCCTTGGAGTCCAAGGGATACCTGCGCCGGGCGTTCAACCAAAGCCGTTCGCTCGAGATTGCTCCCCGCTATGCTGCGGAAATTGAAAAGCAACGGGCCATCGCGGCGCCTCCTCCTACCTTGTCCGTCCCGCTCCTCGGCCGCATTTCCGCCGGCTCTCCAGTGGAGGCCGTGGCCAATCCAGAGACTCTGGAGTTCAAGGATTTCGCCGGTGACTCCGACACCTATGCGCTTCAGGTTCGCGGCGAGTCGATGATCGAAGACCATATCTGCAACGGGGATTTCGTCCTGATTCAGCGTACCGATACGGTCCGCGACGGGGACATCGTCGTCGCCCTGGTCGACGGCATGGAAACAACGCTGAAGCGATTCTATAAGGAGCCGGATGGGATGGTGCGGCTGCAACCGGCCAATGCGGCGATGGAGCCGATCCTGGTCCCCGCCGCCAGCCTCCAGATTCAGGGCAAACTGCTGGCCGTGCTGCGGAAGTACTGATCAGTCCTTCCGTTTGCCGAATGCCGATGAGGAGAACCACGAGACCATCAACGTGTGATTGTTCTCGAATACACGGCCGCTTCTCTGCTGCAGGGTCTGTTCCATGAAACCGACCTCCAGACGGTTCTTTTTCGTGACGTTGTACGTGATGGCGCCATACGCCCGGTTCTGATCGAAAACGTTTGCCGCCACGTTTTTTCCGAAGTTCACGAAAATCTCGTCGTAGAGCGCCAAGCCCCAGCGTCCCTTCAGCGGCATTGCAACCCGGTACATGTACCGGAAGCGGTTTTCGTGCCGCCATCTGGCCACACTGCGGTCTCCGCTGGGTGACACCGACATCTCGCCCAATTCCCGCTGCTCCAGGCGGTAGCGATGGAAATTGTTAACTTTTCCGATCTTGTGGACCACCTGGGCCTGTTGAAATACGCGATGTTCAGGGAAGGGCGTGGCAACGGGGTATTTTCCGTAGCGCCCGGTATCGACGTAGGCATAGCCGAACGTCAGTGTGATATTCGGATGGATGGCGTAGTTCACCGCGGGCCGTATCAGAACCTGTTGGTAGCGCGGCAGGATCTCGTTCCTCCGCCCCTGTATTTCCAGATGCGCGCCCCACTTGGACACCCCGATGGGGTGATCTCCGAAGTAGTTCCACCAGCCATTTGCATTATGCGCCTGAATTCTTGGCAATGCCGGCTGCGACATGGCGGCCGGCAAAAACGTTAACGTACAGATCAGCAGGAGTTTCTTCACGATGTGGTTGCGATTGTGTTTGCTTTCTTCAATAGTCGTCCTGGGCCAGCATGCCCATTCCCACGATGATAACGGCAAGGGTTCTGCTGCCGCCCTACCCCAAACGGGGGATTATGCTTTCCCGGTCGCGACCCAGTCGCAGCAGGCCCAACGCTTCTTCAGCGCCGGCATGGCGCTGATCTACGGCTTCAATCATGACGAGGCGCAGCGGCTGTTCCGCCGAGCCGCCGAACTCGACCCGGCGTCCCCGATGCCGCACTGGGGCATGGCCCTCTCCCTGGGCAGCCACATCAATAACGAACCAGAGGCCGAACGAGAGAAGAAGGCGTGGGATGCTATCGCCAGGGCGCAGTCGCTGGCCGTTGCCGCCCCGCCGCACGAAAAGCGCTACATCGCGGCCCTGGCGTCTCGGTATTCGCCCGACCCCGAGGCGGACCGCAAGCAGTTGGCCCGTGCCTATGCCACCGCGATGGAGTCGCTCCACAAAGACTATCCGGACGATCCCGACGCGGCTACTCTTTACGCCGAAAGCCTTATGAATCTCAACCCGTGGAAGTATTGGGACGCCGCCGGTAAGCCTGCTCCCGAGACGCTCCGGTTCGTCGAAGTGCTGGAAGGAGTACTTCGCCGCTGGCCGGACCACCCGGGCGCAAACCACTACTATATCCACGCCGTTGAGGCGTCCCCCCAGCCGGAGCGCGCGCTGGCGGCTGCCAATCGACTCGGCCGGTTGGTCCCCGCCGCCGGGCATCTGGTTCACATGCCCAGCCACATTTATGCCCGCCTCGGTCATTGGGAGGATGCGGCATCGGCAAACGTCGCCGCCGTGGTAGCCGACAAGGTTTATCTAAAGGACAAACCCGCCACCGGCCTCTACCCCTTGATGTACCACCCGCACAACATCCACTTCCTCCTCTATGCCAACGGCGCCGCCGGCCAATGCGCCGCTGCCGAGAAGTCCGGCCGGGACCTGATGGCGCAGGTTTCTCCGGGCCTCGACGCCATGCCCATGCTGCAGATGTTCGTCGCCTATACCTACCAGTTGCCTGTCTGGTGTCCGTCGCTGGCGCTGCCCGCCCCTCCCGCGGAGAAGTTCGCCGTCTCCACGGTTGCCTATCAATATGCCAGGGGCACGCGCGCCGCCTGGATCCGCGACGTTGCCGGGGCGAAGGCGGCTCTCCAGGCCATGCGCGCGGCGGCAAAGAAGGTGGCGCCCGAAACCATTTATGAACCCACATTCACGGCCGCCTATCTGCGCGTGGCCACCGCTTCTTTGGAGGCTCGAATTGCCGATGCAGGGGGCGACCTGGCCCATGCCGCGGAACTCTGGCGCACCGCGGTTCGTGCGCAGGACGAACTGCGCTACGACGAGCCGCCAATCTGGTTCTACCAGGTGCGGCAGTCCCTCGGCGCCGTCCTGCTCCGCATGGGCCGGGCCACCGAGGCCGAGGCGGTGCTGCGCGTGTCGCTGCGTCTGCAGCCTCGCGATGGACGCGTGTTGTTCCTCTTGACCAGAGCCCTGCAGGCGCAGCAGAAACAGCGCGAAGCTTCCCTTGTGGAGGCGGAGTTCCGGGCGGTCTGGCGCGGCGCGGATCTGCAGATCAACGAACTCTGACGCCCGCGCCGCCCGACCATGTAAACTGTTCCTCTTGCCTACGCTTCGCAATTGGATTCCCGCGTTCTCGATGATGCTGGTGTCTCTGATCAGCTACATCGACCGCAACACGCTGGCTCTGCTTGCCCCCACCATGCTCGCCGAACTCCACCTGTCCGGCGAGCAGTACGGGTGGGTCGTGTCCGGCTTCAGCGTGGCCTACATGGCCGGCAATCTGGCCTGGGGCCGCTGGATCGACCGCTACGGCCTCCACATCGCCATGACCGCGGCGGTTGGTTTCTGGAGCCTCTCCTCGGCCAGCCACGCCTTGACGGCCGGCTTCCTTTCGCTGCTCATCGCCCGCACCGCGCTCGGCTTCGGCGAAGGCGCCACATTCCCGGGCGGACTCCGGACGGTGATGCAGACGCTGCCGCCTGCTCAACGCGCCCGCGGCGTTGCCGTTGCCTACTCCGGCGGCGCGCTGGGCGCGGTCGTCACGCCGCTCATTATGACGCCGGTTTTTCAGGCCTATGGTTGGCGTGGTGCATTCTGGTTCACCGGATTCATCGGCCTGGCCTGGATCGCCCTCTGGCAGGTGTTGACCCGCCGCCCGGATCTCCGCCGTCCCGTGGAAGCGGCCGCCGCCACTGCGGCCGGGCCGCAGTGGCGAGACCCCCGCTTCTGGTCCTTCGCCGCCATCTACGCCTGTGGGTCGCTGCCGCTGGGGTTCGTCCTCTACTATGCCCCGCTCTACTTGAAGGTGCTCGGCAAGACGCAGGTGGAACTCGGCGGACTGCTGTGGATTCCGCCCCTCGGCTGGGAGGTCGGCTACTACGCGTGGGGTTGGTGGACGGACCGCACCGTCGCCCGCGCCGGGTTCAATCTGGCCGCCTACCGCCGACTGTTCGCATTATTGATGCTGTTGTCTCTGCCGCTCGCGGCCGTGCCCTATATCGACGTGTTCCCTATCGCGATGTTCGCCATGTTCTTTGCCATGTTCATCGCAGCCGGCTTCATTATTTCCACCGTCTCCTACGCAACCTCCACCTTCGGCGCCCGCAACTCCGCCTTCCTCGCCGGCCTCGGCGCCGGGTCCTGGTCCGCTCTGGTCGCCTTGATCATGCCGATCGCCGGCCGCCTGTTTGACCAGCACAACTACCAGGCCGCCTTCCTCATTGCCGCTCTGGTTCCCGCCGCCGGATGGGCTGTGTGGAACCTGCTCAACCGCCGGGACCCGCATCCGGACTTGCTAACCTGAAAGTTCATGTTTGAACCGGAACAGATCGTCTTCGGCATCATGTGGTTTGTCGTCTTTCTTTTTTCGACGGTTTGCCACGAGGCGGCGCATGCCTGGGCCGCACTCCGCGGCGGGGACTCCACCGCCTACCACAGCGGGCAAGTTTCCCTCAGCCCCTTCCCCCATATGCAACGTGAGCCGTTCGGCATGCTCATCATGCCCTGGCTCACCTTTTTTCTCAATGGATGGATGATGGGCTGGGCGTCCGCACCGTACGATCCGTACTGGGCCCGCCGCTACCCGAAGCGGGCCGCATGGATGTCGCTCGCCGGGCCCGTGGCCAACTTCACGCTGGCCATTCTGGCGGGCCTGGCGATTCGCGCCGGCCGTGGCGCGGGCCTCTTCCAGGCGAGTGAAGGCCTGTTGGCGAGTTCCGGTGACGGCGTACTGACTTTACTTGGTATCACGTTCTTCCTCAATATCCTGCTCGGTACGTTCAACCTTCTCCCTCTGCCGCCGCTCGATGGTTTTACCGCCATCGGTATACTGCTGCCGGAGTCGTTGGCCTACAAGCTGGAGGAGTTCCGCCAGCAGGCCGGGATGTTTCAGTTCGTCGGCCTTTTCGTGGCCTGGCAGGTGGGCGGACGTTTCTTTGGCCCCGTCTACGCGTTTGCCTCGCAGCTTCTGCTTGGCGGCCAGTAACACCCCCCCTTGACTAAAGGGGGCGGGAACCCTGCTACTATGTAAACGTCTTTGCCTGCCTCCGTTTGTCCTTCCGTGATCTTCGGTAGCTATTGCTCCTTTCACATCGGCTCAGGTTCCATCGAGAAGTTCGCCAAAGACAGATCGCTAATAGCTTAAGGAAATCACGTTATGACCAATATCTTTGTCGGGAACCTCAGTTTCCGCACGACCCAGGAGGAGCTCCATCAGGTCTTCGCCAACTACGGCGCGATCGAACGCGTCAATCTTGTTACGGACCGCGATTCCGGTCAGTCGCGCGGCTTCGCCTTTGTCGAAATGACGAATGCCGATGAAGCCGAGGCCGCAATCAACGCCCTCAACGGCACCGAGCTCCACGGCCGCAACATCAATGTCAACGTTGCGCGTCCGAAGCCGGCCGGCGGTGGCGGTGGCTACGGCGGCGGCGGTGGCCGTGGCGGTGGTTACGGCGGCGGCGGTGGCCGTGGTGGCCGCGGCGGCGGCGGTGGCGGCCGCTGGTAATTCCCAGCCCCCAATCGAACGGGCGAAGCGCCGGACGGACACGTCCGGCGCTTCGCCATTTAGAACCGCAGGTACCAGCCCCTTCGATGGAGTACCCAGGCCGCGCCAAACAGCACGGCAACATGGAACAGCGCGTACCCCAGAGAGGCCAGGTACGGGGGGGCGATGGCGGTGAAAACGCCATAGAGCGGCGCCCGCAGCCCGGTTAGCCCCAGCATCCGGGAAAAAAGCCCCGAAAGCGTGTAGAGCGCAATCGCATTCATTCCATAGACTGTTAACCACCCACTCCAGCGCCGTATGCCTTGGACGTCGATCAGCCAGTAGAACGTTCCGAAGCTAAGCGCCGCAAGTCCGCTGGTGAACACCGCGTACGATGGCGTCCAAATCTGTTTGTTGATGGGCAGGAAGTGATCGAGAAACGCGCCGAGAAACGCTAGCGCGCCGCCGCAAACGAGTATCCACGACGTCCGCTCCGCCGGCGCCAGATCCCGTTTCCGCAGCAACATCCCGGTCAACGCGCCCAACAACACGTTGGCAATGGCGGGCAGCGTGCTGACGATCCCCTCCGGGTCCCAGACCTTGGTGCGGGAGTACATATGCCCGGCCAGCAGCGCCTGGTCCACCCACTGTGCAAAGTTGCCGATCGGCTCCAGCACGCCGGGGCCAAATCCGGGCACGGGGAACAACGTCATCAGCGCCCAATAGAGCGCGCATAACGCTACGATCGCCGCCGCCAGGCCTCGCCACGTAAGGTAGAGAAACAGCGCCGCTCCGGCCAGGTAGCAGACGGCGATCCGCTGCAGGACACCCGGAATCCGCAGTGTCTCCAGGTTGTAGTAGGGAAACCCGTTCAACAGCAGTCCGAGAAGGAAAATCAGTGCGGCGCGCCGCACTGTGTGGAGCAGCAGCCGGCCCTTGTCAGCGCCCTCCTCCACGCGCCGCGCGAAGCTGAACGTCATCGCTACGCCGACCATCCACAGGAAAAACGGAAAGACCAGGTCGGTGAACGTCCAGCCGTGCCATTCGGCATGGAGCAGCGGCGCGAAGGTGGTCTTCGAGTCGCCATTGTTGTTCACCAGAATCATGGAGGCAATAGTCGCCCCGCGGAACGCGTCCAGCGAGTCCAGACGCCTTCGGTAACCGGATACAATATCAGCCAAGTGATGAGTCCTCTTCGTCTCGGTTTCGCTATTGTACTCTCCGCCGCGTTGGCCAGCGCGCAGCAGAATAATGACCGCCATGCGCTGGGCGTACAGGCGTCGAAGATTCTGGCCGCCAACTGCGTCGGCTGCCACGGGGCGCCGCTCAAGAACGCGGGACTGGATCTGCGCAAGCGGGACGCGATCCTTAAGGGCGGGGAACGCGGCGCGGCGGTATCGCCGGGGAATCCGGATTTAAGCCGCATCTACCGCCAGGTGGCGCACCTGGAAGGGCCGCACATGCCGCCGGGGAAAAAGTTGAGCGACGAAGATATCCAGACGCTCAAGATCTGGATTGAACGTGGCGTTCCGTACGAGGACATCCTGGACCAGAAGGAAGAGGAAGCCCGCGCGGCGCTAGCGAAACTAGAGGACAGACCCATCACGCCGAATGAACGGAAGTGGTGGGCGTTTCAAAAGGTGACCCGCCCGGCCGTGCCCGCTGCCTCTGGTTCCTGGGGGCGTAACGCCGTCGATAAGTTCCTGCTGGCCGCAATGGAAAAGAAGAGGGTCACGCCGTCGCCGGCGACCGACAAGCGCTCGCTTGCCCGCCGCGCTTATCTGGACTTGACCGGCCTCCCGCCCACGCCCGCGGAGTTGAAGGAGTTCCTCGACGATCAGCGCCAGGAGGCGTTTGACCGCCTTGTCGACAAGCTGCTCGACAGCCCGCACTACGGCGAACGATGGGGCCGCCACTGGCTCGACATTGTCCGCTTCTCCGATTCGGGCGGCTTTGAGTATGACCGCGAGCGCGACAACGCCTGGCGCTATCGGGACTACGTCGTCCGCGCCTTCAATAACGACAAACCGTATGACCGCTTCCTGAAAGAACAGATCGCTGGCGATGAACTCTATCCCGGTAATGTGGAAGCCAAGATCGCCACCGGCTATCTGCGTTTGGGCGTCGAGAACAACATCAAGACCGAACAGACGCGCATGGATGAGTTGGATGACATCGTCGTCACCACCGCCAATTCGCTGCTCGGCCTTACCGTCGGTTGCGCCCGCTGCCACAATCACAAGTTCGACCCGATTCCGCAGAAGGACTACTACCGCATGCAGGCCGTTTTCTTCGGTACGAAGGCCGATGAGAGCCCGCTGGTGAGCGACGCGGAACTCGCCCGTATCAAGGCGGAAATCAAGCGTATCGAAGAGTTGCAGAAGCCCGTCCGCGAACAGATCCGCGCGGTGGAAAAACCGACGCGTGAAAAGATCATCGCCCGCCGCCGCGCCGAACTGCCCGAGTACATGCGCGTTGCGCTGGCCACGCCGCCGGAAAAGCGGACCGAAGGGCAGAAGCTGAACGCCAACCAGGTGGAGAAGACGCTGGAGTCCATTCGGGAGGAGGATCTGATTGCGGAAATGCCGGCGCGGGACCAGGCCAAGCGGGAGTTGCTGCAAGCGCAGATCGACGATCTCGACCGCCAGAAGCCCAAGTTGGCCACCGCCATGGCGATCGCCGAGAACGGACGGGAAGCGCCCGCGTCCTATTTCCTTCACCGTGGCAACATCGGGCAGAAAGGTTCGCGCGTCGGCCCTGGCGTGCTCTCCGTCGCGCACGAAGGCGAATGGAGTTTCCCTGCGCCGCCCGCCGGCGCCAAGAGCAGTTTCCGCCGCGCCGGCTTTGCCGAATGGCTCACCGCGCCATCGAACCCGCTCACCGCTCGCGTCATGGTCAACCGCATCTGGCAGAACCATTTCGGCGAAGGCATCGTCCGTACCCCGTCGAACTTTGGCAAGATGGGCGAACGGCCCACGCACCCGGAACTGCTCGACTATCTCGCCTCCGAGTTCGTCGAAAACGGCTGGAGCATCAAGCACATCCACCGGCTGATCATGCGCTCGGAGGCCTATCGCATGGCGAGCGACGATATCGAGGCCAACCGCAAGATCGATGGCGACAACCGGCTGCTGTGGCGCATGCCGCGCCGCCGCGTCGAGGCCGAAGTGATTCGCGACTCCGTGCTGGCTACCGCCGGAACGCTCGATCGTTCCGTCGGCGGCCCGGCCGTCTACCCCTACATTGATCCCACGCTCTTCCAGTCAAGCTCCAAACGCACCTGGCACGGCAAGGCCGTCAACGACCCTTCCACCTACCGCCGCAGCGTTTACGTCTTCAGCAAGCGGACGATTCCTCTGCCCATGCTGGAGACCTTCGACCGCCCCGATACCATGTCGAGCTGCGCGCGCCGCAATCGGTCGACGATCGCACCGCAGGCGCTGATTCTGATGAACAACGAATTCATCGGCATTCAGGCGCGCCACTTCGCGCAACGATTGGAACGCGAGGCTGGCGCGGATACCGCCGCGCAGGTCAAGCTGGCCTATGAACTGGCGCTGGCCCGGCCGCCGAGCGAGGCTGAGATGAGCCGCGCGGTCGACTTCATTCAGAGCTACCCGCAGGGGTTGGTGGACTTCTCCCACGCCCTCTTCAACATCAACGAGTTCGTCTACATCCCATGAGCCAGCGATTCTTCTCCCGACGTGAACTGCTTTTCAAGGCCGGCGGCGGCATCGGCGGTCTGGCGCTTTCCAATCTGCTCAGCGGCGCCAGCGTCTCGCCGCTTGCCCCGAAAGCGGGCCACTTCCCGGCCAAGGCCAAGTCCATCATCTCGATCTTCTGCTACGGCGGCGTGAGCCACATGGACACCTTCGATCCGAAACCCATGTTGAAGAAGCGGGCCGGCGAAACCATCCCGGGAAAGACGATCATCCCGTCGCAGGGGACGCCCGGCGGCCTGATGCCCGCATTGTGGGACTTCAAGAAGTACGGCCAGTGCGGCATGGACGTGAGCGACCTCTTCCCGCACGTGGCGCAGAAGGTGGACGACATCGCCTTCATCCGCTCGATGCACTGCATCTCGAACGACCACGCCCCGGCGCTGTACCAGATGAATACCGGGTCCATCCAAACCGGGTTCCCGAGCCTGGGCAGTTGGGTCACCTACGGGCTGGGCACGGAGAACCAGAGCCTGCCCGCGTTCGTTGTCTTCACCGATCCGCGCGGCGGGCCCATTGGCGGCGCCCCGAACTGGGGCAACGGCTTCATGCCCGCCGCCTTTCAGGCTACCCCCTTCCGCCCCACTGGTGACCCGATTGTTGACCTGAAGCCGCCGCAGGGCATGACGCCGGAGCGGCAGCGCAAGTGGCTGGACTTCATGGGCAGGATGAACGACGAACATGCGCGGAAGAACCCGCATGATTCCGAACTCGCGGCCCGCATTGAGTCCTATGAGTTGGCGTTTCGCATGCAGACGTCGGCCGTGGAAGCGGTCGACGTGGAACGCGAAACCGAAGCCACGAAGAAACTATACGGGCTCGACGAGCAGATTACCGGCTACTTCGGCCGCCAGTGCCTGATGGCGCGGCGGTTGGTGGAGC